>PWEK01000103.1 GCA_003553445.1 Elusimicrobiota bacterium
AATTTGGGTAAACTGCTTTAATGAGTAATAATAAAAATAAGACAGCTGAGAATATTATAAATAAATCCCGAAGGTTTGGCACTTTCAGCGGTGTGTTTACTCCCTCTATGCTTACAATTCTCGGAGTTATAATGTATCTGAGACTTGGCTGGGTAGTGGGCAACGCCGGACTTTTAGGCACTTTCTTTATCATTACTCTTTCCTGTCTTATAACCTTTCTTACCTCTCTATCTGTCTCTTCAATAGCTACTGACCGGAAGGTGAGAACGGGAGGAGCTTATTATATGATAAGCAGGTCCTTGGGGATAGAAAGCGGGGGCGCCATTGGAATTCCTCTGTATATAGCCCAGGCTTTTTCTGTTCCTCTTTATACTATAGGTTTTGCGGAAAGTGTTTCTCTTGCTTTTCCCGGAGTAGATCAGAGAACTGTGGGCATTGCGGTAACTATCTTTGTTGCGTTACTGGCAATTAAATCTGCAAAGATTGCCATAAAGGCGCAGTACTTGATAATGGCTGTTATTGCGGCATCTCTTATTTCTCTGCTTATAGGCGGGGGAGGGGCTTCATCTATAGCGGCAAATGAGGTTTCTGCATCTATAAATGGAGGTTTTCAGCCTGATTTCTGGAGAGTTTTTGCCGTATTTTTTCCTGCGGTGACAGGTATAATGGCAGGGATAAACATGTCGGGAGATTTAAGGAACCCCTCAAAATCCATTCCGGTTGGCACCCTGGCTGCGGTTGGAACCGGCTTTGTAATATACATGTTTCTGGCAGCATTTCTTTATTTTAAGGTTTCAACGGATAGACTTATTCAGCAGCCTCTTGTCATGTTTGATATTGCAAGATGGGGCTGGCTTATTTTGGCGGGAATCTGGGGGGCGACCCTATCCAGCGCCATCGGAAGTATTTTGGGGGCTCCCCGTGTTTTGCAGGCCCTGGCCAGAGACGGAGTTCTTCCCCGGAGTTTGAGGTGGCTTGGAAAAGGTTCCGGGGGATCCGATGAGCCGCGCTACGGCACTTTTCTTACTTTGATAATGGTGCTTGTTTTGGTCTATGTGGGAGATCTTAATATGATAGCGCCTATACTTACCATGTTTTTTCTGGCTACTTACCTTGTTTTGAATTTTGCGGCCGGGGTGGAGAATTTTTTGCAGAATCCTTCTTTCAGGCCTGCTTTTAAGGTTCATTGGATTTTCTCAATGCTTGGAGCTATTGGGTGCATTACCGCCATGTTTCTTGTTAATCCGGTGGCTACGGTTATTGCCGCTTTTTCTATCACGGCTATATATGTATGGCTTGAAAGGAGAAAGCTGGAGAGCACCTGGGGCGATGTCCGCAGGGGGGTATGGATGATGCTTGTAAGGATGGGCCTTCTGCAGCTTGACAGATCTCCCGACCCGCGCAACTGGAGGCCTAATATATTGACATTATCCGGCGCTCCAACTAAGAGATGGCATCTTATTGAGTTCGCCGATATGCTTACAAACAGGAAGGGGATGTTTACTGTGGCTACGGTGCTTCCTTACGATTCAAGAGACGCCCGGCAGAAATCAGAAATGGAAACGGTTATAAAAGAGTATCTGGATAAGCGCAATATTCCCGCCCTGGTCAGGTTGATATCTGCGCCGGATCCGTTTACGGGAGCCGAAAAGATGGTGGAGGTATACGGACTCGGCCCCGTTGTGCCTAATACGATTCTTCTGGGAGGAACGGAAAGAGAAGATGAAGAGGTAAAGAAAAATTACTTTAAGCTTATAGAAAACATATACCATAGTGGGAAGAACGTGGTGATTTTTAATCAGAATGTTGAAACCCCCCTTGATCTGGAACCTCCCGGGGGAAAGTTGAAAAAAATAGATATCTGGTGGGGGGGACTGAAAGGAAATGGAGGACTGATGCTTATTTTTGCTGATTCTCTCCGTTTTTCTCCCGCATGGAGGAATTCTGTCATCAGGTTGAAACTGGTTGTTGAAAATAAAACGGCTACCGAAACGGCCCGGAAAAATCTCCGGAGCTTGCTGGACAAGCATAATGTTAAGGGTGCGGAGTATGAGGTTATAGACAGTAAGGGTCGTTCTTTTGATGAAATATTCAGAGAATCTTCAAGGACTGCCAATATAATATTTAAAGGAATGGCCGGGCCCGGAAAAAATTATGCCGCCTATTATGACCAAATGAGCAGGCGTATAGCCGGCATGCCCAGCACTGTTTTCGTTCTTGCCGGAAAGAATTCCAGGTTTTCCGAGGTTCTGAATAAAGAGCAGGGATAAGTATGCTGACATTATTTTTGTATAAAATGTGAAAAGAATAATTAGGATGAGCAATTACAATGAATCAAAACCCGAAAGCCCCGGCATATTAAAAAGTATATATAAAAAAATATACAGCCCGACATACCGATATTTCCAGCAGGCCGGCCCCCTTGGAATGGTAATGCTTGCAGCCCTTATTGGCATAGTCGGAGGGCTTGCATCTATCGCATTTAAGGTGCTTATTCTAGGGTTTAAATATCTTTTTTACGGGGCTACGACTACAGATGGTTTTCTTGAAGCGGTTCTTTCACTTCCCTGGCAGTACCGTATTTTTGCCCCTGCTATAGGCGGGCTTATTATAGGTCCCGTAATCGCTTATGTTGTAAAGGAGGCCCGTGGTCACGGTGTGCCCGAAGTAATGGAAGCTGCTGCAAAAAAGGAAGGAAAAATGCGTTTTCGTATTGTTCCGCTTAAAGCCCTTGTCTCTGCCATATGTATCGGTTCCGGCGGTTCAGCAGGGCGTGAAGGACCTATAGTTCAGATAGGCTCGGCTTTCGGTTCCTCCGTAGGGAAATTTTTGAAATTATCAACAGAAAAAACAAAAGCCTTGCTGGGGGCAGGCGCGGCGGCAGGAATTGCCGGTACTTTCAACGCTCCGCTTGCCGGGGTGATTTTCAGCATTGAGGTTATCTTGCGTAATATTAGGCTGCGTTTTTTATCCGCAATAGTAGTAGCGTCCGTTGTGGGAGTAGCAGTTGCAAATATCTTTCTCGACCGTTTTTATGCTGTTTTTACTATTCCGTCCCATGAGATAATAAGTCTTTGGGAAATTTTCTTTTATGTCGGTCTGGGATTCGCAGCTGCCGCTGTATCCCTTCTTTATCAAAAAATGCTTTATGGCATGGAACATTTTTTTGAGAGTATTTCAATTCCTATGGCAGTAAAACCGGCCCTGGGAGGCCTTCTCCTGGGAGGGCTGGCTCTGTGGCTTCCGGAAATTCATTCTACAGGCTATCCGGTTATGGAGCAGGCGCTTTACGGCAGTTTAACACTGCAGTTCGCGTTTGTTTTAATGCTTGCTAAAATAGTGGCCACTTCCTTAACGCTCGGCAGCGGAGGCAGCGGCGGCATTTTTGCGCCCGGGCTTTTTATAGGCGCCATGATGGGAGCGGGCTACGGCAGTCTTATTAATATTTTATTTCCCGGGATTGCAGCCGGCCCGGGCTCCTACGCAATGGTTGGCATGGGGGCTGTTTTCGCCGGCGCAACCCATGCGCCGCTGACTTCGATAATAATTTTATATGAAATGACCCAGGATCACGGGATTATTCTGCCTATGATGTTTGCCTGTGTAATCAGTTCCACATTGACCCGCTGGTATCAGAAAGAAAACATCTATACTACAAAGCTTCTCCACCGGGGAATTGACATCGAACAGGAAGAAGAACATCAAATGCTTGAAAATATACAGGTTCGAGAAGCTATGACAAGTAAAATAATTAAAATTCCCGCCCAGGCCACAGTCAGGGAAGCCCTTAAGTATTTTGAAAGAAATTTTTATTCTTATCTTCCGGTAGTAGATTCAACAACCGGGGATATGGTTGGGATGCTCAGCTATGAAAGTATAGTCAGTTTAAAGGATGAAGATTTATCCCGTCAAGCTCAGGATTTATGCGTGCCCCCTGCTGCGACTATTTATGAGGATGAAAACCTCCTGAAAGCATTTAATCTGATAAATAAGATATCGGTAAAGATAATTCCTGTTTTGTCCGATGACCGCACAAACCGTTTGACGGGGGTGTTGGCCAGGGGAGATATCATGGATAGGTATTACAAGCATATATCCGAATATGAAGAGGAGGTTGATATTCATATCAGCTCCATGAAAAATGTCGGGGTTGATAAACTTGTTGATTCAGCTCTGCAGCCAATCAGAGAACAGGCCGCTAAAAAAGAAATTGTAATCCAGAAAGAACTGGAGGAACACCTTCCTGATGTTAAAATCGATTTTGTGAAAATGAGCTGGGTAGTAACCCATATACTGGTAAACGCTGTTCGTTTCTGCAAACCGGGTGATAAAATTACAGTGTCCGCAAAATCGAAAAATAAAAAGGTTCAGATTTCAATTGCCGACACCGGCCCCGGAATGTCAAAAAGATATGTTGAAAATATTTTCCACAGCAAATCTATCATGGAAAGATGCCTGGGGTTAAATATTGCCAAAGTTATTGTAGATGGCCATAATGGGGAAATAATGGGGGAATCTAAACCTGGGAAAGGAACGGTTTTCAAAATAATGATACCCGCTTACGTTAAAAAGAAAGCTTAAAAACTAGTTTATTCTTTCCCTTATTTCCAGAACACCATTTAAAATTAGTTTTCTTAATTCCTCTTTTCCGGAAGCTTCCAGCCATTTGTCAAAAAAACCTTCAGTTCGAACCAGCTGTACTATCAAGGCAAGGATTTTAAGATAAAAGTTCCACTGGTCCTGGGTTCCGGACATTACAAATACTGACCTGACTGAAGGAAAATCCTCGGAAAAAAACACGCCTTCCTTCGCGCGGACCGCAATAAGTTCAAAAGAGCCTTCTCCTTCTATAATTATATGCGGAATGGCGAAATCGGGCTTCAGGGCCGTTACCGCCTCTTTTTCGCGGTCCATTAACTTGCTTTTAATCAAATCGGGGGAAATATTTTGCTTATAGCCTAACTGCTGGGAAACCAGTTCAAAAAGGCCTTCTTTATTGACATGATGGTTTATTTCGATAATTGAACAGGTCTCAACTATTTTTATAATCTTGTCTTTATGATGCTCGTCCTTCTTTCTTGTTATATCCTGAAGCTCTGATTCAATTTCACGTCCCATAAGTCCGTCTGCTGTGACCCTTTCAACCCTTATGCCCGAATTGTGGGCCGCACGAGCAATTACGTGGGCTGAGGTTGGGTTGGTTAAAAGAACAAAAACCATGCAAAGAAGAGACTTGGCGGCAAGCGTTCCGGGCCCCGCGTAAACGGCAGCGCCTATGAGGATGCATGAGGTGCCTATTGTAACGGCCTTTGTTGATGTCTGTAGCCTGGTATATATGTCAGGCATGCGGACCAGCCCGAAACAGGCAAGGATATCGTATATCAATCCGATGGAAATCAGCCCCAGTCCTATGTATTCATTCATTCTTCTGCTTCCGCTCTAAAAATGCTCTCATTGAAAGAGTCCGGGTAAATATCACTGCTTGTGGCTATATGGTATTGACAGCAGTCCTGGAATAAAGTGAAACATGCGCGGATTTTTTCACTTGAGTTGATGGCATTGCGGACTGCAAAAGAGGAGTTTCTTAAAGCTTCTTTTCCGGTCTTATCCGGCATTTTTATCCATTTTCCGAATTGTGTCTGGAAATCCAGTAACATAGTTGCTTCTCCTGTTATCAATTCCTGAAAAAAAATTATAGCAACTATTTCTCTATGATGTCAACGCGCATGCGCTAAAAGCGGTTAGATGATGTCATAATGAAGCTTTTGACATTGAGCCGGGCTGCTGATATAATTTTTTCAGTATAGAAGTTTCCCGGCGAAAATCAGCGCGCCTGTTTCGCCTAAATGAGAAGGCGTTAACTCGGCATCTTTGGCTCTGTTTTTGATTTTGACTGCAAGAACTTAGGGTTTTCCGATGCGCGGGAAAAAACAGGGTTAGTACGGAAACTGAATTTGATTATTTAAAACTTATTTTGGGAGAGAATAACTGAAAACTTTAGGAAATATATTATGGCATTTTCCATTTCTGGGCTTTATGGATGCCCTGATGAACTACATTGTGGGATTGCTTCTTTGCATAACGGTAATAGCTGCTCCAATTGGGCTTGGGCTGATGGAATACGGAAAATTTTTACTTGCGCCTTTCAGCCGCAAAATGGTATCCAAATCCCGTGCAGGAATAAAAGAAAACAGGTTTTGGAGGACTTATTCTATCGTCGTTGCCGTAATTTATTTTCCTTTTGGACTTTTTCTTTTACTTTTTAACCTGGTGTATATGTTAGCACTATTCATATCCATAATCGGAATTCCGGCTGCGCTTGTTGTCCTAAAATCACTGGGTGCTTATTTAAACCCTGTTGGTAAAGTATGTGTAGCCGATTAGGTGGATTTCGAAAATAAAATATTCTTATCATTTCTGCAGCCAAGTAGTTTTGACGGCATTTGTTTGCAAAAGTATAATGTGAAATCTGTTTTTGAAAAAAAAGAAAGGAAATAAAAATGAATACAATTGAAAAAGCATTAATGCATGGTCTTTTTGTGCACCTGCACCACAATATTGACAGGGTTATTGATTTTAAGGGATTCCAGGAGCTTAACCGAAAGGTTGAAGAAAAATGGCCGGGGGCATTGATTGTGGGCCCTGAAGCGAATGATGATTCAGCGGTGTTTAGGCTGCCTGATATGGACGGGTATATTGTAGGAAAGATGGAAAGTCACTGTTCTCCGTGCGTGCCGAGGCCCTATGATGCCGCCGCAACCGGAGCGGGAGGGGCTATGCGCGATGTGGTTGCCATGGGAGGCAGACCTGTTTTTCTTATGGATTTTATCGGCACAAGGCCGCTTGAGCAGGAAGTAATTATAGGCCCATGCGGCTTTAAGGGGCGCTGCGACTGCGGCAAATGCAAAATAACGACGAGTCAGGACAGGCTCAACACAATGATTAAAGGCATAAAAGACATGTGTTCACAGATGAATGTTTTTGTTGTCGGAGGAGGATTTTCAACTTCTTTTTCAGATATCGTTCCAGCCGTAGTGGTAGCGGTTATAGGAAAGCTTATTACTGAAAAGCCTCTTACAAAACCGGCAAAGAACGCAGGAGATAAAATTATTTCCATCGGAGTAACCGGAAAGGATGGCAATGATACCCTCTATAGGGCGGGGCTTGTTGATGAAATGCGCCCGGCTCTGGCTTTGTTTGAAGAGGAAGAAGTTGCCATGGAGGCCGCAATTGCGGCATTTGAAACAGGAAAGATAAAGGCATGCTCGGATCTCGGCGCTGCCGGGATAGGGGCTGCTGTCTGTGAGTCTGCCCGTTACGGCTCGCTCGGGGCAAGGGTTGATCTTTCAAAGGTTAAGGTTTCCGATCCGGAAATTACACCCGAGGAAATATTGATTTGCGAAACCCAGGCCCGCTATCTGGTGCAGACCCCCCCTGAAGATGTAGATGAGGTTATGCAGGCCGTAATGGCTAAAACAGAAAATGTTGAGGTGATAGGAGAGATTACGGATGATGACAGTGAAATATTTGAATACAGGGGAGAGACGGTAGCGCAGATACCCAACAGCCCATCAAAAGAGACTTTAGAAGAGCTCTCCGGGTAACCGGTCATAACTAAAAAGCGTAATTAAGAAAACGATTTATCGTTTTTCTTTATAAGCATGCTGCCTATGGGGACATCAAGGTGTTGCGCGATTACAGGGCATTTTGCGATAAGAAGAAAGAAGATGCGATTATCCGCATTCCCGCTGAGCGTTTCGAAATTACCCTGTCCCTTGGATATGATTAAGTCTGCGTCAGAGAAAATCTCTTTAAATTTTTTAGAACATTTCCTCAGCTCGGTGCCCGGAGCGCTGTCGCCGTTTGAGATTATCTCACAGAGCTTATCCATTCCGACTTCCAGGGCATCATTCATTGTCGCATCGTTAATAACGGGGAGTTCCCTTACAGCATATTTTATGTTAAGCTTCGGACATTTATCCTGAATCTCCCGGATTAAGAGTTTGTCGGCTACTATTTCTCCGGCGTTGTCCCCGATAAAAAGAAGATTTCTTGAGTTTTCCAGCCCTTCTTCGAGCTGCCGGAAATCATCCTGGACAGGCTCTGTTTTAAGTATGTCATTGATTTCTTTTGAGCCGTGGCTGTCTTTGCGTCTTCCCGTTCCGCTGTCTATCATATTTCCCCCGGCAGATATTTTGCAGGCCATGTAGAGAGAGTTTTTTCCTGATATAAGCTTTTTCATTTCTTTGTACATATCCATCATCTGCCTGTTGTCTTTTTTCTTAATCTGACAGTAGGGGTCTTCATTTCCGGTAATATTTTTTATTTCAGCGTAAACTTCCCTTGCAATGCTCGGCGGTGAAAGGCCCGCGTCAAGATTAAGAAGAATTTTCATTATTCTGTCAGCAGTTTTTCTGTGAATATGCGGATCGTCAGAAGATAATCTTGCGCACTCTATTGCCTGCTTCAGAAAGCACGGAAAACAATCCAAAAATGTTTTCATTTATATTGCCTCTCCTTGTTCTTCTATTTTCATGATGAGATTATTAGTCATTATCACAGGGTTTGTCAATTATTTTCCCATTAAAGCATAATCACTAAATTATTTATAACTTCCAGAAAGGGTCGGTATTTATCTCAGACTCAATTATCTCGACTTTAAGGTTCCTCTCTTTTATTTTTTTTCGCAGATAATCTGCCATCCCTGATATCATTATTTTTTCGCTTCCGTGGTGGCCGGCGTCGATTAGATTCATTCCCTTTTCTTCTGCCGCCTGGCCGGCATGATATGTTATGTCTCCGCTTATAAAAAGATCCGCCCCCCGGGATGCGGCGGACTCTATTAAATCCCTGCCGCTTCCGGCGCATAAAGCAACTTTTTTAATTTCACCCCCGGGGTCTCCGCTTATCTTGAGGTTGCTGATGTCTAAAACCTTTTTAATCTTTTCCGCATATTTTTTCAGCGTGGTTTTTTCTTCCAGGCTTCCGATTCTTCCGATTCCATATATCTCACCCTGGTTTTCCAGTGGGTATATGTCGTAGGCCACTTCTTCATAGGGATGGGCGTCGGACATTTTTTTGATTGTTTTATTTATATCTTTTTCATATACCACGGTCTCAAGCCTGTATTCTTTTACGGTATTTATCTCTCCTATGGAACCGGTGTGAGGGCTTGTTCCCTGTTGGGGTTTGAAGCTTCCTGTACCCCGGGCAAAAAAAGAACAGTGGCTGTAATTTCCTATCCATCCCGCCCCGGCCTCTCCAAGGGCCATCCTTACTTTATCAAGGGCATCTTCGGGAACGAAAACAACAATTTTTCTTAATTTATTCTTACCTGTATTTTTCAGTACCCGGGTATTTTTTACACCGAGTTTTTCCGCCAAAAGATCGTTAAGGCCCCCCTTGGCAATATCATAATTCGTATGAGCTGAATATATGGAGATATCTTCCTTGACCGCATTTTTTATAATCCACCCACCTGCGGTATCGTATCTTATAGATTTGATGCCGCTTAAAAATAAGGGGTGGTGTGTGATGATAAGGTCAGTGTCAATGGATACTGCTTCTTCCAGGACTTTTCTGTTAATATCCAGCGCTATCAATACTTTTTCTACATTCTTATTATAATCTCCGATTTGAAGACCGGCATTATCCCACTGAGTAGCCAGCTCACCGGGTGCCAGCTCTTCTACAAGCCCGGTTACCTCGTTTAATTTTATATCCATAATTGCCTCCTTGAAATAAAAAATTTTTATAAAACCGCTATAAACCCGTAATTAGACTATAATTTTTTCTGAGTGTTGTAAATATGAGGAAATTACATTCCAGGTTTCTTTTAGCGTAATAGCGAAATGGTATTGCAAGGAAACAGGGCTTTAATTTATTAATTATCATCTTAAACATAAAATATATTAAAATAATAAAAATTATTTGAATTATTAGTTTTTTCGTATTAGTATTATTTTAAGAGGGTATAGTGAATATAAATGTAACAACATGTTAAAAGTTCATCAATTCTGGTCATTTGAGAATAGCACATTTTCAAGAAGAAAAGCTAAGTGTTTTTATGATATGTCACTTAAAAGTAAGTTTGAAGGGTGTTATGAAAGATGGTCTAGTTGGACTATGCATAGGCGTTTGAAAAGAATAATAAAGGCTGCTTATACGATTAATGCATCCTGGAAAGTTTTCTTAATTTGGTGTGGAGGTAAATTATTCATTGGATTTATTGGTGTTCACAATAGTTCATTTGAGACATCTGACGAAAGATGCTTTAAACTACATTATATAAGATCAGAGCGATTATTTGCGAAGAAGAGGCAACGGATTTATGAAAAGTAAAGTAATAATTGTTTTTTTCCTTTTCATAATAGCATTTCAAAATCCAAATGCCTATGCGGATTTTGCTGGAGGGGAGGGTACTGAAAACTCTCCTTATGAGATTGAAAACTGGGAACATCTGAACAATGTCAGGGGTGAACTTGATGCCTATTATAAATTAATTGCAGATCTGGATGAGGGTACGCAGGGTTATGAAGAACATGCTGACGAGAATTCCAATGATGGAGCCGGCTGGGAGCCGATCGGTGATGAAGAAAGTGATTTTACAGGGTGTTTTGATGGACAGGGATATGAAATAAGGGGTTTATATATAAACAGAAAAAGTGAAGACGGCATAGGGCTTTTTGGAGTTATCGATGACGATGCTGAAGAAGAAATGAAGAGTTTTGAATTATTTAATGCTAAATAATAATAAAAGAGAAAAGAAGAATACTTTTAAAGTGAGGTTAAAAAAATTAATTAAGATATTTCATAAAATAAAAGTTCAAAATATTTTTGCCTTTTCTTTTTTTCAGTTGCTGCTGTTTACAAGTATACTTTTATTTTTTCATTTCGGGTTTGCCTTTGGAGAGCCGAACGGTTCGGAAGATAAGCCATGGGAAGTTTCCACTTATGAAGATTTAAAAAAAGTAGGAACCGGAGAAGACGGCTGGAATTTGGATGGTCATTATTTGCAAACTGACGATATATACGCTCCAACAGGAGAGGATCAGCATAATTTTGTGCCTATTGGAGATGGTAGTGAATTTACCGGTGTTTATGATGGGGATATATACAGGATTTATGATTTGTATATTGACAGGCCGGGAAGTGATTCTCAAGGTTTGTTTACTCATTGTGGAACGGGTGGAATAATCAGAAACGTCGGGCTGGTTAATGTAGATATAACGGGAAATAATAATACAGGCGGACTGATAGGGGGTACGATGGGGGGTGAGGATGGTATTGTCGAGAATTGTTTTGTCACAGGTTCAGTAACCGGGGACCAATATGTTGGAGGTTTAATTGGACTCAGTCGACCATATGTTTACGACAGTTATACCGATGTTGATGTTTGGGGCGGAAGCTATTCATCTCTGCAGACCAGCGAAATAGGGGGTTTTATTGGCTCCATGAACAGGGGTGAGGTATATCGCAGTTACAGTATGGGGGAAGTACTTCAAACCGAAGGGGAAAATGTCGGGGCTTTTGTAGGTAGCTGCGGAGGGGATGATACATTTAATAACTATTTTGACCGCGAAACTTCTGGTTATGATGACAGCGATATTAATGATGACGGAGCCGAACCTAAATACACTTCAGAAATGCAGGATATCAATACATTTCTTCCCGAATGGGACATTGTAGAAGAAGACAACCATGAAGACGAAACATGGGTTATTGAGGATGGAGAAGATTATCCGCGTCTGGGCTGGGAAATAACTGCCTTAGCTAAGGTTGAAACTGATTACGCCACTTCAGTTATGGAGACCTCTGCTTCTTTGCATGGAGAAGTTACCGATATAGGAGAAGAGCCGGTAGAAGCCTACTTTCAATACCGGGAGAGGGATACTGCTGAGTGGACTGACTCTGGTTCAACATCAATTTCAGAACCCAAAGTATATGACGAAACGATTTCTTTAGACCCGGAAACATTATATGAGTATCGGGCAGTGGTGGCTTTAGACGGAGATGTTCTGGATGAGGGAGAAATTTTCCTTCTTTCCACACGTTCCGAAAAAAGTTGGGAAACTGAAGAGGACTGGCAGGCAGCCATCGCACGAAACAATATAAATATTATAAACAATTCAATCGAACTGAGTGAAACTTTTGAAACCAGTGTTACGACATATAGTGAAACCAAAACTATTGTGGGTTCACCAAATGATTGGGAGACCTACTATGAAGAAACGGAAGTAAACGTAACAGGTATGGATGAAATGTATTTAAGTTATGAATATGAACTTGAGGGAGATCAACATGCTCAAGGGAATGCTGTTTCTGCGGTTAGGGTTCGGGTAGATGGCGAAATAAAACATTCCGACAGTACCACAGGAAGCAAAAGCAATACCTGGGATGAAAATAACATTATAGATGTCAGTGGAAAAGACTCTGTGCATATAGAGTTTCAGTATTATTCTGAATCTGACTGGAATGATTCTGAGACCACCATATACTGGGCTGCGTACGAATGGGCTTCATCACCTTTGGGTTACGAGTCATCCGGTTTTCTGGAAACCGATTTAAAATCCATGATTACCTCGCAGCCTGACCTTGACGGATTAGGATATGAATTAAACGACGGAACCATCACCGTAACCGTAACAGGCTCGCCCGGGCAGGTGGGAGAGGAAACACCGGACCCTGTTTCGCTTGACGGCGGCACCAGTTACTCTCTTGACTGGTCTGAAGACCATACGTATTTTGCACTTGAAATTGAAATGGAAACAGACGATGAGGAATTAACACCGGTTGTCAGTACAATAACCCTCTCCTCTGATGTGGAAGATCATCCGGAACCTCAAAATGTCAGCTTGACAGATGTTTTTATATCCAGCGCCACACTGAGCTGGGATAAAGAAGAGGAAGCCGATGGTTATGTTTTGAAGGCGTCCACTGATACTGATTTTTCAGTCTATCATTCCTCAAGCACCCAGGATATTGAGGTGACGACCCTTACTGTAAGCGGGCTTTCTGTCAACACTACATACCATTTCAGGGTAGGAAATCTGTTTGACGGAACCACAGAGTGGATGAGCGAACCTGACCATTTGTCTACCTCAACTCTTGCGGAAGCTCCCTCTTTGGTTGAACCTGCGTTTACGGATGTGACATGCAGCACCATAACCGTACACTGGGATGGGGGTGATAACCCTGAATGGACTCCCTACGTCTTAGAAAAGTCTACGGAGGAGTTTAACGGAGAAGTTATGAAATCTACCGAGACATATAGTGACTTTTTTACCTTTACCGGGCTTGAAGAGAAAACCACCTATTACTTCAGGGTTAAGGCGGTAAATAACGATGGTGTGGAGACTGATTATCTGCATATTGGCTCCACCGAGACCCTTAGCGCTGATGTGCCGCCGGCGGCTGTTGAGGAGATATGGACATCTACGGAGACCCTGACAGGCGGGGTGCGGCTATGGTGGGAGTCGCCGGGAGAAAACGAATGGGAGGGGACCCTGGGGACAGAGTCGGATCCGGCTGAGTTTCGGATTCAGCATTCCACCCGGTCCGATATTGAATGGGGGGACCATGAGACTTTTGATTTAAGTATATCCACATGGGGAGTAGATCCCTATGAGACGGTGAGCTCTACTGTGAGCTTATCTATGGAGACCACCTATTACTTCAGGCTGTGGACAGGGAACTCCCACGGGGAATGGTCTGATATATCCAAAGGGGCTACGGAGTGGGCAAGGATAGCCCCTGCCGCTGTAGAGGACCTTCAGGCCCAGGCTGAGGATGACGGTTCCGTAGATCTTTCATGGACTACGCCGGGTAATGACGGGGATGATAATGATATAGACGGTGGGAAGTATAAGATAAGGATGTCGACTGAAGCAGAAGTTGACTGGGAAAGCGACTGGGATGATAGTGAGGGGACATGGGGTGATTACAGCATAGAGATATCTACGGATATAACACCTGATGAGACGCATGGAATGAAGGTGGAGGGTTTGCGTGGAGGGGTCAGCTATTACTTTCATATATGGACCAGGGATTCGGATGAGGGGGCGAATTACCCGGGCAACTGGTCATATATATCAAACAGGGCTACTGAGACGGTTACGGAGGTGGTAAGCATTTCTATTTCAAAGGGGACTTATGATTTCGAAGAGGTGGTGCTTGACACTTCTGTGGTCTCTTCGCAAAGCATAGATATAGAAAACATGGGAAATGTATCCCTTGATTACGGTTTGAGAATATCAACCATAACGCTTCCCGATAACAGTTATTCTCTTTGGAAAGCCACGGATACCGCAAGCGGGCATGATTTGTTTATGATGTACGGGTTGTTTAACAGTGCTGATGTGTCTTACGATGAATTTTCTGTAGAAGACTGTATTACAGAAGAATTAACAAGCAGTACGGAGGAAATATTTGCCGGTGACCAGACAGGCTATGGTGTGGAAATGGGAGGGGTGAGGAGGCTTTGGCTGAGACTGGATATGCCGATTACACTGAGCAGAGCGAGGGAGCAGAGAATAAAGCTGAGAATTGAGGGGACGAAAGAGTAAAAAGGGAACAAATCTTTTCTAAACAGCGTCTAAGAATAAGATTATGGGTTTAAAACAAGAAAACTCCACAAAATTATATTGTATTCTCTGTAAATATGCAGTAGCTGCTATCTTAACAATTCTTAGTGTTTCTTTGACAGGCTTTACTAAGACAGCTGAATATAATATTGAAGGAAAGCAAGTTCATGCCGTTGAAAAGGAGATGCTGGTAAAGTTCAAGGAAGGAATTGAAGAAGATGAAAAAAAATCCATCCACAGGGAATTAGGAGGTCAGCGAAAAGACTTTATAAAAGGGATTGGGGTTGAATTAATAAAAATCCCGGGTGAGGGTTTTTTTGAGAAAATCTTAGACAAATACAATTCCAGCCAAAAGGTTGAGTATGCCGAAGCTAATATAATTTATTCAATTGTTTCATATAAGCTTCCGGATCAGTATGAAGATGTTTATGAAATGAAAAATAATCAGTGGGGGCTGGAAAGAATTAATTCCCATTACGGATGGGAAAAAGAAACCGGATTGGAAGAGACTGTAATAGCGATAATTGATTCCGGAATAGACTATGACCATCCTGACCTTGCTCCCAATATGTGGGTGGATCCGGAAAATGAAAGTCACGGATATGATTTTGTAAATGAGGATTATGACCCCATGGATGAACATGGCCACGGCACTGGTGTGGCAGGTGTTGCGGGAGCGGAATCCTCAGAAGACGGGATTGTCGGTGTCTGCTGGAAAAATAGTCTTATGGCTTTAAAAGTACTTGACGATGAAGGTGAAGGGAATTCAGGTGATTTGAGTTCGGCAATAATATATGCAGCTGATAAAGGAGCCCATGTCATAAACATAAGCCTTGGAGGTGATTACAGCAAAACGGTTGAAAACGCTGTTGATTATGCTTATGAAAAGGGAGTTTTCCTTGCTGCTGCAAGCGGCAACAGCGGTGAGGATTCAGTTACATACCCGGCGGCTCTTGATAATATTCTGGCGGTGGGAGCCAGTAATAGGGATGATGAAAGAGCGGATTTTTCAAATTACGGCGAATCTCTGGATGTTGTGGCTCCCGGGGTTGGTATACTCTCTACCGGGCTGGAAAAAGAACATGAAGAATTACACGGGACTTCCATGGCGGCCCCCTTTGTTTCGGGCCTTGCAGCTTTAATTGTTTCCCGTTATGAGAACTTGGGATTAGAGTGGTCTCCTCAAGAACTGAAAGAAATCATCAATTCAAACGCCCGGAGTCTAGGTGATCAGGGATGGGATGAGGAAACCGGTTATGGAATTGTTGATGCCGGGGAAACCTTAAGTTTTACCACAGAAAGAGATAGGCCCTTTGTTTCTACTTTGCAGGTTGTTGAAAAAGGGACTTCAACGGCTGAGTTGAAAGGAGATCTTGAAACCCTGGGTGAGTATGATAAGGTTGATGTTTATTTTCTGTACCGTCAAAGGGCTTCAGATACCTTTAAGGAGACCTCTAAAGTGGAAAAATCGCAGGCAGGAGTATTTTTGGAAGATATAGGCATGCTGAAAGCGGATACGGAGTACATATATAGAGCGGTGGCGGATTATTATTATGAAGGATCCGAAAAGGCAGTAAAGGGAAGTACTGTTAGCTTCTATACATATCAGAAGCCGCCGGTTAAGGTTGAAGAAGATGATCCTCAATATGAGGAATATGAACCGGAAGTAACAGAGACACAGGCCCTTATAAAGTGGAAGGGGGAAAGCTTGCACGAATACCTAATTAAGCGTAACGGAGTTTTTTTAGATACGGTAACTGCAAGCTCAATTGTTGAGTACCTGGATACTGGTTTAAGGCCTGATACAAAATACAGATATGAAGTTTTTTCGATTAATCAAGCGGGTGAATATGATGAAAACAATGGTATTTATATAGACATAAAAACGCTTCCGGAGAAAGAATATAAACCTGAGCGACGTTTTATAACTCCATCGAATTCACGGCTGGAATTCGGGCTGAAAGCAGAAGAGGTGCTGATAACTGATGTTAAAGGACGCAGGATTGCTTCTCTTAAGGGGTCGCCGGTAATCTTTGACGCAGAAACAGATGTAAGAGGAAGTTTAGAATCCGGTATATACATTTACAGAATTAAAACAATGGATGGTGAAGTACATTACGGCACAATAGTTGTAGCTAAATAAAAGTAAGAAAGGTAATTAAAGGAGTTCATTTATGAAGAGGGGCTATTTTTTGGTGTTTTTGGTAATCGGAGTTTTAGGGAGTTCTTCATTGAGTGCAGGTGTTGTTTCGGATGCAATAAATCAGTATCAAGCCGGAAATTACAGAGAGGCGGCGGAAATACTGGATGAGGTGGAAGAAAAGGGGGCGCGGGAATACTATTATGCGGGGCTTTTTTATTACAAGGCCGGAAATGTTAGAAAAGCTAGAAATAATTTTATGAAGTCCTATGTTCTTTCTCCGGAATCCAGATGGGGAAGAGCTTCTTATAAAAACTTTTCTGCTCTTATAGAGAAAAAAATGTTCTTTTCCTTTTCAAGTGACTTGCTTTACGATTCCAATGTGGCTTATATTCCTGATGCTCAACTTAAAGAAGATGATGGGTTTTATATGGATCTGGGGTTTACCTGGCTGTATAATATAAAGCCGCAGTTTAGTCTATATTATAGTTATAGGAGAGAACAGTATTTTGCGGATTTTGACAATTACGACACCCATAGGCTGAAAGCAACTTTTTATAAAGGCCCGCATGAGATATATGTATCCCCTGCGGTTTCAATGATTGATTTTTCAATGTTTTCCGGTTCTTTTTCAACAGGATTTGAGGGGAGTTTTTGTTCATTGGCCGGTACTTTTTCTGATTATGATCAAGAGTATGGCTATCTAAAAGGGAGTTTAATGGAAGCTTCCCTTTTTAAGGATTTTGCTAATGCACGCTTGAGTTATAACTTTTCAATGAAGAAGGCAGAAGACAGAGAGGGGAATTTTACTTATCAAAAAGCCAAAATCTCAGGCGAAGGCGATGATTTGGAATTTGAAAATGTAGAATCAGATAAAGAGTATTTTACTTCGTACAGTTATTCTCAGCATGGAATTGAAATATCAGGGTTTGCCAGGTTGAAAGAAAAATTAACGCTTAATTTATTTGTAGAAGCAGCATATCGGGAGTATTTAGATTCTGATGTTTGGTATAAAAGCACCTGGCTTGAAGATACTGATGGAAACAAGTGGTATTATTGGAGCGGCGAAAGTGACGAATGGGTGGAAGATTCCAGCCCTCCCGGAGAGAAAATTTCGGAGAAGAGAAGGGATGTAAGGATTAGAGGAGGATTCACAGTGAGAAGAAAGTTGGGTAGAAGTACAGAAATAAATATTAAAGCTTTATATAAGACAAATATTTCATCAATAGAAGCTGCGGAGAATGATTACAATTGGAGAGGAATAACAGCGGGCGCGGGGATAAATTACAGGTTCTAATATGAACAGAAAAGAAGATAAAAAAGAACTGGTTAAAAGAGCGCAGTCAGGTGACTGGAAGAGTTTTGAAGAGTTGGTAGATATATATAAAGATAAAGTATACAGCATAGCTTTAACCCTTACAAAAGACAGGATTGAAGCAGAAGAAGTATCGCACTTAGCTTTTTTAAAACTCTGGCGAAAGATAGGGAAGTTTAAGTTTAAATCCTCTTTTTCTACCTGGTTTTATCGGCTTACTCATAATACTTTTTATGATTATGTAAGAAAGAAGAAAAGAAAAAAGAAAAGTACTGTTGCGATAGATAAATTTTATTCTCTAAAGTCTAATTCAAACCCATATGATTCTGTTAAAGATGAGGAGGCCAGAGAGCTTATAAAAAAGGCCTTAAAGGAGGTTCCCGAGAAACTGCGAATGGTAGTGGTTTATTATGATCTTCAGGGCATGAGTTATAAGGAAATTTCTAAGGTAATCAGGCGCCCGATGGGCACTGTAAAATCAAGGTTATCCAGAGGCCGGGAAATACTCAAGCAGGAATTAGGGAACATAATGGGCTCTCAACACGTCTAAGTAGTGAAAGGAGATAAAAATGAAATGCAAAAATATAAAAAGATTAATCACGACATACTTTGATGAGGAAACCGACCAAAGAGAAAAAGAAAAGATAAATACACATGTTAAAGATTGTGAGTGCTGTAGAAGATATTTTAATGAAATGGAGGAACTGCTTAAAGATGTTAGAGAAGTTCCTGGTTCCAAAGCTCCGGAAAACTTTTTAAGTAGGCTCA
The DNA here is from genome assembly GCA_003553445.1 of Elusimicrobiota bacterium. GTDB lineage: Bacteria > CG03 > SLGR01 > SLGR01 > SLGR01 > PWEK01. The sequence continues at coordinate 18,806 of PWEK01000103.1, forward strand.
GGGCAAAAGAGAGAACAACATACAGAAACCGTGTTTTTTGGCTGAAGCCGGCTCTTTCTTCAGCTGTTGCTTTAGCTGCTCTGGTTTTATTTTTATTTAATATAACAAGAAAGCCAGATCCTTCAATTCTTTACGTTAGCGAACCTCAACAATACAACTTTACCGGTTATAGACAGATAAACCACATAAGGGAGAATTCTCAAGGGTATGTGAAGATTAATATGAGAAGTGCTGAAGCTTTATCAGATGTAAACGTAAGAATAACTATGCCCGAAGGATTAGTTCTATCCAGTGGTGAAAAGAGTGCCGTTTGGAGTGGAGATCTCAAAGAAGGAGATAATATGCTCCTTTTAAAAGTACGCGGACGTTCCGGAGGGCATTGGAATATAAATGGTGTTTTGGAATATAAGGAATTAAAAAAAGAATTCAGCAGAGATGTTGAAGTTCTTTAGGAGGTGATTAAGATGTTAAGGTTAAAAAAATTCATTGTTCTTGTAGCAGTTTTTTCGATGGCGGTAATGTCTTCTTTGAGGGCAGAGCTTCCAGTCGAAATTGATGTGGATCTTCTTGCTGAGGGTATGAATGCGGAAACTGCAAGATCCCTGGTGAGCGAGACTGCTGATGAAGAAGGGCTATCGAATAGAGAGGGGCAAAAAGCTCTCTCTGTTCTTGAAAATCTTATTGAGGAAGATGTCCCTGTGGAAACAGCTTACGAGGCAGTGAATTCAGCGGTAAAGTCAGAGGATTCTTCAAAAGAGCTTTCTTCTCTTGGAGAAGATAATGCTGCTTATGGATTGAAGAAGAAAGCAGCCCGTGATGACGTTAAAGACAGCGCTGGCGGACTTAGCGCGGAAGAGGTGAATGCTGCGGTTGAAACCCTTGAGCGGCTTGTTGAAGAAGGAATGCCTGTTGAAAAAGCAAGGAATGTTGTAAAAGATGCGGTTGTAAGAGAACAGAAGGATAGACAATTAGGAGAGCAATTTCAAAAAGGAGAAGAAGGAAGGGACATCAAAGAAGACAAAATTCCGGACAGAGAAGACTTGGAGGAATTGCGCCAGGGTGAACGCGGTGAAAATATTCGCGAGAAGATAAAAGATAGAATAGAAGAAAAAAAAGAAGGACCTTCCGATAATTTGCCGATAGACCGTTAATTTTACGGTTAGTTTGAATGCTCAATCAGCGGTGTCCTGCCGCTGATTGAGCTTTTTATTTTTGTAAAAATACTTAAAAAACATTAAATATTTGATTTTTTAGTGGGTTTTAAATTAATATTAAGATGTAAGGATATGTGTATTATGAAAGGTGGGTTTTATGAATAAGGTTACAGGATTGATTTTCATAATGTTATTTCTTTTTGTTTCATATGCGATGGGGGATGAATTTCCCCGACGAGTCAGTTTCGGTGTCAGGGGGGGAGTTAACTTTTCTATATTTTCGGGGGAAGATGCGGAGCATGAGTTTTCTTATCCTAAAGATGAAAGTGGGATTATTGATCCTCAGAAGGAAACTCCCAGGCCCTCAGTAAGGTATATCGGCGGGGCTTATATAAATATACCGCTCAGCAGTATGTTTTCCCTTCAGCCGGAATTGTTATATTCACAGAAGGGCTCCAGATGGAAGATGTCTCATGATTCTGAAGTGCTCAAATGGAATGATGAAGAAGTGTATGATATAGACTATCTGGAGATACCGGTACTTTTTAAGCAGAAGGTTTCCGAGGACGGCTATGCTTATGCGGGGCCGCTTTTCGGTTTTGTTTTGAATGCGGAGTCCAGGAGAAACTGGGAGATTAAATATAGTATAGATGGGGAAGAGATAGTTGATGAGGGATCCACTACTGAGGATAGAACTGACGAATTAAGGGAGATGGATTTCGGGCTGGCTGCAGGCGGATGCTATGAGTTCGGGATGCTGGTTTTGGATGGGAGATTTACATACAGTTTGCTGTCAATAGAAGATTCAATATTTGATGAAGTGAGAAATTTTGCGCTTTCGGTTTCTGCCGGAATGAGGTTTTAGTTTATATTTAAAAAACCTGCCATAGTTAAAAAAAACATTTCTTGACAAACAAATAATAAAAGAATAAAATATAAGTAAAGTACTAATATATAGTGCATCTGTTATTGTAAGGGAGAATCAAAATGAAGAATGTATATTTAGACCATAATGCCACAACGGATATTCATCCGGAAGTAAAGAAGACCGTAATAAAAACACTGGAGAATTACGGCAATCCGTCTAGCATGCATGGATTGGGAAGAAAGGCGAGGGAGGCGGTAGAGGAGGCCCGAAAAAAGACAGCATCGTTTATAGGGGCCGGGGAGAAAGAGGTCTTTTTTACCGGGAGTGGCTCTGAGGCTAATAATACGGTATTGAATATTTTTTCCTGCGGGGCTTCAGGGTGTGATTCAAGAAGAAACGGAAGATCCGGTATTATTACGTCTGTAATAGAACACCCATGTATTCTGGAAACATCGAAGTGTTTAGAGGAAAGGGGCGTGCCGGTAAAATATCTTGATGTTGATAAATACGGTAAGGTAAGTAAAAAGCAGCTTGAAGATATGGTTGATGAGAATACTGCGCTTGTATCTATAATGACTGCCAATAATGAAACCGGAGTAGTTCAGGATATCTCTCCGCTGGCTGAGGTTGCCCACAGGGCAGGCGCTTACTTCCATACAGATGCGGTGCAGGCAGTAGGCAAAATGCCTGTCGATGTAAAAGAAATGGGGGTGGATTTTCTTACACTTTCCGGACATAAAATATATGCCCCCAAAGGGGTGGGAGCGCTTTATGTGAAAAAAGGGACACCTTTTTGTCCTTTGATAAGGGGGGGACACCAGGAAAAGGGGCGGAGGGCAGGTACGGAGAATACTCCGGGTATAGCTGCTTTGGGAAAGGCCTTTGAGATGAGGGAAAAAGAGATGGGGGCTGAGGCCTCCAGATTAAAGAAATTAAAAAAGATGTTTAAGAGTGAAATAAAGGAAAAAATATCGGACTGCAGTTTTAACGGGGATCTTCCCGATTCTCTTCCCAGCACGATTAATCTTTCAATTGCGGGGGTGGAAGGAGAGGCGCTTATGCTTTATCTTGACATGGAGGGTATTTCTGTTTCTACCGGTTCAGCCTGCGCTACCGGGTCGCTGAGTCCTTCTCATGTTCTGATATCGATGGGGCTCGGCGCGGAAATGGCGCATGGCTCCATACGGATAAGCATGGGCCGGAAAACTCAGCAGGAGGATATGGAGTATCTGCTACATGTGCTGCCCCGGGTTGTAAATAGATTAAGAGAGATGTCAGCCGTATATTTTAAGGAGACAACACATGAGTAACTGGGTATATTCAGATAAGGTTAAAGAACATTTTATGAACCCCCGTAATATTTATCGGGAAGAGGAAGAGTTTGATTATGACGGCAAGGGAATGGCGGGTAATATAAAATGCGGGGATCAGATGATGATGATGATAAAGGTGGATGATAAAGATACAATAACGGACTGCAGATGGAAGACATTTGGCTGCGCTTCAGCCATTGCAAGCACATCGGTTCTATCGGAGATGGTCAAGGGAATGAGCCTTGAAGAGGCCTCGCGTATTTCACCCAAGGAGATAATGGAGGAGCTGAAAGGATTGCCGGAAAACAAGGTGCACTGCTCTGTTTTAGGGGACAAGGCGCTTAGGGCGGCTATTGATGATTTTTATGTAAGGACGGGAAGGCCCGGCAAAGTAAAAACAGGGGCGGAAAAGGTGGTATGCCAGTGCATGAATGTGACTTCTGCCGATATAGAGCATGCGGTTTTAGAGGGAGCCCGGAATTATTATGAGCTGCAGGAGCATACAAAACTGGGAACTGTCTGCGGGCGGTGCAAGGAAGAGGCGGAAGTTCTGCTGAGGGAGTATAAAGAGAAGCATTTTGAAAGTGAGAATAAATAGCGGGAAAAAGCTGATAATGCCTGGGAGAGTGCTTGATGAGATTGAGAATTACAGCAGAGCTTTATACCCTGTAGAGGTATGCGGAATACTTTCAGGGAAAAAGGAAACTGTAAAAGGGTTCCACCCCGTAAGAAACATGGAAAACAGCAGTGAGAGTTACTTTATGGAACCGGAAGAACAGTATGAGGTTGATAGAAAGATAAAATTAAGCGGGGATGAGATGTTGGGTATTTTTCATTCTCATCCTGATTCTCCGCCGCGGCCTTCAGGGAGGGATATAGAAAAAGCTTTTTATAAGAATTGCTATTATGTTATTACCTCTCTTTGTGGGCCGGCGCCGGATACGAGGGCTTACAAAATAAATGATGAAAATGTAAGAGAGGTTGCTTTAATAAAAAGAGGTGACTGATAATTTATTTAAGGTCTTAGATATGTCTTCCGGAATTAAATATGATAAGGCCTGCAGCGTTGAATAAAGAAGTATACAGATTTGAGAGTGCGGGGTATAAAGACATAGTTCATGTGGAAAAGGCGGTGATTTGGGCTTTTAAGGTGACCTTTGTCACCGGAGAAAGCGGATCCGGTAAATCCACATTTATAAAGATGCTAAACAGGTTTGTGGTTGCTGATAGGGGAACTGTCTTTTTTAAGTCGCGGGATATTAAGGACATGGATCCCTTTAGGCTCAGAAGAGCCGCGGCAATGCTTCCTCAGGCACCGGTTTTATTCGGTGAGACAGTAAGAGACAACCTGATTGCCGGTGCAATCTTTTCGGAAAAAGACCTTCCCGATGATGAGAGGATGAAAGAGGCGCTTCAAATTGTAAAGTTGGATAAGGGCCTTAATGAAAACTCGGCAACCCTTTCGGGCGGTGAGATACAAAGGATATCTTTAGCCAGGATAATACTTCAGGATCCTGAAATTTTCATCCTTGATGAGCCTTCTTCATCACTGGACGGAAAGACTGAAAAGCATGTAATGGAGAATGTTGTTGGCTATATTAAAGAAAAGAGGAAAACCGCGGTTATAGTTTCACATTCGTTGAAGATTGCTGAGAAATACTCTGATGAAATTTTAATGGTTAACGGAAGGGGGGTCTTTCGTAAATGAACCAGGGTATAATTGATATAAGCCTACTGCAGGTTCTGTTTGCTTATGTTTTTATACTGCTGATAATTTGGTATATAAAGCTGAGAAAAATGGGGCGGGAGTGGGAGGTTGTGACTGCCACTGTAAAGATGACCCTTCAGCTTATAGCGGTCGGTTATGTTCTTTCCTATATATTTGAAAGGAGCTATCCGTTTCTTACTGTGATAGCAGTAATCCTGATGGAAATTTTTGCTGTTCATAATATTTTCCGGAGAGTCAAAACCCCCCTGTCAAAGAAAGTAAAAAAAATTATTTTAATTTCAATGATTGGAGGGAATTTTGTCTCAATTATCTTTTTTCTTTTTGCGGTGATAAGGTTGTCGCCATGGTATGATCCAAGATACTTTATCCCGATATCCGGGATGATTATCGGCAATTCCATGACGGGAATATCCCTGGGGGTGTTTAAAATGATTGAAGGGTTCAGAAGCCGCAGGGAAAAAATTGAGGCGGCCCTGATGCTTGGAGCCTTACCGGCAAAAGCGGCCGAAGATGTTGTAAACAGCGCTTTCGATGCCGCAATTTTGCCTGTGATTAATTCTATGGTGGGTATGGGAATAGTTTTTCTTCCGGGTATGATGACGGGGCAGATTCTGGCAGGAATTAATCCGGTTACAGCGATTAAATATCAGCTGGTTATTATGCTGGCTATATCCGGAAGTGTTGCTATGACTGTTATACTCTTTATTCTTTTTTCCTTTAAAACATTTTTCAATAAAGACGGACAGCTGGCCTTGTGAATACTTTTAAAAATGTGTTGAGATGGAAATATGAAGAAGGATGGTTATGAATTTTTATTTGCATAATATATGAAGATATATTAATATGTTCATGTGTTGTATGAATAAGTCATAAAGTATAAGTCCGGCTTAATTGGCGGCTTAGTTGGGAGGTGGAGATGAAAATAGAGAAGTTGGTTAAAATTATGTCAGCGCTGGCTAATGATACCAGGTTAAGGATTTTCGGACTCTTTTTAAAGAGAGAAATGTGTGTCTGTGAAGTAGAGGCGGCGCTCGGAATTGAGCAGTCAAGGATATCTCATGCATTAAGAATATTGAGGGAAGCCGGCCTGCTTGATGTAAAAAAAGAGGGAAAATGGAAAATATATTCTGTCAACCGGGATGTTATGGAGAGAGGATTTATGAAAAATCTTTCGAAAGAGATTGAGCTTCCGAAAAAAGACCTTGAGGGTTTAGACAGATGTATCAGGGAAGGAGTGCGGGAAAGCTGTAAGTAATGAAGAAGGAACTTATTAAATTTGCAGGAATGGCTTTAACATTTTTACTTGTTTTTTATATGCCTTTTTCCGATGTTGTTTCCGGCGGGCCCGTTTTGGAGGCGCTGCTGCTTCTTCAGGAATATGCCAGAGAGCATGTGCTTTTATGTCTGCTGCCCGCTTTTTTTATAGCTGGCGCAATATCCGTGTTTATAGACAAGCAGGTTGTTCTTAAATATTTCGGGGCTAAGGCTAAAAAAATAATTTCTTATCCTGTAGCCGCCGTTTCCGGTACGGTCCTTGCGGTTTGCTCCTGTACCGTGCTTCCAATATTTTCGGGCATCTATAAAATGGGTGCGGGACTTGGCCCTGCTTCCGCATTTTTGTATTCCGGGCCTGCAATAAATGCGATGGCAATAATTTTGACGGCGCAGGTGCTGGGGCTGAAGCTTGGTGTTGCCAGAATTGCGGGGGCGGTTATCTTTTCTGTGGTGATAGGGCTTTTTATGCATTTTTTATTTATTGGCGATGAGAGAAAGAGGGTACCCCCGGAGTCTTATGAAGAAGATGATTTAGGGCAAAGAGGCATTTTAAAAAACATTTTAGTTGTTGTTCTCCTTTTGGGCATCCTTATAACTGCCAATATAAATGGCGCGGGGATGGTCGCTGTATTTTTGTCGCTTATGCTTGTGGCAGCTCTGATCAGGTGGTTCAAAAAAAAGTATATCATTGAATGGCTGAATTCCACCTGGCATTTTGCAAAACAGATATTTCCTCTTCTTTTTGCAGGTGTGGCTGTTGCCGGGCTGCTTCTGGGCAGGGCAGGACATGAGGGTTTAATTCCTTCTGTGTGGATTGAAAGTCTTGTAGGAGGAAGCTCGCCGGGTTCAAATATTTTTGCTTCCGTGGTGGGTGCGTTTATGTATTTTGCCACTTTAACTGAGGTTCCGATTCTTGAAGGGCTCATAGGCTCCGGTATGGGAAGCGGTCCGGCCCTGGCTCTTCTTTTGGCCGGGCCTGCGTTAAGTCTGCCCAACATGCTTGTGATAAGCAGTGTTATCGGGATAAAAAAAACGCTGGCATATATATTTTTGGTTATTGTGATGTCATCGGTTAGCGGAATGATTTTTGGTTTTTTCGTATGAAAAAAACAGGGAGGTGAAGACATGAAAATAGAAATACTCGGAACGGGTTGTCCAAAATGTAAAAAACTTTATAAGAATACTGAGAAAGCGGTTAATGATATGGGATTGGAAGCCGAAGTGAAGAAGGTAAAAAAGATGAAAGATATCATGAAATATGGAGTAATGATTACGCCCGCTTTGGTAATTGACGGTGACGTGAAACTCTCCGGCAAAGTGCCGGCAGTGGAAGAAATGAAAGGAATTATAAAAAAGAATGGATAAGAAAAAGGTGTTGTTTATTTGTGTTCATAACAGCGCGAGGAGTCAGATGGCACAGGCTTTTTTAAACAGCTTCGGAGGGGACTGGTTTACCGCAGAAAGCGCGGGGTTGAAATCCGGAAAAATAAATCCAGTTGCCGCAGATGCGATGATGGAAGAGGGTATTGATATATCTGAAAATGAAACAAACGATGTCATGGATTTTTACAGGCAGGGGAGAGGGTATGATTATGTGATAACAGTTTGTGATGGCGCGGATAAGGAAAACTGCCCTGTTTTTCCCGGCGGAGGAAAAAGAATGCACTGGCCCTTTAAAGACCCGTCCGGGCTGTCCGGTGATTATCCAAATAAGCTGGAAAAGACAAGGCTAATAAGAGAGAATATAAAAAAGAGGGTTTCGGAGTTTATTAAAAATGAAAGAGGAAACTATGGTAGATAAAGAGTATGATATAAGTTTTTTTGAAAAATTCCTTTCATTATGGGTGATTTTGGGAATAATTACAGGTATTGTTATGGGGGCTTTGTTTCCCGGGGTGGCAGAATTTCTTGATACTCTTTCCGTAGAAGGGGTTAATATTCCGATAGCCGTGCTTCTTTTCGGTATGATGTATCCTATTATGGTTCAGATAGATTTTTCAGAGGTGAAAAATGCGGTAAAGGCTCCGCGGCCGGTTCTGCTGACACTTATTGTCAATTGGGGTATAAAGCCATTTACCATGCTTTTTTTCTCCTGGCTTTTTATGAGGGTTATATTCGCTCCTTTTTTACCTTATGATATGGCGGGTGAGTACATGGCGGGTATGATACTGCTTGGTATCGCGCCCTGTACGGCTATGGTGCTTGTTTGGAGTTTTCTTGCCAAAGGATTTATGGGGCTTACTCTTGTGCTGGTCGCTTTAAATTCCCTTACCATGCTCGTTCTTTATGCTCCGCTGGGAAATTTTTTGCTGGGTGTTGCCGAAATGCCCATGCCTTTTATGACTATATTTTTAAGCATTATCCTTTATGTGGGGGTTTCGCTTGTGGCGGGTTATATATCCCGTATAAAGCTGATAAAGAGCAGGGGAAAAGAGTGGTATGACAGGGTCTTTTTAAAGGACATGGGAACTATTTCCAAGGTAAGCTTATTGGTGACCCTGGTGTATCTTTTCATGCTTCAGGGAGGGGTTCTTCTTTCAGACCCGATTGTGGTTCTTTTAATTGCAGTGCCGCTTATAATACAGACTCTCTTTGTTTTTGGCTTGGGATACAAAGCCGCCGAAATCATAGGGCTTAGTTATGATGAGGCGGCTCCGGCGGCTATGATCGGCGCTTCCAATCATTTTGAGGTTGCTATTGCTACGGCAGTAACGCTTTTTGGACTCCGTTCGGGGGCTGCGCTGGCCACGGTGGTGGGGGTGCTTATAGAGGTCCCGTTAATGCTTTTTCTGGTGAAGCTGTGTTTGAGAACCAGGAACCGGTTCAAAATTCAAAGCAGAAGGGAAAAGATGTCAAAAGTATAAAAGTATAACCCCGACATTAGAAATAGTGGGGGGAAATTAGTATAATTGGGGTATGAATAAAGTTAAGAAAAAAATAAAAATAATGCCGTGCCTTGATATCAAGGATGCGAGAGTGGTCAAAGGGGTAAACTTTGTAAACCTTAAGGATGCCGGCGATCCCGTTGTTAACGCTAAGTTTTATGAGTCGGCGGGCGCTGATGAGCTTGCAATGCTGGATATAGCGGCTACTGAAGAGAATAGAAAGACCCGGCTTAAGTGGGTGGAGAAAGTAGCATCTCAGCTGAAAATGCCACTTACCGTAGGCGGGGGAATAACATCAATTGAGGTAATGAGGCAGGTTCTTATGGCGGGGGCTGACAGGGTTTCTGTAAATACGGCGGCTGTAGTAAACCCGGGGTTGATAAAGAAAGCGGCTAAAAAATATGGCTCGGACAGCGTTGTAGTTGCAATAGACGGCCGGAAAAATGCAGACATGGATTCCGGGTACGAGGTTATGGTTTGCGGGGGGAAGAGGCAGACGGGTAAAGATGTTGCAGCCTGGGCGAAAAAGTGCGAAAAACTGGGGGCGGGTTTTATACTTGCAACAAGCATGGATGGGGATGGGACCCTGGACGGGTATGACATAGGTTTCACCCGCGCTGTTTCAAATTCCGTGGATATACCGGTAATAGCTTCTGGCGGGGCCGGAAGGCTTGTTCATTTTTACCAGGCTGTTGTCGAAGGCGGCGCCGATATACTGCTTGCGGCGTCTGTTTTTCATTTCAGGACTTTCTCAATAGGACAGGTAAAGGAATATTTGCAGACAAAGGGGATAAGTACATACTAGGGATAAGCGTTTTAAATTTTCCTTTCATTAAAAAAAAGAAAATACAGATAAAAAAATGAATAAGAAAAGAAAAGCAGTGGTGATGCTTTCGGGAGGGCTTGATTCCGCCTTGAGCGCTTATCTGATGAATGAGGCAGGAGTGGAATTAACGGGGGTGCATTTTACCAGCCCCTTCGGCTCCTGCGTACAGAAAGAGAACGCTCTGAGGACCGCACAGCGCCTGGGGTTTAAGTTTCAGGAAATCCCGATGGGAAAAGAATTTCTTAATATTGTGGCTGAACCCAGATACGGATACGGGAAAAACATGAACCCCTGTGTGGATTGCCGCATATACTGCCTGAGGCTGGCAAAGAAAGTGATGCGAGATGAGAACGCGGATTTCATTGTCACCGGAGAAGTAGTCGGGCAGCGGCCCATGTCCCAGACGAGAAGGAAATTAACTTTGACTGAAAAGGATGCCGGAGTTGAGCGACTGGTGCTAAGGCCGCTTAGCGCCGGTCGTCTGCAGAAAACTATCCCCCAGGAAAAAGGATGGGTTGGAGAAGATAACCTGCTTTCTATATCCGGAAGAAGCAGGGAAAGGCAGATGAAGCTTGCAGAAAAATACGGGCTTTCCGACAGCGAGTACTCATCCCCTGCCGGGGGATGCAAGCTTACAATGAAGGAGTATTCTGAGAAACTCCGCGACCTTATTGAGCATGGATGCTTTAGAATGAAAGATGTGGAGCTTTTAAGCCGGGGGCGGCATTTCAGGCTTTCGCCGGGGTGCCGATTAATTGTGGGGAAGGATCAAGAGGAAAATGAGTTTCTGGATGAATCAGCTCCCCCGGAAAGCGTGAAAATAAAGGCGGCCCGGGAGAAAGGGCCCCTGGCTATTCTTCTTGGAGATTGCGCCCGGGAAAATATTTTGACGGCGGCCGGCATATGCGGAAGGTATTCTGATGCGGACTTCGGAAAGAAGATTGATTTTGAAATAATAAAAGGGAAAAAAATAGAGGATTATAGAGGTTGCAGGTGTTTTTATCCGCAGGAGGTGGATAAATTCAGGGTTTGATTAGCGAAGGATTAAAGAGTATAAATAAAATATATGAACAGTAAAAGAAAAATTGTAGAGGGAAAGTTAGATAAAAACCGGGCCGGTTTCGGTTTTCTGATAAGAGATGACGGTGTAAAACCGGATATTTATATAAAAAACCAGAATCAGAAATCCGCCATGGATAATGATTTGGTCAGGGTGGAGATATTATCAAGAAAGAAAAGCACAAAGCCGGAAGGACGGGTGGTAAAGGTTTTAAAGCACTCCTCTAAAGAGTTTGCCGGGACTCTGGAGAAGAAGAAAAAGAAACTCAGGTTTATTCCCCTGGGGTCCTCAGAGAAGATTAAACTCAAAAGTAATAAACTGGTCAGCGAAGCGTCACACGGTGACCGGGTGATTGTCAGGATTGAGAGGATGCCTTCCAGAAATAAAAAAGCGCTCGGAAGCGTCATAAAGACCCTTGGACCGGCCGGAAAATATGAGACGGAGATTGAAGTGACGCTTTTTCACAGCGGTGTCAGAAGGGAATTTGACGGCGCCGTCTTTGAGCAGCTTAAAGAAGCCGATAAAAGAATGAAAAACAGGGACAACAGGGAAGATTTGACCCACCTGAACTGTTTTACAATAGACCCTGAGGAGGCAAAGGATTTTGATGATGCCGTTTCTATAGAAAAGACTAAAAAGGGGTATTCCCTGGGGGTGCATATAGCTGATGTATCACACTTTGTTCCGGAAGGCACTGCAATAGACAGGGAAGCCCTCAAAAGGGGAACAAGTGTTTATCTAGTGGACAATGTCATACCAATGCTTCCGGAAAAACTCTCAAATGACTTATGTTCCCTAAAGCCTGAAGAAGAGAGGCTCTCTCTCAGCGTGATGGTTCAGCTGGATAATTCAGGCAGCGTAAGGGATTACAGGTTTGTAAAAAGCGTAATCCGCAGCAGAAGGCGCTTTTCATATGATGAGGTTGACAGCCTGCTTGAAGGGAAGAACAAAAGCGGCGCGAAAAGCGAGAAGGATTTGGAAGAGATGGTTCAGCTGGCTAAGCTTCTCAGGAAGAAGAGAGAAAAAAGGGGCATAATAGATTTTGACTTTCCCGAATTAAAGATAGAGCTCAATGAAGACGGATCGGTAAAAGAAGTCAAGCGGGAAGAAAGAACCATGTCCCACAGGCTGATAGAAGAGTTTATGATACTGGCCAATGAGGTTGTTGCTTCACATCTGGATAAAAACAAAATCCCCGCTTTGTATCGCATACATGAAAAACCCGATGCGGAGAAAATGGATGCGTTCAGGAACTTTGTGCAGATGTTTGGCTTCACCATACCCGGGGATTCGAAGGTAACACCGGGTCATCTACAGAAAATATTAAAAAGGATAAGGGAGAGCAAAGAAGAGGTTATCATAAGCACAATGATGCTCAGGTCCCTGCAGCAGGCGGTTTATTCTCAGAAAAATAAGGGGCACTTTGCTCTGGCGTCAAAGAACTATACCCATTTTACATCGCCCATAAGACGATACCCGGACCTTATTATACACCGGATAATAAGCTCTGTTGCTTACAGCGGGGAGAAACTTAAGAAATACAGCAAAAAGAATCTTAAGAAGTGGGGCGAGAAGCTTTCCGAAAAAGAACGGGCCGCTGAAGATGCCGAAAGAGAATCAAAAGAACTGAAGCTTATGGATCATATGAAAGGCAGGATAGGTGAGGTCTTTACCGGGATAATAAGCGGGGTTACTTCTTTCGGTGTATTTGTTGAACTCCCGGTAGGGCTGGAAGGGCTAATTCATATTAAAAAGCTGAGAGGCGATTATTACATATATATGGAAAATGAGATGGCCTTAAGGGGTAAAAATACCGGCAGGAAATTTAAAATAGGGGAAGAAATAGAGGTGAAGCTGGTGAAGGTTGATATGAAAAAAAGGGAAGTTGATTTTCTCCCCGTAAAATAGAAAGGAGAGAAAAAATGATTTCATACAGCGAACTTGCCTGGACCGAGAAGATAATATCCTCTCCCGGGGATTATGAAGAAGAGACAGACTACCTCTCTGACCTAATAAAAAAACACTCTTATAACACGCCGGAAAAACTGCTGCATTTCGGCAGCGGAGCAGGCTTTAACGATTTTATTTTTAAGAGGCATTTCAGGGTTACCGGGGTGGATATCAGCGGGGATATGATTCGTATTGCACGCGATATCAATCCGGAAATTAAATATATAAAGGATGATATGAGAAAATGCAGGCTGAAATCTTCCTTTGATGCGGTGATCGTTCCTGATTCGGCTGATTACATGAAAACCCGGGATGATTTGATGAAAATGATAAAAAATGCGCACAGGCACTTAAAACCCGGCGGGGTATTTCTGGCAGTGGCCCTGGCAGGAGATGATTTCAGAGAAAACAATTTTGTATACACGGGATCCGAAGGGAATATCAGCTTAACCGTATTTGAAAACAACCATCTCTCCCGGACAGACAATGAGCAGTACAGGTCCGTGATAATATATCTCATCAGAAACGGAACTGGTGAAGAAATAGTTTCAGAGACTCAAACCCTGGGCCTTTTCAGTATAAACTCCTGGCGAACAATGCTTGGAAAAGCAGGTTTTGAAATATCGCATGAAGACAGCTTCAGCGAACAGTACGATCGCTTTATGCCTGAAGGCGGAGAATATGTTCAGCGCATATTTGTCTGCCGGAAACCCGGTTAACTATTAAGAAGCCTTCTTATTCTTTCCTCAACCGGCGGATGAGTTCCGAAAAGACTGGATAATCCCCTTGCCCCGCTAAGCGGATTAACTATGAATATAGGAGATGTTGTTTCACTTGCCCTCATCCGGTTTCCCGTGTTTGATGAGGAAAGCTTTTCCAGCGCGCTTGCCAGGTCACGGGGATTGCCTGAAAGTGAGGCGCCGTCCCTGTCGGCAAGGTATTCTCTGGATTTTGATATCCCGGACTGAATCAGCATCGCAGCGATAGGCGCTATTATGGCTACCGCCAGAAGGCCAATTACGCCGCCGCCTCTGCCCCTGCTTGAAGACCTTCCTCCAAAGATAGCGGAGAACCTGGCCAGTGTTGCCAGCATCATTATCGCCCCGGCCAGTGTGGCTGCTGCTGTCTGTATTAGGGTATCGCGGTTTTTAACGTGGCTCAGTTCATGTCCTATTACGCCCCGCAGTTCCTGTCTGTTTAGGGTTGAAAGAATACCACGGGTAACGGCCACAGCGGCGTGACTGGGACTCCTTCCCGTTGCGAATGCGTTAGGGATATCCTGGGGTATTATATATATCTGCGGCATTGGCATATTTGCCGAAGCCGTCAGCTCCTCCACTGTCTGGTAAAGATACGGAAACTGGGCTTTCGACGCCGGCTGGGCTTTGTAAATTTTCAGTATCAGCTTGTCGGAATTCCAGTAAGCGATGAAATTCATAACGGCCGCTATGATAAATGCTATTATCATACCCTGCCTGCCGGCCGCTATCGCGCCGATGAAAATCAGCAAAGCGGTAAGCCCCAGCATCAGTAAAAATGTTTTTATATTGTTAATCATAATTAATATCCTCCTTTTAATTTCTTACAGTACATTACATCTAAAACAAATTACGGTTTTTGTCAAATGGATGAGTTTGAATTTAGCTTTTTTCTTTACTATTATTATAAATCAATTCACAATAGATGTAAAATATTGTAGGAGGAGAATTAATTATGCATGAAAGCAAAACTATGAATGAAATGAAAGTCGGGGATTTTAAGGAAGAGAAGATTGCGCTGAATGAAGAGCATGTGGAATCCTTTGCCAGGGCAACCCGTGATTTCAACCCCATACATGTGGATGATGACTATGCGAAAGAATCGCAGTTCGGAAAGAGGGTGGTGCACGGAGTTCTTCTTACCGGCATAGTCTCCGGCATGCTGGGCACTCAGCTTCCGGGCCTGGGGACAGTGGCCAGAGAGATGACGGCAAAATTTTCAAGGCCGGTATTTATCGGAGAGACAGTTACGGCAAGAATTGAGCTTGTCGAGAAAAAGGAAAAATACAACATCTGTGTTTTTAATTACCGGATTGTAAACCAGGAGGGTAAAAGGGCTGTCAAGGGTCGCGCCGTTGTTCTTCCCCGCATGGAATAACATAAAAAATACAGAAAATGTCAGTATTCAAATACTATTTCATCCCCTTCGGCATCTGCCCTTACCTTATTTTTGTCTTCAAGCTCACCTGATATAATTTTAGTGGCAAGGGGGTTGGTAATCATTCTCTGTATTACCCTTCGAAGCGGCCTGGCTCCGTACACCGGATCGAAGCCTTTTTCGGCAAGAAGTTCTTTTGCTTCTGAAGTAAGCTCTATATCTATGTTTTTTGATTTCAGGTGTTTCTTGAGGTTGCGGACCTGGATATCCACTATTCCTTTTATGTTTTCTTCTGAAAGGCTGCGGAATACTATAATCTCGTCAATTCTGTTTAGAAACTCGGGTCTGAATGTCCTGCGAAGTTCATTCATTACCAGGGGGCGGGATTCTTCGGGATCTTTCTTTTCGGCAAGATAACTGCTGCCGACATTTGAAGTCATAATAATTATTGTATTTCTGAAATCCACGGTTCTTCCCTGTCCGTCGGTGAGGCGGCCGTCGTCCAGCAGCTGAAGAAGTATGTTGAATACTTCGGGGTGCGCCTTTTCTATTTCATCCAGCAGTATTACACAGTAGGGCCTTCTTCTGACTATCTCGGTCAGCTGACCGCCTTCTTCGAAACCAACATATCCGGGCGGAGAGCCTATAAGCCGCGCCACGGAATGTTTCTCCATGTACTCTGTCATATCAATTCTAACGAGGGCCTTTTCGTCATCAAACAGGAACTCTGCCAGGGTGCGGGCAAGTTCGGTTTTTCCGACGCCTGTGGGACCCATGAATATAAAAGAGCCTATGGGCATGTTTTCATCCTGAAGCCCCGCCCTGGAGCGTCTTACGGCTTCTGAAATGAGTTTTACGGCTTCGTCCTGGCCCACCACCCTGCTTTTAATTTCATCTTCCATTTTCATCAGTTTCTGTATTTCGCTTTCAAGCATTTTTGACACGGGGATTCCGGTCCACTGGGAAACCACTTCAGAAATATCTTCTTCGTCAACCTCTTCTTTAAGCAGCCGCATCTGGCTTTGCAGCTCTTCGAGCTGGCTGGTTTTTTCATTAAGTTCTTTTTTAAGGCCTTCTATTACCCCGTACTTGAGCTCCGCGGCTTTTTCATATTCGGCCTGCCGTTCGGCTTTCTCCTGCTCCAGGCGGGATTTTTCTATTTTGTCCTTTATCTCTCTTATCCGGAGAATGATTTCCTTTTCCCTGTGCCAGTGGTTTTTAAGCCGGGTGGCCTCTTCCTTTAAATCAGCAAGGCTCTTCTCGAGACTGTCAAGTTTAGTTTTTGAAACTTTGTCTTTTTCTTTTTTCAGAGCGCTTCTCTCTATTTCCAGCTGTCTTATTTTTCTTTCTATTTCATCTATCTGAGAGGGCATTGAGTCTATTTCAATCTGCAGCCTGCTGGCAGCTTCGTCTATCAGGTCAATAGCCTTATCAGGCAGAAACCTGTCCGTTATGTACCTGTTAGAAAGAACGGCTGCCGATACAAGAGCGGAATCCTTTATTTTTATTCCGTGGAATACCTCGTAGCGCTCCTTCAGTCCCCTGAGTATGGCTATAGTATCATCCACCCCGGGTTCCTGTATGACAACCGGCTGGAACCTTCTTTCCAGCGCCGGGTCCTTTTCAATATTTTTCCTGTATTCGTCAAGGGTGGTTGCGCCTACGCACCTGAGTTCCCCCCTGGCAAGGGCGGGTTTGAGCATATTCGAGGCGTCCATTGCCCCCTCTGCCGAGCCGGCGCCGACGACCGTATGAAGTTCATCTATAAAAAGTATGATTTTCCCGTCGGACGAGGTTACTTCTTTGAGTACCGCCTTAAGCCGGTTCTCAAATTCTCCCCTGTATTTTGCCCCGGCTACAAGACTTCCCATATCCAGCGCGATTACTTTTTTTTCCTTTAAAGTTCCCGGAACATCGCCTTCGTTTATTCTCAAAGCCAGCCCTTCGGCAATGGCCGTCTTTCCCACACCGGGTTCTCCGATAAGAACCGGGTTGTTCTTAGTTCTGCGTGACAGAACCTGGATTACCCTTCGTATTTTGTCATCGCGCCCTATTACAGGGTCAAGTTTTCCAATGGAGGCAAGCCGGGTAAGGTCCCTTGCATATTTCTCGAGCGCCTGATAATTTTCTTCCGCATCGGGGCTGTCAACCCTCTGGCCTTTTCTTATCTCCATAATGGACTGGAGAAGGCGGCTTCCGGTTATGGAATACTTTGAAAAGAGGGAACTTATGAACCCCTGCTTTTCCATGCTCATGGATAGCATAATATGTTCCGATGAAACATAATCATCCTTCATCTTATTGGCTTGCGTAAGGGAGTTTTTCAATACGGATTCAAGCTCAGGGGACATGTATATGCTGCCGCCGCTGACCTCAGGCTGTTTTTGAAGGTGCTCTTTCAGATCTGATATTAAAGAGCCTCCCGGAACTCCTATCTTGTCTAAAAGCGAAGCAGCGGTGGAGTCCTCCTGCTCCAGAAGGGCCAGCAGCAAATGCTCCGGGGTAATCTTCTGGTGCCCGTATTCCCCCGCAATCCGCTGGGTCTCCTGTAGCGCCTTCTGTGTTTTGCTTGTTAATTTATCGATATTTACCATCTGGATTTCCTCCTTATAAAAATACTAAAACAGTAGAAAATTTCTACTATAAACGTCTTGACAAAATACTTAAATCTTTTTATTATATAACTGAAAAAGGATGAAAAGTCAACAGCCGGGATGGAAGTTGTAGACAAGTTAACGGTTGGATAAGAAAAAAAGGAGGTGACGGACTATGGCTTTAGTACCCTGGAGAAAAAAAGGAGAAGTTTGGGATCCTTTCAGAGATTTCGAGAGGATGAGAAGACATATGAACAATATATTTGATATGTCTTTATCCGGATACCCTCAGGAGGAAGCATGGGGTCCCGCTATTGATCTATATGAAAAGGATAAGAAGTTCGTGATAAAGGCTGAGATTCCGGGAATAAAGAAAGAAGACCTGGAACTCTCCGTTGAAGACGGAATGCTTACGATAAAGGGAGAGAAGAAGAACGAGACAAAAAAAGAAGAAGAGGGAAGCTTGAGGAAAGAGCTGTATTACGGTTCTTTTCAGCGCCAGGTAAACCTCGGGCAGGAAGTCGATGAAAACAAGGCAAAGGCTTCCTATAAAAACGGAGTGCTCAAGGTGGAGCTTCCCAAAAAGGAAGAGAAAGAAAAACGGCAGCGCAAAATAGATATAAAAGAGGAATGAAGTTAGCCCTATCCGGCTGTTGAGAAAGTAAAAGGAAAAAGAAATTGGCGGAAGAAAACGGAAAAGAGGTATTTGAAGAGTTCGTGATACCATATAAGGAGCCGGTTTTTACCGTGAGCGTGGTAAGCCGGCTCCTTAAAATACCTGTCTGGGTTTTAAAAAAATTTGACCGGGAAAAGGTTGTCTGCCCCAAAAGGAGCAAGGGAAATACAAGGCTCTACTCAAAGGAAGATGTGTCAAAGATTCAGCATTTCTGGAAATTAATGAAAAAAAAGAATGTCAAGGTTTCAGGGATAAAGGTTATAAAGACTATTTATGAGGAGTATAATATAGAATGATTAAAAAAAAGGATAAGGTTTTCAAGAATATTTTAACGAAAAGGAGAAATATAGACCTTGATACACTTCTGCATGTAATAAGGCTGGCGGTGGAAATCGCGCGCGAGGGAAGAGAGGGAAGAAAAATAGGTACAATGTTCATTGTTTCCGATGAGGATAAAACACTGAAGAATTCAAGGAATCTTATACTTGACCCTCTCAAGGGCCATTCGCGCAAAGAGAAAATCATTTCCGATTCCAATCTTCGCGAAACCGTAAAAGAACTCGCCCAGCTGGACGGAGCTTTCATAGTATCTGATTCCGGGTTTGTAGTATCGGCATGCAGGTATATTAATTCAGATGCCGGACAGATGGATTTCCCTCTCGGACTCGGAGCACGCCACATGGCAGCCGCTTCTATAACAAAGAAAACAAATGCGGTAGCTGTTGTGGTTTCAGAGAGTTCCATTGTAAGAATAATAGATGATGGAGAGATAGTTTCAGAGATAGTTCCCGAGCTCTGGATGCTTAATGAAAGCAGCCTGCATCTGAAAGGGGACTACAGTGAAAATACCCAGGAGGATATGAAGGTAATAAGCAAGAAGTGAGCTTGAGTTTTTTCAGGTAGCTTTTTATCCTTCAAGGTCGGACTTTAGGGATATGTGCCTCAGCATATCTTTTAAGGTTATAATTCCAAGAATAACACCGCTTTCGGCAACCATCAGTCTGCTTTTGTTTTTCTGCTTCATCATCATTAAAACCCTGCCCGCATCTGTGTGCGGGGGCACGGTGTTTTCCGGAGAGGTAGGTTCGGTAAAATCTTCGACCTTTTGCGAACCCCAATCATCCCTTGGGATTTTTTTCACCTCTTTAGTTGAGATACAGCCTTTGAGATATCCGTCTTCAACCACGGGAAACATTTTGAAGTGATAGCGGTATATATAATCGTATACCAGGTTGTAAATCGTGATGCCGGGCTCAACTGTAACGGTGTTTTGGTTCATGAAATATGCCACGCTTTTTCCTGATAAAGAACTCTTCATTATAACCCGGTCATAGGACATTTTGGATGCGTTTCTTATGAACATCCCTATGAGTATCCACCATATTCCTCCAATAAAAGCGCCTAGGATAAGGTAGAACACTCCAAGTATGGAAAGCAGCAGGCCGAAAGCAGAGCCTATGAATGTGGCAATTTTTGTTGACCAGCGCAGGTCTTTTTTGTATGTCCATAGTATTGCCCTAAGGACCCTTCCGCCGTCTAAAGGGAATGCCGGTATAAGGTTAAAAGCGGCGAGAACCCAGTTAATCCACCTCAGGTAGCTCATCACGCCCTCTACCGGGGCAGGTAGAAAGTCGCCGCCAAAGATGAGCGCAATGTGAAAAATTAATCCAATAAAAACCGATATAAGCGGGCCGGAGAGGGCCATGTAAAATTCGGCCTTTGAGCTGGGGGGTTCTTCTCCCATCTCAGCCACACCCCCGAAAATAAAAAGCGTTATTCCGTGCATGGGCATTCCGAATCGCCTTGCTACAAGCGAATGGGTGAGTTCATGAGCTATAAGAGAAGCAAAAAGAAGAACTGCACCGGCTATACCCATAAGCCAGTATGTGGATGAAGAAAGGCCTTCATAGTATGAGGGAAATAATCCGGATGCGAGGGACCAGGTAATCAGAAGCGCGATTATGATCCATGAAGGGTCTATCTTTACTTCAAAATCTAATATTTTAAATATTTTTTTTCCTTTTATCTTCATTATGTAAACCATTTTGACAGTTTTCACTGCCTTTTTCAAGAATGGAGATGAGGCCGATACCGGTTTTGACAGAAAGAGGGTATTTTTGTAAATTTTCCTTGTTGTCATGGAATCGAACAAAACGGAAACAAATTGAACCTTAGTCTTAAAGTCATTGCCAGCAGCAGCTCGGGAAACTGCACCCTGTTATGGGGTTCTCCCGGGGCACTGCTTATTGACTGCGGCCTTCCAATGAGATATACGCTCAAGAACATGCTGAAAAAGAAAGTCTCCCTTAAAACGCTTTCCGGGGTGCTGATGACACACTCGCATTCGGATCACATAAAAGGGCCCATGGTGAAAAAGCTGCTGGGGGAAAAGGTTCCTCTTTTTTGTCATTTCAACACAGAAAAACAGTTTGTAGGCAAATTCGGCATGCTTAAAAGGAATCATATCACATCTTTCGGACACGGCCGCTTCAAAGCGGGCGATTATATAGTGGAGCCCTTCGAGGTGGATCATGATTCGCAGGGGTGCTACGGCTTCAGCGTATATCATAAAAACAAAAAAGCGACAATAGCCACAGACCTGGGCCCCCCGGGGAAGCATCTCGTAGAACGGTTTAAAGACTCCGATGTAATTGTTATTGAATCAAACCATGACACTCAGATGCTTGAAAAATCTTCAAGGCCGTACTGGCTTAAAGAAAGGATCAGGAGGTCTCATCTTTCAAATGTAGAATGCGCCGGGTTTGTAAGAAAAGTGATTTCCGCTTCGGAAAAAAAGCCTTCGGCGGTTGTTCTGGCTCATCTCAGCTCCGAATGCAACACTTCTCTTCTTGCTGAAAAATGCATGAGGCAGGCAGTTGAGGGTGCGGGGCTGAATATACCTGTTTTAACTTCTTTTGAAAGAGAATCCGTAAATACGGTTAATTTTTAGAAATAATCGGCGGATCTACTGCAAAGCCGACAATAATCAAAATAAAACCGGCAAAAATGGAGAGTTTTGATATCCTGTAGAGGTTGTGCCACCGGACATTTGCGGCGGATAGTATCTCATAACCGGTAACAAATATTGTTTCGCAGGCTCCCTGCCCGGTGTCGGTGCGGCTGGTGCTTGTTCCCCTGAAAAAATGTTCGCCGTGTTCGTACTCGGAAAGGTATCCCTCTATTCTAATTTGGTCCCCCCTGTTTGTTTTCATTATCTTTCTGTTTATATCCTCGGAGTCTGTTATTAAATGATTATTAGATACCTGGGTTCTCCTATATTTTTTTCTTTTCTCCCTCGGGGCATCCCTTTCAAATCGGGTATAGAGTGTCCAGTTGCCGCTCCGGAAGTTCATGTATTTGTAAATACCGCTTTTCAGGCTCTCCCCCCACATCAGGCCGATATCCTTAATATTTAAGTAATCCTGCCACTGTTCATGGTAGCGGTTATACCAGGTGCCGGTGTCAAAATAGGATACAACCATACCGTGAATCTCGTATCTGTATAAAGGGGTAATTGTGTATTTAATCTCGTTCATCTCCACGGTAAAGGGGTTTTTATATGTCTTGACCTGTACGGGCTCCTTATCCATGCTCGGCAGAAGTGATTCCACCGGCGGAAGTTCTCTTATTCTAAAATAAGAGAAGATAAAACCCGCAATACCGGCAACAAAAAGAATCTTCCCGGCCTTTGATATGGTCATTGTTTTCCTTTCGCCTCAGGCATCAGTTTTTACAGCAGCCCTTTAATATATAATTATACCGAATTTTCATAAAATCAACAGGGCCTTAAAAAACTATTCTGAGACAAGGTCAAAGTAAATTGTTGTGCTGTAGGAAATATCCCCGACTGCATCAGAGAAAGAGGCTTCAAGAAAGACTGCGACAGGCGATTCGGCGTCCATGTCTTGATAGGCAAGAGAGGTTAATCCCGGGCCTCCGTACATTACGGTAGTGTAGCCTTCTTCAAAGGCGTTCTCCCAGCTTTCATCCCATGAGGTTGAAGGGTTATTTATATCATTTTTATCTTTCAGATATATCCAGGGGGCGTTTTTAGGTCCTTCAGTGGTATCTATTTTGGATGTGACAAGCTCTCCGGGCTCACCTTCGTTTATAAAAACAGCGGTTGAATTTGATACAAGCCACCCAAGGGGCAGCCGCTGGGAATTGTCGCTGGATATAAGGCCGGCTTTCTGATAGCCGGTATCCGCCTGGCTGTTATCGGTATAGATATCAAGCCGCCAGTTATGATTACATTCAATATCAATAAGGATATATGCATCGGCCGGGCGCCAGTTTGTTCCCATAATTGGGTTATCCCAGTAAATATGCTCCCTTTCTTCGTTAGTTTCAATGTCCATGGGGGTTGCGGAAAAAGAGGCAATGGATTTGATTTTTGCCCTCGCTGTTATTTGTGAGGAGGCGCTTCCTTTTTCTTCTTCAGCGTATGCTGAAAAACAAAAATAATTTACCATTAAAATTGCAAAAGCTGTTTTGAGAAGGTTTTTTACAGTCATTCTACATATACGCTCTGTTCCTGGGACCATCTGCTGGTGCTTAAACCTGCATCAATTGTCTGAACCGACCAGTAGTATGTTTTGCCGCGTTCGAGACCTCTGATGATTCTTCCGGGCTGGTTATTTGATATTTTGGGCCTGAGGTGATTTCCCAGCAGGGGGGATGAGAAAGCTCCGGAAACAACGCTGTCGTCTCCGGTATTCGCATAGGGCTCTGTGCCTACCCTGATGGAGTAATAGAGCCCTTCCCGGGGTGTCTCATAGTCTGAGCCGGTGTCCCACATAAATACAACAGTCGCCGTTGAACCGTATAAAACCGTACTTACTGAAAACCCTGAGTCCGGGGGCTCCGGCCGTGAATTAATATTTCCGTAATCGGGCGCAACGTTTCTGAAGAGGCCCCCGGAGGTAATAAAGTCGGCAGCGCCGCTGTTGTCCATGTCAGCCCATGCAGCGCGCCGCGCGCCGGGTATGCGCTGAGATTTAATAAAGCTATCCGTTTCATTGTCATAGGTAAAGAGGGCGTCTCCGAGAAGAATATCCGGATATCCGCTGTTGTTATAGTCCGCCCATGCCGCAAAACCGCCGCTTGAGTTTTCGGATGTATATTTTAGGACTTTCGTAAATGTATGGTCTTCGTTGTTTCGGTATATTTTAGAAACGCCGCCTCCCGAAATAGCCAAATCCAGCCGCCCGCTATTGTTATAATCCGCCCAGGCGATTGATGGAGATTCGCCCGGATGCTCAAATGTCTTTGCAAGGCTGAAACTTTCCCCTTCGTTATTTCTGTAGAGCTCATTGTTTATGATAATATCCTGCCACCCGTTGTTGTTGTAATCTGCAAAAACAAGGTTTGATGTCTGTATTTGAGGAAGTCCCATTTCTCCCATGTATGTATATGCCGCATCATGTGGATGGTCGTTTCTGTATACAACGCTTGTCCCCGGCCATGAGCCGGCCCACCCGGTCATTGCCAAATCCTTCCGGCCGGTATTGTTGTAGTCGGCTGCGTCAAGGCCGCTGTCGGAATTGTCAAATTTGCTTAAGTCCTGAACATGGGAGAAATCAGATCCCCCCTCATTTCGATACAGTTTCGTCGCCCCGCCGAATCTTCCGGTCGGGAGCACAGCTATATCCATGAAGCCGCTTGAATTATAATCAACCCAGCCTATACCGGAGTTTCCCAGGTTTGAACCAAGTGAAAGAAAGTGTTCGTAAAAGCCCCCGGTGTTTTCATAGATTTTCACCCCGTCGCCGGTTGAACCGTAGCCCGCTCCGTGTCCTATTGCAAGATCAGGGTAACCGTTGTTGTTGAAGTC
This sequence comes from Elusimicrobiota bacterium, assembly GCA_003553445.1. Classification (GTDB taxonomy): domain Bacteria; phylum CG03; class SLGR01; order SLGR01; family SLGR01; genus PWEK01. Next base: position 43,105 of record PWEK01000103.1, read on the forward strand.
GACAAAACTGAAATCCCCCTTTTCATGGCCGCCCAGCTCCTGATGCATAACAAAGTATCCTGCTGCGGCATGGTTGTCGTCAGCGTTTGACAGGGAGGCAGTATTTCCCGCTGAGTCTCTTGCCCGAATTGAAAACCAGATTTCCTTTCCGGGTTTCAGTCCCGTGAGGGTTTTCGATTCCCTGCTGCCGCCTGCAAGCGGCTGCCAGTCCTGGCTGTACAGGGATGCCTGCTCCCATTTATCATATGAAGTTATGTTTGATATGGTAGAATATTTTACTATGTATTTCTCTGCCCGGCCTTCCCAGCCGTCATCCCCGGGAGCGGTCCATGTCAGTTTTAGCTGAAAATCCGTTGCAGCCTGAAGGTCGCTGATTGCTGCAGGAGCAAAAGGGTCGGTGATATAGTAGTCTGTCCTGTTTGAAAAACCGCTCCAGTTCATGGCTGCGTCTGCAGTTCTTATCCAGAAGTAATGGCGTCTTTCGGGCATAAGTTTTTCTGAGAGTATTCTTGATTCCTTGCGGCCGGGCCGGGTGTTTGCTTCCCATGTTTTCGAGTAAGGCGCCTCACCGGGGGAGTGAAAGGATACCGTGGTGAAGATTATTTCATATTTGCCGTTTCTTATTTCACCGGTATTGCCGTCATCCCCGGGAGCGGTCCATTGCAGCTGTACCCGACCTTCGTATGGGTGCGCCTCAAGGTCTGTGATGTCAGCCGGAGGGACGGTATCTTCTTCTATGTAGGAGTATGCGGTGTTTGAGGCCCCGCCGGAATTAAAGTAGTCATTATATAATTTTACGGTAAAATAATATGTGTTATTTGAGGGAAGACCTTTAATAAGGCGGCTTTGTTTTTCACCGGGGGATACCGCGGTGGAGAAGATGGTTTCGTACTCAAGGTAGCAGTAGGGTGAGTCTTCCCAGTCTGCCGCGGCCTCAGTAGAGAACCTTATCTCGTAGATGCCGTCGGTTATATCGCCGGGGTGCCCGAAGTTTGACGGGGCTGTCCAGGAAAGTGTGATATTTCCGTTTTCGTCTTTTGAGTTTAAATTCTGTATTTTATCCGGCGGTGAGCTTTCAGCTCTGAAATTAAGAGAAGAAAGCGCTCTTTCTGCATGGGATGAGGCGCTGAAGAGCTCACTTATAATACCGCTTCTTTTATTCTCTATAGCCGCAAAAACCGCTCCCTGCTGAACCCCCACGGCATCCCTGCTGCGCCACATGTCCTCCTCGTTGAAATATGCGCTCCATGAAGGGTCAGTGTTGTAGCTGTCGGAGAAGGTATATTTTCCCCAGAGGGATTCCTTATGATTTTCATAAAGAAACCTGATGGAATCAAGGGCCTGAACCGGAGTAAAGAATATTGAGGTGAGAAGGTTGCTTAACGAAACGGTTCCGTCATTATTATCAATGCCGTAGTGGTGATAGTTCCCATCAGGGCCGTCAGCGCCCCCGAATCCCCAGGAGTATTTCCCGTATGTTTCATAAAGGTTTCTGTTGTCCCAGGCGTACCTGTGGTGGTGTACGGCAGCCTTGTAGCTCTCTGCCGCATAACAGGCAAAATCATCTCTTTTTTCATGCAGATCTACGAAAAGGTGGGTGTACTGGTGCGCAAAAAGGGCCTGTTCGTATATATACTCAAGGCCCCTGTACTTTCCGGGGGGTCTCGTCAGGCTGCTCCAGCCCGAGGAGCCTATTCTTTTGGCGGGATCAGGGGCGCCCGCTGCAAGTATGTATGCCAGTATCCCCTCGCTGTAGCCGCTTATTTTTCCCTGGTCGAATCCGCCTTCGGGTGTCCATCCCCAGTAAAGATACCCTTCGGGGGACTTCATCCATTTCCAGTCTATCCTTCTGTATATTTCATTAGCTATGGTGTAGGGGTTGTTGTATCCGTGTCGGGCAAAATATTCACCGGCGAATATGGCCCCCGCAACAAAGAGGGAGGTGTCAATCGTAGATAGCTCGGAGTTGGGCATCCGGCCTCCTCCGAAATCTGTCCAGTGGTAAAAGAAACCTTTATTATGGGCAAGGATAGGGGTATCGGGTTCGGAGCTTTCGGCAGCGTTGTAGTAGGAGTCGAGAATGTTCATTACCCTGCTGTATGCGTCGTTAAAAGAAATCCATTCTCTTTTATGGGCTATGCATATTGCCGCGAGGCCCATACCGGAGGCCGCAACGCTTGTGTAGCCGTGGTTATCCCACTCGAAATTTCTTGAGCGGTCCTGTATTATTCCTCTGTCGGGGTTAACCTGTGTCCAGAAGTACCAGAAAATCTGCTTCTGAATAAGCTCCATTAATTCTTCGTCAGATAAAGATGATATCTCGGGGTAATGATTTACTGAAAGGCCCGCTATTTCTTCCATTTCATTCTCATAACCGAACATGTTTTTCGCCACCGCTCTTAACTCATAGCTGTTTCCCTCATTCAGAAGGGAAGTATCCCAGTATATTTCATAATTTCTGTCGGAGGTATTATAGTCCTCTCCTATGCTCTGCCACTGTTCACCCGGCCCCGTCCTGTATTCAAACCTTACGGCTTCCATGTAGGGGTCGTCAGCGCTGCTGTCGGCCTGAACCGCTATGCGGTTAATCCAGGAAAATTCTGTCCGGGATATGATATCCGTGCCTTCGGCATCGGATAAAAGAGTCATGTCCCGGGGTTTTTCCGGAGCGGAAATATCTTCAATATATTCACTGTCTTCAAATTGAATCTTATCGAAGTATACGGTTCCTTCCCTGTCTGTGGAGTTGGAGTTGTCAAAAATAAAGACCCACTCCTTAAGTGTTCCGTCGAACCCCGGTGTGAAAGTGTCAAACGGGACGTAAAACTTCTTCCACTCGCTCTCAATTCCCTCAACAACGGCAACCGAGACGCCATCGCTGTGTTTGAGTTCTATTTTCAGGTATCCGGGGTTGCCCCCCTCATCGGCTTTTGAATAGAATGAGAAGGTGTCATATCCCTGAAAATGAACCTCCTCTCTTTTTGAAGATACCATGCCCCAGATTCCTGCAAAAGCATTTATCCTATTTATGTCGTAATCCAGTTTGAGCGCATAAGGTGTGCCGCAGGGGGAATCGGTTGTAAAACTTTCAGCTGCCGAGCCGGAAGGCCATCCCAGCGCCCCGAATTCCCCGCCTGTTGAATTTATGTTTATTCCCGCGCCGAAGTGAGCCAGGCGCATTTCGGGCGCGGAATATCCCGAGACCGCTATGTTGTCCATAAAAATTTCTCCGGTAAGAGAGCTGTCGGGGTTTCTCTGCGATGAAGTGTGTTCGAAGACAACCGCCAGTTCGTATACTGCATGCATTGATTCGATTGAGGTGAAATTATTGAAAGGAATCCTCACTTTCTGCCATGAACGGGTTACTCCCCCGTCAAGGAAATCGTTTATGTACACTGAAGATGTCTGCCGGGCTCCCGGCCCTGTGGAGAACTGTATCTTGAATAATTCTCCGCCTTCTTTACCCCTGACATAAAAGCTCAGAACGTCAAAAGAAGAAAAGTCCCTCGGGGTTTCATCTGCCCTCATTTTAGTCCAGTATCCGCAGAAAGAATCTGCGGCGGTGACATCATAGGCTATCGACAGCCCGGCACCGCTTACCGATTCGGTGGAGGTTATATTTACGCCGGCTTTAGCCCCGCCCGCATAAAAAGCCCCCATGTTTCCTCCTAAAAGATTTGTGTAAGTTCCGTCATCGAAATTATCTATGAGAAGAATATTTGGAAAGGATACGTGGGCTTGAGCGTCAATATAGCTGCTGTTTATAACTTCAAGTTCGGATGCGGCTGCCGCGGCGGGGAAGAGTAGGATAAAAAAAACAATTTTTAATTTTTTCATTTACAATTAAGGCAGTCCTCAACGTACTTTACTTCGGCAGCTTTCTATTAATTATTTAAAAATCTAATTTTATTATTCGTATTTGAGGAGATACATATTATCCACGTAAACGGTGCCGGTTGCATCTGTTTCCTCGCCTTCGGTTTCTACAATAAAAGAAATAAGGTCTATGTTCTCCCAGTCAAATTCTTCAGGTTCATCGGGAAGCCTGAATTCAAACTGCTGCCACTGGTTCTGCGACCTTGCTCTCTTAGCACCGGTAAGCGCGCCTATTTCTGCATCCTGGTTAAAAAAGAAAAACATAAACGGGGCGTTATTGCAGGTTATTTTTACATCTGCCCTTACGTGGGTGTAATCCGAAAAGTCTTCGGACAGGTTATGTATCTCCGCTTTGGCCTCGCCCTCCCCTATAGATTTATCCCACTGCATATGAAAGGATGCGGCCGAGTCTTGAGTTGCTCTTTCGTTGTGGGTTAGTGTTTCCCTGGGAAACCAGTGGTCGCCAAGCCACTGATACGCGTCGCTGTAGTTAAAATCATATGTCCACCTGAACCCGGGGTATGTAAAACGGTCCCAGGGGTATTCGTTTCCGTCGCTGTCGTATAGACGCATGTTTTGAAAGTACAGAATAGCTTCCTCTCCGCACAGGCGTTCTAACGTCAATACAAGGCCGGTTACTTTTTCGTAGTGGGGATTATTGGCGAAGTTCCAGTCAATTGTGGTCCATTCTTCCGGAGGCAGTGATGCAGGAATGTCCTGTATTGTAGAATCAAAGGGGTCATCATCCCCGTCGTATCTGGGTTCCAGTTTTATGCCTATACTATCTACGTCCTGTTCATCAAGGTCTATTGTTGTATAAGCATCCACTCTCATTCCTTCATAGGAGGTCCAGTCTTCCCTGTTGAAAATCCAGTCGGTTCTTATGTAGTTCCACCAGTGCCAGTCGGCATCGTCCCAGCGGACCCTCATAAATGGTTCTCCGGTAGAAGAAAAATAATCCCATGTTACGGTAGGGGCGGGGGCATCCCCGGCTTCTCCCCACCAGTGCCTTGAGTTAAAATCATCAAAAAGCTCTTCCTTAAGTAATACCGGCTGGGGGACAAATGCTGTTGCATTGATGTATTCCGACTCCATTGCCGCAGAAGCTGAAATCCGGGTTGAGAGAAAAAGGAAAAGAATTGTCAGAGACAGTTTAATCATCTTCTTAAAACTTCCCCGACAGCGATACCCTGTGAGAGCCGTATGTATCTCTCACGCTGTTTACCGGAAGCATAAAAGAGTAGTCGATACTCATCTCTACTTCACTAATTTCTTTTAAAAAGCCCGTTCCCAGGGCAATGTTTTTTATCCCCGAGCCGGATAAATCGGCTCCGGCCCTCACCGGCAGCATTTCGTCAAGCAGCCAGGCCTCTACCCCCATGTTAACCGTTAGTTTATCTTCGGTATCTCCCCAGTCCTGAAAACGCCAGGAGAAATCCACTGCCGTGACAATATTTCTTACCGGCAACTGATCCATAATAACCATGTTTGGAATTCTGTATGCTGCCCCTGCGCGGATTACAGTTGGTACTATGTCCTCGTACTGCCTCCCGATATCAGCGGGTATGACATTGATGCCTGAGAGGGCCAGCGTGATATCGCTTTGCGGCTTATACAGCAGGCCGAGGTCTGCAGTAAAAGCATCTGAGTAATCCCCGTCTTTAAAAACCTCATCTTCTTCTGCGTATCTGTCCAGCGTATACCCCTGCCCCAGGTATTTGAGTCCGACTCCGCCGCTTAGATTGGGCAGGAACCTGTGCCCGTAGGCAACCGTGAAGGCATTTTCATTGTATAAATCGCGGGCGTTAAGGTTGGTCCAGGAAATTCCAGCTCCTCCGGAGTTATGAAGGGGCATTGCGAAAGATACAAGGCTTAACCCTATGGAGACTTCGTCAAGGCCGGTAAATAATCCGGCATGCATGGCGCAGGCATCGTATGTCTTTATGTTCGCAAGGCCGGCAGGGTTAAAAAACATGGTGTTCGAATCATCGGCCACCGCTGTAAATGCTCCTCCCATGCCGGTGGGCCTGGCTCCCCATCCGGGGTCTTTGAATGCGGCCTCCGATGGTCCGGCAACCGTTAAAACCGTAAATAAAGAAATTAATATTGCGTATCTGTATTTTCTCATTTTGCCACCGCCAGTGTTCCGGAAATAAGTTTTGTGCTTCCTTCAATTTCCACCTTAAACTGATAAATGTAAATTCCGCTTTCTACAAAGTTTCCTCTTCTGTCCGACCCGTTCCAGGTATAGTTGTCATCGGAGCCGATTCTTCGTACCTCTCTTCCCGTAACATCATAAATTTTTATTTTCGTGTTTTGTCCGTCAAGGGCCTGAAAAACCGCTTCGCTGTTGGGTGTTACGATGCGCTTTCGGGGACGGAAATCGTCATCTGTTAACGGTTTGGTTTGATATATAGCCCTGGTTCCGAATTCTCTCAGGCTTCCTTTAAGGAAAAGCTTCCCGTCAAGGGGACTGTCTTCTCCTCCTTCAAGCTCCCATTCATCAAATCTTCTGTCCCGCAGGAATATTTTAATGCCCCTGTTGTTCATAACCGCCGCTCCGGTTCTAAACTCCGCGGTAGGCATTGCATAAAGCTGTAATTCCGCGGTTCTTCTCAGCCGCAGGTTTTCGGGCTCTATCCTGTAAGTCCGTACCGGTTCTTCATCTGCCGCCTGCCGGGGGGCCTTGAAAGTTTCTGTGGATTCCGAGAGGGTAATTGTTATCTTGCCGTCATTTAAGTCTTCATCATAAAAGGAGTTTTCCGGTATTTGCAGGTAGGAGCCGTTCTCCATTGTAAGGGTTCCTCCGCTCTGGTCCATCTCCATGCTTACGGATTCCAGTTCAGGTTCCGGATCTACCGGTGTAATCTCATAGAAATCGAGGTGAACAACGGTGTTGTACTCCCCCGCTCCGGCCTGGAAAAAATTACCTTCAAAGAAAATATATGTTTCTGTCGATAGCGATACCCTGGTGTATCCCGCATTCTGGGCTTCATCCCAGGACTGGTCTCCCTCGGCTTCGGGAATATCAATATCGGCTTTGTCTTTAATGTATTTCCATTCAAACCTGTCAGAAGAGGGCTCTTCTCCCGGGCGTCCTCCCGGGATAAGCCTGCCCGGCTGATTTGATAGTCTCCAGAGAAGCTCGGCCCTGCCGCGCCGGGGGCGGTTTACCATACCGCCGTATTGATAGCCCCATTCATCAGTTGAGGGGCTTTCCTCCGGAAAGTTATTTGTATATATTTCCATCTCGGCCTCATAAAGGCCTTCAAGTGTGATTGCCAGGTACTGATCGGCGGGTATATGAGGGTTATCCTCATCGGTTATGGCGTTATCATCCGCTTCTATAAAAGGGAAGGTGAGGTTCTCCGCCGGGTCCTCTCCTTCAATGTCGTCTCTGTAGTTTAGCTCAACGCTGTATGCCGCCAGCAGCGCCGCGGGTATCATCAAAAGGCAAAAGACCGTTAAAAGAATTATTCTGCTTTTTTTCATTTTCTGAATTCTACCGCCTCGCTTTTTATTGTTCTCTTCTCACCGTAAATCATACCGTATTCAACAACTGCCTGGGCAATATAACGCCCGTTCGGAAGGTCTTCACCGAAAGGGGCGCTGAAGCTGTGTGACCTTCCAGGAAAAATCGGGTTGCCCGCTCTTAGCGGAAACCTCCTGGTTTCTTCATCAGTGAATAAATCATATATTATCACATACCCCTGGGGCCTTATATGAACATTGCCAGAGTTTTTTACCCTTACCGTAAACCTTTCGGAAGATGCTCTTTCAGAGGTTATTTCAGATGAAATATTTTCGGTGCCCTTTATTGCGCTGTATATGCTTGCGCCGAACCTGTTTTGAACCGATATTCCTTCGCTTTCGGTCTGAGGGGAGAAAAATATCATGGCAACCAGCTGCCCCTGTATCCTTTCGTCTTGAGGTATGTTTAATGTGTACTGTATTTCTTTTTCCTCACCGGCATTAATACTGAATGAAGAGGGTATTGAAATCCATTCTTCCGGATCCATTTCAGAAAGGTGGTTCTCAAAGCCCCTCCGCTTGAGCCAGTTTTCGGGCTCAACCTTTATGTCCAGATGGTAATCGGTAGAGTTTCCGACCGTAATGCTTCCCTCATAGGGTGTTCCGGGTTTTACGGTAAGCTCGGTTATTCCGGGGTCAAGGCTTATTCCAGCCGTGAGGATTCCGGGGGTTAAAAAATACAGTATTAATGCCGTTAAGGTTTTTTTCATTTCGTTAAATTCCAATTCCGCCTCCCGCCCGCAGTTGTTCCAAAAGCGGGCGGGTTAAAGCGGTATTGCCAGTTTATTCCAGATACATATCCATTCCGATTGTTCCGCTGTAACTGCCTGCTACTGCATCTTCCCATGCCTGCAGGAATACGTAGAACTCCGGAATTTGTCCATCTACCGGGGTAACCTCGTCTCCGAGCGATACGAGTTCGAGTACTTCGTTAACTTCCTCGGAAATGTAGTTGCCGTCTTCGTCCTGTTCATACAATATAGGGTTGGTAAGGTTCGCGTAGTTTCTGCTGTTTCCGAAAGCGATAGATGCATATCCTTCCTTTTGGGCTTTTTCCCATGTGCCGGCGCCTTCCGGTTCTCCGGGCAGCTGGCCGTCAGCCTTGTCTTTAAGTACCGTCCAGCGGGTAGCCGTGATTATGTGCTCTTCACCTTCTATACATTCCACGACTTGTTCTTCCATCGGATTTCCGGGGGATTCTTCTTCTCCCCAGCTGGGATCCGGGTATACAGCCCATGAAAGCGGGAGTCTTCCCAGGGGGTTTCCGTCGTCATCTGTTTCCTCATTAATAAGACCGCCGTACTGTCTTGTGTCAAACGGGGCCGCTTCAGGGGCATCGCCATCAGGGAAATTGTCGGAGTAGATGTCCACTTTCCATATGCCGTAGTTGTTGTTTACAGTAACGCCTACGTAATCATCCGCTTTGCTAAGGACCTCAGTTATTTCGCCGAATTCAAAATCACCGTCTTTTACATTTCCGTCCGCATCATATATCTGAAGCGAAAAATCTGATACTCCGCCAATGGTAGCGCTTGCCTCAAACGAGTCGCTTCCTTCTCCTCCAGCCCTTGCTGCATGGGGGAAGACAAGTACTGCCGCCGCTGCTAATAATAATAGTTTCTTCATTTTTGTTTATTCTCCTTTTCTTTTCTCAAATCCTTCAAGACCGTATGTTTTTTCTTTTTGGCACCACCTCCTTTTTTCTAAAAATTTGTGCTGGGTAAATCTGTCTTTCACATAGCTTACTTTAAGGATACCGCTGTAATGTGAAAAAAATATGAAACGAGCCTCATGCAATGTGAAATCTGTGTGAAATCTAAAAGAGCTACAGAATCCCGGGGAGGCCAGTAAGGTTATAGTGAGAAGTAATTGCGTGTTACATAACATTTTATATTATTTCCATACTAAGTCAATACTTCACCCGGGTTTTTCAATTGACACTTTATTGTAAAAAGCTTATTATAATAACTGAAGTTTCCAGGGACCTGTCAAGGATAAAAAGGTGAGATCTATGAAGGATAAGCAGGAGTTGAAAACTGAAAAAAAGGCAGGCAGAATTCTATTCTGCCAGGAAGAGCCCTCGGTGTACGGGGATTTTAAAAGAGCAGCTGAAGAATCGGGTTACAGGATTGATTTTTCACCGGGCTTTGGGGGCTGCGCGGAGGATATTGAGAAAAAAACCTATGATGTAATAATTGCTGATGCCGAAGTAACAGACTTAAAAGAGGTATGCGCCAGGCTGGAGAAATTCTATGGCGAAGAGGGAAAAAAATATATTTTTTTAATACTTGCCTTAAAAAGAAAAAATATTCCCCCTGAACTGATACACAGAAATAATGTTTTTTATATAAAAAAACCAGCCGAAACAGATGATCTGATTCAGTATGTCGGGCAGAACATGAATCTGCTTCATGCTTTCAGAGAAAAAGACAGGTACTGTGATAAGCTGGTGGAGGCGAATAATAAGCTCACTGAGACGCTTATAGAGCTTAGAAAAATGAGAAATAAGCTTTTATATTCTGAAAAACTTGCCCTGATTGGAAACATGGCTTCAGGCGTCGCTCATGACTTAAGGACGCCTCTTTCAAGCATAGAAAATGTCACATATTACATTAAAAACTATGCAGATGTGAGGGATCCCGAAGCCGCTGAATACCTTGATGTTCTGTCGCGCGAAATAAGAACAATCGATAAAAAACTTTCTAACCTGATAAATTTTACAGGGAAAATTAAACTCATCAAAGGAAAGATTAATATAAGGCAGCTTGTTGATGATGCAGTAGATTCCCTGGATGTACCCCAGACGATAGCGGTTCATGTGGATATTGAACCGGAAGCGGAATATATTTACGCAGACAGGGAGAAATTCGGTCTTGCCTTAAGGAATATAATTAAAAATGCGGTATCCGCGGTGGACAGGAAAAACGGGGTTGTCGCTGTAAGCTGTTCTTTAGAGAATGAGGTGTCTACACTAAAGGTAAGCGACAACGGCTGCGGCATGGGCAGCGAAGCGGTAAATACCGTTTATGACCCCACGTACACAACAAGGGCCAAGGGAATAGGATTGGGACTGCCTATGGCAAAAGAGATATTAAGGCGTCATAACGGGATGATAAATATTAAAAGCGCTCCCGGAAAAGGAACCGAAGTCGAAATGAGGCTTCCGGCAGAATGAATTCTAAGGGAGAGGATTCTCAGAATGAGGGCGAGCCGGGGCCCTGCTTAATTAACCTGATTGGAGGGTTAAAATGTTTAATATAAGTAGACTCAATAAATATATTATAATTATTATATTCTTGAGCTTCTCTTTATCAGCCTGCCGGAGGGAAGAGGTGAGTGAAACTAAAATCCTTTTTAATACCTACTGCAGCATCACCGTTTGGGCCTCGCAAAGGGGGGGAGAGGAAGCAATCCGGAGTGCATTTGAAAGAATGGGGGAGGTTGAGAGCAAGTTTAACATACACAGTGAAACCTCTCCGCTGTATCGTTTCAACAGGGAAGGCGGAGATATAGAGGATGATGAAATAGCGAATGTTGTTAAGGAGGCTCTTGAGATTGCCGGGAAAAGCAAAGGGGCCTTTGACCCTTCAGTTTATCCGCTTCTTGAGGTTTGGGGGATATACGGAGAGGGTTCCGGGATACCGGAAGAAAAACAGATTGAAAAAGCGCTTAAAAAAGTGGGGTATGATAATATTTCAATTGAAAACGGACGTGTTTATTCCGCTGTGGAAGGGCTTGGCATTGACCTGGGGGGTATTGCAAAAGGGTATGCGGTGGATGAAGGAATAAAAGAGCTGAAGAGGGCGGGGATTGATTCGGCGCTGATAGATGCCGGCGGGGATATTTATGCTCTGGGCAGTAAGAACGGACGGGAGTGGCGCATAGGCCTGCAGAACCCCCGGGGCGAGGGAAACATGTCGGTTTTTAAAGTCTCCGACAGAGCAGTGGTTACGTCGGGTGACTATCACCGCTATTTTGAAGAGGGGGGTGACAGGTATCATCATATAATTGATCCTCAGACAGGTTATCCTTCCGAGGAAGTGGTGAGCGCTACGGTCATAGGGCCGAAGGCAATGACCGCGGACGGATGGGCTACGGCTGTAATGGTTATGGGGGTACGGGAGGGGCTTGAAGCTATAAAAGAGATGGAGGAATATGAGGTTTTTATGATAACTTCGGAAGGGGAAGCCGTCAGCTCTCAAGGGTTGGATAAATACGTTGCGGATATGAATCTGGACTTGCTGCATAAACTGGATGAATGAAGAGAAAAAACTTATACGGATTTTTGACAGCCTTCTTAACTATTATGGTCCGGGCAAATGGTGGCCGGGAGAGACAGATTTTGAGATAATTGTCGGCGCTGTTCTTACGCAGAATGTTACCTGGGAAAACGCCTCGCGGGCTGTGGAGTCTCTTAAGAAAGACGGGCTTCTGGATTGTGAAAAGATACTTGAGGCAGAACACGAGGAGATTTCTTCAAGGATAAAATCATCAAGATTCTATAACCAGAAAACAATCAAGCTGAAAAACTTCTGCAGATATCTTAAAGAACGCTACGGGGGAAATTTAGAGATAATGTTTTCCCGTAAGATGAAAGAACTCAGAAGAGAGCTGCTTGATATTAAGGGCATAGGAAAGGAGACCGCCGACAGCATACTTCTTTATGCCGGAAATAAACTGACTTTTGTGAGCGATGCATATACAAAAAGGTTTCTTTCCAGGCTGGGTATAATAGAAGAATCCGTGGGATATGACGAGATAAGGTCGTTTTTCATGAAAAACCTGCCGCAGGACCTGTATCTCTATAATGAATATCATGCGCTGATTGTCCGTCATGGATATACTCACTGCAAATCCAGGCCCCTCTGCCATGGCTGCCCGGTAATGGATACCGGAGACGGCATATGCTGCGAGTATGCCCGGGAAGGGGTCTAGTTGGCTGCGAAGGTCCTTCTGCTGAATGTAAATACTCTTTCTCCCCCGGTTGCGCCCGTCGGCCTGGAGTATGTGGGGGAGCATCTGAGGAAAAACGGGATAAATGTCGAGATTGGGGATTTAAATTTCTCGGGTGATATAAAGAAAACCCTCAGAGAGAACCGCCCGGATTTTATAGGCATATCCATAAGGAATACAGATGACTGCAGTTTTCCTTCCTCTTCTTTTTTTCTTCCCCGTATAAGAGATATATACAGAGAGATCAAAAGCTATACCGACACTCCGGTGGTATTCGGAGGAGCGGGTTTTTCGGTGATGCCCCTGGAAGTAATGGAGTATCTGGATGCGGATTACGGTATTTGCGGGGACGGTGAAGGAGCAATGCTTAAGTTTATAAATTCTTTTCCCGATCCGGAGAATGTAGAGAACCTTATCTACAGAAAAAACGGCGGCTATATAATAAACCCGAGAAAGTATTTTCCGGTTGAAAATTTCAGCCCCCGCAGAAACCTTTTTGATAACCCCGCTTATTTCAGAATGGGCGGCATGGGTTCGGTTGAAACAAAGAGGGGATGCATGGGGAAATGCATATACTGCGCCGATCCTTTGTGCAGGGGTGAGAAAATACGGCTCAGGTCTCCCTCAAGCGCAGCGGAAGAGTTTGAGGCCCTGATGGAAAAGGGGGTTGACTGTTTTCACCTTTTGGACAGTGAGTTTAATATTCCCTACGGCCACGCGATTGACGTGTGCCGGGAGCTTATAAAAAAAGGGCTGAACAGGAAAATAAGCTGGTATGCTTACTGCTCCCCCGAAAGGTTTGACTCATACCTGGCCGGCATGATGAAAGAGGCGGGCTGTAAGGGAATAAACTTCGGCTCGGACAGCGCCAGTGACTCTGTCCTGGAAAACCTCGGGAGACTGCACAGGGCTGAGGATTTAAAGAATACGGGAAAGGCATGCCGGGAAGCGGAGCTTGTCTTCATGTTCGATATGCTTATAGGGGGCCCGGGGGAAAACAGAAAAACAGTTAAAGATACAATAGAAAGGGTAAAGGAAATCAAACCCGATGTTGCGGGAATAGCTCTCGGATTAAGGATTTACCCGGGTACGCCCCTTCATGGGATTGTAAAAAAGGAAGGGTTTAAAGAAAATAGAAACATTAAAGGGGATGTCGGAAAAAGCAGGGGTTTTCTTAAACCGGTGTTTTATATTTCATCTGAATTAAGAGGCGATATATTCAGTTTTTTTCAAGAAATTACGGCCGGGGACGAAAGGTTTATGTTTTCATTCGGACAGAGTAAAAATTATAACTATAATGAAAACAGGGTTCTTTCAGAGGAAATCGATAAAGGCGCCCGCGGCGCCTTCTGGGACATATTAAGAAGGAGCAGAAAATAATATGAATATCTTTATAATAACCGCCGCCGCTGTTTTTACGGCCATAGCGGTAGAGACATTACTTCTCTACCTGGAGTATAAAGGAAAAAGGCTTACAGCCTGGTTCGGTAAAAAAGGATTTACAATACATGCTGTAACAACGGTTTTCCTGTGGGCTCTGGCGGGGGTAATGTTTCTGATTCTGCAGTTTGAGCCGCACCCGGAATTTCATAATATAGCTTTTCTGAAAGCAGCCGGGGGGATTATAGCCCTCGCCGGCTTCGCCGTGAGCCTTTGGGCTTTTTATCTTATGGGAGCAAAAAGGTCCCTGGGGATTAATTTTTTCAGGGAGGAGGTACCTGTGGAAGAAAGAGGGATATACAGGTATCTCAGTAATCCCGAGGCAGCCGGACTCTGCTGGGGGTTTGCGGGCATAGCCCTCTTTACCGGCTCTATTTATAATTTAATCATAGCCCTTGAGATTATAGCCATAATGATACCCCACACTATTTTTGAGAACCTGCCGCTTAAAAATAAACGGTAAGGAGTACAGGGGTTTTTCAATTTATGGCCCGATGCATGGCCTTTAAGGAAATTTCCCGGTTATATTCTAAAGAAATGAAAAACTTTATTTTAGTTTGACAATTCCGGTAAAAAAATCATCATAGATTTAGGCAGGTTAATTTTTACGATGAGGGCATACATTTTTGCAGTAATTTTCATTCTTTACTTAAGAATTGTCGGATGGACAAGCAGGGTAAGGTATATCGGTGAAGAAAGTATTCCCGCAAGGCCGTTTGTCTACATTTTCTGGCACCGCCATATATTTTTCGTATCGTACTCTCACAGGGCCCGGGCTATCAGGGTTCTTCTATCAACTTCAAAAGACGGTGATATTGCCGCTTTGACAAATAAGTGGCTGGGCCACAGGGTAATCCGGGGCACGGCCTCCTCTCCCAGAGAGGGGGCAAGGTCAATTGTGCAGATGATGGGCTGCCTCAGGAGGGGGCATGTTGTTGCCATGGTTCCAGACGGACCGAGAGGCCCGCGCCTTAAGGCCAAAAAAGGGGCGGCTTATATTTCCGATAAATTAGACTGTCCCCTGGTTCCCATTGCCTGGGCGGCTAAAAGAAAGACTGAATTAAGAAGCTGGGACAGGACCGTCATCCCCTTTCCCTTTAACGATATAGTGGTAGTTGAGGGTAAGCCCCTCTATTTGAAGGGGTTTCGGAATATGGAAGAAGCGCAGAGAGAGATTACGGATAGGCTCAATGAAGTCAACAGTCTGGCTGAAAGTAGGCTTGAAGAGAAGTGAATATATTCGGGAGAATAATAATGAGATTAAATAATAATGATGTTTCAAGGATGTTCAGCGAGACAGCGGATCTTCTTGAAATTAAGGGGGATAATCCTTTCAGAATAAGGGCATACAGGAATGCGGCCCGTACGGTTGAAAACCTGACTGAAAGCGTATCTGATATGATAGAAAGGGGGGAAAAGCTGTCGAAGCTTCCGGGCATAGGCAGTGACCTGGAGGGAAAGATAAAAGACATAGCTTTAACGGGAAAATTTGAGAAACTCGAGGAGCTAAAGAGAGAGCTTCCGGGAGATATGAGCCGTATGATGAATGTGGCGGGGTTGGGCCCCAGGCGATTAAAGAAAATAAATGAGGAGCTTGGCGTAACAACTCTCGATGAGCTGGAGAAAACTGCGAGAGACCGCAGGATAAGGGGGCTTGAGGGATTGGGGGAGAAAACAGAGAAGGCGATAATTGAGAGCATAGAGCGGTTGAGAGAAACCGAGGGCACTTTTGTTATAGCGCAGGCGCGGGAATCCGCTGAAGAGTTAATAGATTATTTAAAAGAGGGCGGGGGGATAAAAAAGATAGAGGTGGCCGGTTCTTTGAGAAGGTGCAGGGAGACGGTCGGTGACATAGATATACTTGTCTGCGCGGAAGAAAAAAATATGCTGATGCGCAGGTTTGTCGGCTTTGAAAGAGTAAATAAGGTCATATCAAAAGGAGAAACCCGTTCTTCGGTTCTGCTTAACTCGGGAATGCAGGTTGATTTAAGGGTGGTTGCAGAAGAAAGTTTTGGGGCCGCCCTATCGTATTTTACCGGTTCAAAGGAACATAATATCCAAATAAGAAAAAGAGGGCTTAGCAGGGGGCTGAAGATTAATGAATACGGTGTCTTTAAGGGGGATGAGAGGGTTGCCGGAAAGAGCGAGAGTAGTGTTTACCGCAGGCTTGGCCTTGATTATATTCCCCCCGAGCTGAGGGAGAACCGCGGTGAGATAGAGGCGGCTGAAAAAGGGAATCTGCCGGAGCTGCTGAAAACGGGGGATATCAGGGGAGACCTTCACATG
This sequence comes from Elusimicrobiota bacterium, assembly GCA_003553445.1. Taxonomy (GTDB): domain Bacteria; phylum CG03; class SLGR01; order SLGR01; family SLGR01; genus PWEK01. Next base: position 59,191 of record PWEK01000103.1, read on the forward strand.
CACACTAACCTTACGGACGGGCAAAACACTCTAGAGGAAATGGTTAAAGGCTGCAGGGATAGGGGTTATGATTACGTTGCGGTGAGCGAACATTCGAGGCAGGTTGCGATAGCCGGGGGGATTGATGAAGAAACCCTGGAAAAGAGAATTGAAGAGATAAACAGGCTTAACGAGGAAATAGAGGGAATCCATATACTCAACTCTATCGAGGTTGATATAATGGCTGACGGAACCCTTGACCTTTCCGACAGCGTGCTTGAAAAGCTTGATCTGACCGTATGCTCGGTGCATTATAAGTTTAATATGACTGAAAAAGAAATGACGAAAAGAATAATAAAAGCGATGGAAAACAGGAATTTTAATATACTGGGTCATCCTACCGGAAGAATGCTCAATGACAGGCAGCCCTATAAAGTAAATATGAAAGAAATTCTGAAAGCGGCCGGGGATAACAACTGCTTTATGGAGCTTAACGCGCACCCTAAAAGACTTGATCTTAATGACATTAAGATCAAGTCAGAT
>PWEK01000065.1 GCA_003553445.1 Elusimicrobiota bacterium
CCTTCATGGGAAGCGGCATCTTCCACTGCCTCGCTTATTGCTATTCCTAACGAGCCCGGTGAATCCGGATTTTCTTTAAGTATGTTTCTGCCGGCTTCAGTTTTATCTGTGGGAGAAGGATAGCAATCCGCGCCCCATGTCTTCATAAGTATTTTCCTGTATGGCTTCTGATTATAAGATACCCTTACCATATAGACCCTGCACTTCATTCCCAGCAGCCGGGTTGCAAACGCCAGCGCGCTGCCCCACTGTCCAGCGCCTGTTTCCGTAGCCAGGGTATTTATACCCTCTACTTTATTATAGTACGCCTGGGCAACAGCTGTGTTGGGTTTATGGGAGCCCGGCGGAGACACGCTTTCATCTTTATAGTATATTCTGGCGGGTGTCCCCAGTTCTTTTTCCAGGCGGTATGCCCTTCTTAAGGGTGTAGGCCGCCACAATCTGTAAATTTCCAGAACTTCATCCGGAATTTGAAACCATCTTTTCTGGCTTATCTCCTGTTTTATGAGCTCCATCGGAAATATAGCCGACAGATCTTCAGGGCCTATTGGGGTCCCGTCAGGTTTCAACGGCGGCGGCAGTTTTGTTATCAGATCAGGCTGTACATTATACCATCGCCGGGGTATCTCACTTTCCGAAAGCGTTATTTTATAATCGTTCATTTACCTATTCCTCCCTGTTTTTTCTCTTTCTACCTTTTTAATTATATTCAATGCCTTAGACTTACGCAACCTGATCGTTAAAAGATATTAAAGCGGCAGCGCATCCCATCCGAATAATTTCCTGATTATATCTCTGTGACAACCGGCATATTCAATACCCGGCAAACTCCTCCCCGGTTACCCTTTCGTTTAAAACTCCAAGATTCTTTACCACCTGGTTCTTCATAGCGTAATTAAAGGCCGGCGGGCCCACGACGTAATAGTGTTTTACGGATGGATTTTCAACGTAGCGCTCAATCATTTCACTGTTTATATAGCCGGTTTCTCCCTCAAATTCCTCACCGGCGCCTTCTGTTATCGTATTTATCAACTTAAGAGGCCCTATTCTTTTCTGCATTTCAAATAATTCCTCCCCGAAAACGATTCTGCCAACAGTTCTGTTAGAATAAAAAAGGAACATCTCGGGACTTTTATCTCTTTCCAAAAGATATTCCAGCATGCTCATTACGGGCGTAATGCCAATTCCTCCTGCTAAAAAACATATATCCTTTCCTGCTGAAGAATCAAGAACAAAACTTCCATAAGGCCCAACAATCTCTATTTCCCTGCCCTCCTCAAGCGAATCAAGGGCGGATTTGTACTCGGAGCCGCTTATTATAGTGGTCATTCTTACATATGACTTAAGGGGAGAAGAAGAGAAGGAAAAGGGTTTTGAGTACTTCTTTCCGTCCACTGAAAAGTTGAAGAATCCATACTGTCCCGCCTTAAAACTGAATTTCTCTACAGGAGAAAAATAAAAGCTCTTAACCGACGGGACCTCCTCTGCTTTTCTCTTTAATAACGCTTTCACTTTGTTTTCTTCCACCATGATTAATCTCTCCGCCTCAAACCGGTTTCTTCTCTTAGCGCTGATTACCAACACTTTACTCAGGGTTTATTAATAACAAAAGCCCTAAAGTGACATAAATTCCACAAGGTTGAACCTTTCCTTATTAAACCCAGCCGCTTTATCGGGGCCTGTGATATTAAAGCTCAGTCCTTCTTTTTAGTTTAGAGCCCAGTATCTCCTTTACCGTAGGTATCAGGTCATCTCCGATATCCGTTTTCTCAAGAAAGGCCGAAGTTCTTCTCTTGAGCCAGTCTTCCACATCGGTCTGCCCTACCCCGGCGGTATAAAGTATAACCGGCACTGTACTCATTTCTTTGCTGTTTTCCATTTCCTTTATAACCTCGGCCCCTGATATACTGGGCATTGTATAGTCCAGTATTAAAAGATCTACGTTTACATCTTTTAATATATTCAGGGCTTCTCTGCCGGTGGAGGCTTCCAGAAAGATCACCTCAAAGGGAGTAAAACATGCTTTTACAATAAGCCGCACAGAAGCCGAATCATCCACCAGCAGTATTGTGCTTTTTCCACTCAAATCAAATAATACCCTTTTTTTCTGCAGGGAATCTTCCCTGCCCCTTATTTAAGACTCAGGCCTTGTCAGCTGAACCTAAGACATTAATTATCTTGTGTTTATAGAGTTCTTTTAATGACTCTCTTGCCGGCCCAAGGTATTTTCTGGGATCAAAAACCTCCGGCTTTTCAGAGAGAACCTCCCTCACTGCAGCTGTCATTGCCAGCCGGCCGTCCGAATCAATATTAATCTTGCAGACCGCCGATTTTGCGGCTTTACGCAGCTGATCTTCGGGAATCCCCACGGCGTCTTTTATACTACCGCCATACTTGTTTATTATATCGACAAGGTTCTTTGGAACCGAGGAAGAGCCGTGCAGAACTATTGGAAACCCCGGCAGTCTTTCTTCAATCTCATGAAGTATTTCAAACTTAAGCGGAGGCGGCACGAATATACCCTCTTCATTTTTAGTGCACTGCTCGGGTTTGAACTTGTTGGCTCCATGCGATGTGCCAATAGAAATAGCCAGTGAATCCACCCCGGTTTTACTTACAAAATCCTGAACCTCCTCAGGCCTCGTATATGTTGACTTTTCCGCTACTACATCATCCTCAATCCCGGCAAGAACACCGAGTTCACCTTCAACCGATACATCATGCCGGCGGGCATACTCCACAACCTTTGCAGTAATTTCAACATTCTTCTCGTAGGGATGATGTGAGCCGTCTATCATAACCGACGAAAAACCAAGGTCAATACAGCTCTTGCACAATTCAAAAGTATCTCCGTGATCAAGGTTTAACGCTATCGGTATATCTCCTCCAAGCTCCTTTGAATATTCTACAGCGCCCTCCGCCATATACCTTAAAAGCGTCTGGTTTGCATACTTCCTGGCCCCGGAAGATACCTGCAGTATTACAGGGGAGGAGGTTTCAACACAGGCCATTATAATTGCCTGAAGCTGCTCCATATTATTGAAATTGTACGCCGGAATGGCATACCCTCCGGATACCGCTTTCTTGAACAAATCCTTAGTATTCACCAACCCTATTTCTCTGTAGTTAATCTTCATTTCAGTTCTCCTTTCTTTAATAACTTCCTTTATCGTATAACTACTAACACTTCACTCCGTTTAAATCAGCACGTAAGATGCAGCCCGCAGGCAGCGGATCTTTCCTTTGACATCAGGTTGAATTTTTTAACCGCCTGCCCGGTATCAAGCTTAATTAACTCTATCTTGAGCTTTTCGCATCTCTTCTTTACTTCAGTTTCCACTTTCATTTTTCCGTTTACACCAGTTCCCGCTATAAAAACATCTATAGACTCATAAGAATCCCAGATTTTTTTTAAATCTTTTTCCTGTAAATAATGTCCCTTCTCACGCCGCCAGTTTAAAATGTCTCCGGGGGTTATAAGAATATCATTTTTAAACTCCCTGCCTTCAACAACAACTCTGCCGAAAGAGAACTCTTCTATGCTCATCTTTAAAATGAGAGCTTTTTGTATGCGGAATCAAGCGATTCCGGGATAACTTTTACCCCGCTCTGCACAGGCATGAAATTCGTATCCCCATCCCAGCGTGGAACGATATGGACATGTATATGCCCGTCGAAACCCGCGCCGGCCGGGCGGCCCTGGTTTATGCCTATATTGAATCCGTGCGCCCCCATTTTTTTTCTTATTCTGCCTGTAAGCCTCTGAACCAGGCCCATCATTTCACAAAAAACCTTTTCGGGTATTTCAGTTATGTCCCCGGAGTGCATATAAGGGGCAACCATTGTGTGCCCGTTATTGTAGGGATAGATATTTAAAAGAGCGTAACAGTTTTTTTCACGGTGGATTATATAATTTTCTTTATCTTTCTCCTGCTGTGGTTTCTCGCAAAAAATACAGTCCATGTCATCGGACTCTGTTACATATTTAACTCTCCAGGGAGCCCATAATATGTTTTTTTTCCTGCTCACTTCCTGATAACCTTAAGAAATTTTCTCTTTCCTACTCTGACTACAGCCCCGGACTTAGGTTTAAGAACAAGGTTAAAATCCCGGACTTTATCACCATCAACTGTAACGGCTCCCTGCTTTATCAGGCGTTTTATCCGGCTTTTTGAATCAACAAGGCCGCTCTCATAGATAACATCCGTTATTTTTGCGGGTTTCTCCATAAAGAACTCCGGCATATCCTCCGGCAACTGCCCTTCTGAAAAAACCTTTTCAAAATTCAAAAACGCTTTTTCAGCCTCCTCTCTACCGTGAAATCTGCTAACTATTCTCATGGCAAGCTTCTTTTTTGCCTCCATGGGATGCCCCTCCTTAACTTTATCTATATTATCCTGGGTCAGCAGGGTGTAATATCTATACATAAGTTCGTCAGAAATGGACATCACCTTCCCAAAAATTTCCTCAGGAGGCTCATCAATGCCTATATGATTTCCATAGCTTTTAGACATTTTCTTCACACCGTCGGTGCCTTCCAGAAGCGGCATGGTCATTATTGCCTGCGGTTTCTGCCCGCTTGTTTTTTGAAAATCCCTCCCAACAAGAAGGTTAAATTTCTGATCTGTGCCTCCTATCTCCACATCAGATTCCACCACAACGGAATCATATCCCTGAAGCAAGGGATATAAAAACTCCGAAACCGCCAGGGGATCTCCTTTTTTATATCGCTCGCTGAAATCATTTCTTTCAAGCATTTTTGCAACGGTGTAGTTAGAAGCCAGTTTTATCAGCCCCTCCGAGCCCATTTCATTCAGCCAGCGGGAGTTTCTCACAATTTCAAGGTTCTCCCAATCCAGTATTTTGAATATCTGATGTTCGTAAGTCTTGAGGCACTCCTCTATTTCTTCTTTGGACATGGGGCGCCTTTCTTTTGTCCTTCCTGACGGATCCCCTATCATAGCAGTAAAATCGCCGATTATAAAGACGACGACATGACCTAAATCCTGAAACTGCCTCAGCTTCTGCATAACCACCGTATGGCCCAGATGAAGGTTTGGTGATGTGGGGTCAGCGCCGAACTTAATTTTGAGCTTTTTTCCTGACTCTATCTTCTCCTTAAGCTCGGATTCCCCGATTATTTCCGCGGCTCCGCGATTTATCAGCTCCCACTGTTTTTTCTTGCTTATTTTACTCATTTTTTTTTATTCTCCGTAAGATTCCTTTCAGGTGTTAAGTTTAATAAAAATCCCCGGCTTAATCAAGATTCGCATAACTGTTGTAGAACAATTTAATTAAAGCGGAAGCGATGTTGATATTGCGGATATTATAATTATAATTAATTATATAATGAGAAGAAAAAAAATTATATTATTACCTGTTGTTTTAATTACAGCTTCGGCAGCTGTAATATGGGGGTATTCTACACTTCTTTCCTTCGCAGAGGGGCTCCCTTCCACGGAATCGCTGGCAAGGTATCGTCCGGATGTTACAACAAAAATATACGACAGAAACGGGGTTCTTATAGATGAGCTTTTCTGGGAAAGACGGGCTCTGGTGCCCTTAAATCAAATACCGGTTGACCTTCAGAATGCCGTCCTGGCAATCGAAGATACAAACTTTTTTAACCACTGGGGGATGGACATGGGTGGTGTTGTCAGGGCATTTATAAGAAACATCCGGGAAGGACATATTGTGCAGGGAGGAAGCACCATAACCCAGCAGCTTGCCAAGGTGATGTTTCTTACGCCCGAGAGAACAATTACAAGGAAGATCAGGGAACTTATACTTGCCATTCATATAGAGAGGGAGTATTCAAAGCAGGAAATACTCCAGTTTTACTTAAACCAGATTTATTTTGGAGAAGGAGCCTACGGCGTGGAAGCGGCAGCAAGGGTATATTTCAACAAGTCGGTAAATGAATTAAACCTGGCTGAATCCGCTCTTCTGGCAGGGCTTCCCAGGGCTCCCAACAACTACTCCCCTCAGAAAAATATCATACGGGCCTACAGAAGGCGTTCGGTGGTCCTCAGAAGAATGAGAGACCTGGGATTCATAACAGAAGAAGAGGAGATCAGGGCCAACAGCCACCGGCTGCCTGTGCGCACTTACGCCCGGGAGACAAGGCCGGGCTCATATTTTGTCGAGCATATAAGGCGCAAACTTCTCCCCAGATTCGGAGCACAGAAGCTATACCGTGGAGGGCTCAGAATACATACGACCCTGGATATGAATATGCAGATAGCCGCTGAAAAAAGCATTGAAGCCCATTTAAGCTCTTTTGATGAAAGAAAAAAGAGGGAGATTCTTAAAGAAAAAATGGAGGAAAAAGATATAGAAGACCCCGATAAAATAGAAATTTCCACATCAACTTTCCAGGAGGTTCAGGGGACTCTTGTTTCCATAGACCCCAGAAGCGGTCATATAAGAGCTATGGTTGGAGGCCGCGACTTTGAAAAATCTGAGTTTAACAGGGCAACGCAGGCCCGCAGACAGAGCGGTTCGGCATTCAAGCCATTTATATTTACAGCCGCCATAGATGAAGGATATACCCCTGCATCAATACTCAAAGACGAACCCAGGGTGTATTACAACGACGGAAGAAGATGGTGTCTTCTTGAAAACACCACCGATTATGCAAACCTCGGCATAAGTTTTGATTTGATTGATGAGTTTGAGGAAGAAGATGAAGAAGACAACGACGAAGAGAGGGAAGAAACCGAAGAAGAGAAAGAATTAAGAAAAAGGGTTCAGGCCCTTGAGAGATTAAAAAACAGGCTCTGGGCTCCCAGAAACTACTATCCCACTTCCCGGGGCGAAATAACATTAAGAACCACCCTGGTAAACTCCATAAACCGATCAACCGTGGACCTGCTTGACCAGATAAGGCCTGTGACAGCCAAATTCTACGCAAGAAAGATGGGGATAAGAAGCCGTATGCCGCAGTCGCTTTCGCTGGCGCTTGGAAGCGGAGAACTTATTCCACTTGAAATAACCGCCGCCTACGGCGTTTACGCAAATGACGGAATAAGGACCGAGCCGTACTCTATTACAAGGGTTGAGGATTATGCCGGAAACACCATCATTGAAAACAGGACACGTGAAAAACAGGTGCTTTCCCCCCAGACAAACTTTATAATGGTAAACCTGCTTAAACAGGCATGCGAGTATGGAACCGGTATACATACAAGGCGCCTGAACAGGCCTCACGGAGGCAAAACCGGAACAACAGATAATTTTTCAGATGCCTGGTTTGCCGGGTTTACTCCAAACCTTGTTACAACCGTCTGGGTAGGATATGATGACCGCAGTTCTCTGGGCGAGGGCCAGGCAGGCGGGGTTTTAGCTGCGCCTATCTGGACAACCTATAAACAAAGGGCCCTGGCCCATACACCTGTAATTGATTTTCCCGTACCCGATGACATTATTTTTGTAAACTTTGACCCCGACACCGGCAAACTTGCATCCGAATTCGCAGAAAACTCTATTCTGCAGCCTTTTATCAGAGGTACGGAACCGAGAGAGTATTTTTAAAGGAGAGTTAAATGAACGAGATAGAAAAAGCAGTAATTAACATATCGGAAATGATGGCGCTGGCGGCCAAAACCGCACCCAAAGCAAGGGGTGAGGATAACCTTGTCATTAAGGTCTTTAAAGAAAACGAACTGGATAAACTCGCAGACCAGATGGAAACAACCGGAAAATCGACCAAAAGGCCGGATACTTTCAAGCGCGACGCTTCTTCGGTAAGGAAGTCTTTTTCAGCGTTAGTTATAGGAACACGATACTCCACATTGAACCTTGATTGCGGGTTCTGCGGCCACCCCACTTGCGAATCCGCCAAAAGTAAAGACATCACCTGCGCCTATAACTCGGGAGACCTGGGAATAGCGGTAGGTTCCGCCTGCGGTATAGCTTCAGATTTTCATGTGGATAACAGAATAATGTATACCCTCGGGTACACGGTTGTAAAAAATGGCCTCATGGGAGATGATATTCGCATGGCTCTGGGCATTCCCCTTTCGGCAACATCCAAAAACCCTTATTTTGACCGTAAGCCTTAAAACCTGAACCCTTTATAAACGAATGAAAAAAACCGAAGAGATATTTTGCAGGCTCAAAAAGGAGTATCCGGATTCGCGCACTGCCTTAAATTTTTCAAACAGCTGGCAGCTTCTTGTAGCCACCATCCTTTCTGCACAGTGCACAGACGAAAGGGTAAATAAGACCACAGCCGTGCTCTTCAAAGATCACCCCGAACTTGAAGATTACATAGAAATGAATTTTGAAGACCTTGCAGAACATATAAAATCCTGCGGTTTCTATAGAAACAAGGCCCGCAGCATTTTAGGCAGCGCAAAAAAAATAAAGGAAGATTTCAACGGGAAAATCCCTAAGAACATCAAAGACCTTACCAGACTTCCGGGCGTGGCAAGAAAAACCGCTAATGTTGTTCTGGGTGGCGCATATGGCATTTCGGAAGGAATAGCCGTAGATACCCATGTTAAAAGACTTTCCTTCAGGCTTGGCCTGAGCAAAAGCAAAAACCCCAATGTTATTGAAAAGGATTTAATGAAGCAGCTGCCTAAGGAGTGCTGGATAAAATCCACATACCTTTTAATTGAACACGGAAGAAATATATGTAAAGCGTCGCGGCCTTTCTGTTCAAACTGTATTTTAGAGGATATCTGTCCTGCAGACGCAGTCACTAAAAAGCGCTGACTTTACACTTTTTCAGATAACAGAATTTATAGCTCTCGCTTTTAAGTGAGAACTTTTTCTTTCTTTCCGCTTGGTTCTTTGCCGGAGTTTTTTTCCTGCTCCTGCTGAATTGCAGACTGCGCAGCCGAGAGTCTTGCAATAGGCACCCTGTATGGAGAACACGACACATAATCCAGCCCTGTTCTGTGACAGAATTTTACAGAAGACGGTTCACCGCCATGCTCACCGCAAATTCCTATCTTCAGACCCTTACTTGATTTTCTCCCCTTTTTCACTGCTGTCTTGACAAGCTCGCCGACACCGGTTTGGTCAAGAACCATAAACGGGTCATTCGGAAGAATTGAAGACTCCACATATTCAGGTAAAAACTTGCCCGCGTCATCTCTGGATAATCCGAATGTCATCTGAGTCAGGTCGTTTGTTCCGAACGAGAAAAACTCAGCTGACCGGGCTATTTTGTCAGCCACAAGGCATGCTCTCGGTATTTCTATCATAGTACCAACCTTGTAATCAACCTTAACGCCTTTTTCTTCTATTACCCTCTCGGCTTCTTCCCGAACCACTTTTTCCTGGTTTTCGTATTCTGTCTCTGTGGATATTAGAGGAATCATTATTTCAGGCACCACCTTTACACCTTCTTCGACCAGTTCACAGGCGGCTTCTATTATAGCCCTTGTCTGCATCTTTGATATTGCGGGAAACGTTATTCCCAGGCGGCATCCCCTGTGACCTAACATAGGGTTAAGCTCTTCAAGCGATTCTATTTTTTCTTTCACCCTCTTTTTTTCCACCCCTAATTTTCCGGCCAGTTTTTCAATATCTTCATCTGATTTGGGCAGAAACTCATGAAGCGGGGGATCCAGCAACCTTATAGTAACAGGAAACCCTTCCATTGCTCTGAAGATACCTATAAAATCTTCTTTCTGGTAGGGCAGGAGTTTTTTTAGCGCAGCATCTTTCTCCTCTCCTTTTTCAGAAAGTATCATGCGCTGCATGGCAGGTATTCTTTCTTCTCCGAAAAACATATGCTCTGTCCGGCATAGGCCAATTCCGCCTGCCCCGAACTCTCTCGCTTTAGATGCATCTTCCGGTGTATCCGCATTTGTCCTCACACCCATATTTCTGAATTTATCGGCCCATTCCATAAGCCTTGCAAAATCTCCGGTCAATTCCGGTGTTACAAGCGGGGCTTTATCACCGATAATCTCACCGGTGGACCCGTTTATAGTTATCCAATCCCCTTCTTTAAAACCCTTATCCTTAAACCGGCAGGTTTTTGACGAGTAATCTATAGCAAGGTCGCCGCATCCGGCTACACAGGGGCTTCCCATGCCGCGCGCTACGACAGCAGCGTGAGATGTCATACCGCCCTTAGCTGTAAGAATGCCTTCTGCAGCGCTCATTCCGCCTATGTCTTCAGGGGATGTTTCATTTCTTACGAGTATTACCTTTTCACCGGATTCCGCCGCTTTTTCTGCATCATCCGAATTGAAAATTATCTTTCCAACCGCCGCCCCGGGAGAAGCCGGAAGCCCTTTCCCTATAACATCAACTTTTGCAGACGGGTCAATCTGAGGATGAAGAAGCTCATCAAGCTTTTTGGGTTCAACCCTCATAACCGCAGTTTTTTCATCTATTACCTCTTCATCAACCATATCCACTGCAATTTTTACCGCAGCAGTTCCCGTACGCTTTCCGGTTCTTGTCTGAAGTATGAAAAGTTCGCCCTCTTCAATTGTAAACTCAAGATCCTGAACATCCTTATAATGATTCTCTAGTTTTTCTCTTATTTCTGCAAGCTGCCTGTATGATTCAGGCATGGTTTCTTCAAGCGAAGCGAAATTTCTTTTTCTTTCATCCTCGCTCATTTCCTGGGCCTCGGCCCACTCCCTCGAGTCAGCCGTGGTAATATAATGAGGGGTTCTTATTCCTGCCACAACATCCTCCCCCTGAGCATTTGTAAGATATTCACCGTAAAACTGATTTCTGCCGTCAGACGGGTTTCTTGTAAATGCTACTCCGGTGGCGGATTTTGATCCGGTATTTCCGAATACCATTGCCTGCACGTTAACAGCCGTTCCGAGAAGGCCGGTTATATTATTTAACCTCCTGTATGTAATAGCCCTGGGGTTATTCCATGAGCCGAAAACCGCATTTATGGACTTGCGCAGCTGAACTAAGGGATCATTGGGGAAATCCTCACCGGTTTCATTTTTGTAGACTTCCTTGAAGATGCCCACAAGCTCCTTCATGTCTTCGGCTTCCAAATCGGTGTCTTTTTCAACACCTTTCTTTTTCTTCATCTCTTCTATTTTGTGTTCAAATTTTTCACCGTCAATAGCCATAACCACATTGCCGAACATCTGAATAAACCTTCTGTATGAATCCCACCCGAAACGCGGGTTGCCGCTTTTCTTAATCATTCCCTGAACAGATGTTGGGTTAAGCCCCAGGTTAAGTACAGTATCCATCATTCCCGGCATTGACTGTGCTGCTCCGCTCCTTACTGAAACAAGGAGAGGGTCGTTGTTATCACCGAGCTTTTTACCCATTTCGTTCTCCAGTTTCTCCAGGTTTTCCTTAAGCTGTTCTTCGAAACCCCCGGGATACTCCTGGTTTTTAGAGTAATACTCGCATACTTTTGTAGTAATGGTGAACCCCGGCGGAACAGGAAGGCCTATATTAGCCATCTCTGCCAGGTTGGCCCCTTTGCCCCCGAGGAGCTCTTTCATCTGCGTGGAACCTTCTGCCTTTCCTTTTCCGAAAAAATAAATGTTTTTTTCCTTATTCATATTTAACTCCTTTTTTTAATTTTTTTCAGTCATTTCTCAAAATCTTACTTGTGCATAATATATTAATTTTACCGGGTCTGTCAAATCACCCCGAATTTTTCCGGCGGATGTAATATCACCAACGTTAATTGCCTGCCATATCATAATTCCTTCCTCAGGGAATCAGATAAATTGCGGCCGGATTACTTAATCTCCTTTTATTTCCAATTTTGAAACGTCCCCTGCAGGAGAGAACAACTCGGTTATACCCTTAAGAAGAGCAAGGCGGTTTTTCATAAGTTCTTCTTTCGGGTCCATTACAAGAACCTCGTCAAAAAACCTGTCAATGGGGCCTCTTAAATCAGCAAGAATATTAAAAACCCCGGTATAATCATTCTTTTTAAGGCTTTCCTCTACCTTTACTGAAGCACTTTCAGTTCGATCAAAGAGATTTTTCTCGGCTTCACTCACCAGCTTTCCCGCATCACATTCCGAAAAAACCTTCACACCTTTATCCGAGGCCTGATCTAAAATATTTGCGCTTCTCTTAAAAGCCGTTATAAGCGAATCAAATCCTTTACTGTCTTTTACCCCTCTTACAGATTCCGCCCTTTTAAAGAACCTTGTTATATTATAAAAACCCGGAGCTGCCGCGCATCTGACAACATCATATTGAAAGTTTTCCTGCGCATACCGAAGTATCTCATTTACTAAAAATTCATCCAGTTTTTTTAAATTATCCGAATCCAGCTCCATTTTCTGTTCTTTAAACAATTCTGCAGACCTGTTAAAAATTATTCTTGTATCCAGGTCCCATCCCGAACTCCGGATAATTCTCAAAAGCCCTCTGCATGTACGCCTTATTCCGAAAGGGTCCTGCGAGCCGGTCGCCTCCACACCCCTGCCTATATTGCCGGTAAGTGTATCAACGCGGTCGCATGCCCCCACAACAGCTGCCTCATCAAAAGATGGCAGGGTGTCCTCACGGGTTTTTGGCTTATAGTGCTCAAATATCCCTTCGGATATCTTTTTGCTTTCACCATCCATACGGGAATATATCCTGCCTGCAACCCCCTCCAGCTCAGGAAACTCTCCCACAATGAGGGTGGTAAGGTCCACTTTTCCAAGGAAAGCTATTTCTTCGGCTGTCTTCCTGAAACTTTCTTTTTTTCCTGAAATATCTGACAAAAAACCCGCAAGCTTCTTTACTCTTACGGTTTTATCGTAAAGCGTCCCCAAATCCCTGGTGAATTCAATTCCTTTCAGTTTATCCACTTTTTTTCTTAATGAGGATTTTCTGTCCTTTTTGAGAAAAAACTCCGCATCCTCCAAACGCGCAATTAAGACTTTCTCATATCCCCTGCGGATTGAATCAAGATCCTGGGATATGCCATCCCTGACCCCGATAAAGGAGTTTAACAGCCTGCCCTGCTTATCTTTTACCGGAAAATATTTCTGGTGGTGCACCAGGCAGGCTTCTATTACTTCCTGAGGTAATGAAAGATATTTTTCGGGAAAAGACCCTTTTACTCCCGTTGGAAACTCGAGGGAATTATTAATCTCTTCGAGCAGGTCAGGAAGCATTTCCGCACTGGATTCTGAATACTTTAATGTCCTTTCAATTGAATTTTCAAGGGCTTTTTTTCTTTTCTCGCTGTCGGCAATAACATAGTTATGCCTGAGTTTCTTTTCATATTCGTAAACATCCGATAAGGCTATTTTTCTGTCTGCAAAAAGATAATGCCCTATTGTGCTTCTTGAACTTTTCAAACTGCCCATTTTGAATCTTACTGAAGATTTACCCATCTTTACGGTGATCCAGCGTATAGGCCTGGGAAATGAATATTTACAGCCGGGCCACCTCATTCTTACGGGAAACTCCAATGATGATATTAGTTTACCCACAATCCCTTCCAGCTTCTTCCTTACCGGTTTTCCCCTATGACGCAGGACGCAGAATAGATATTTGCCTTTAGGGGTCTCCTCCTGTATCAATTCACTGAAATCAACGCCCATTCTTGAGGCAAACCCCAGACCGGCTTTTGTCGGTTCTCCGTTATTTATAGCAATACGGCATGGCGGGCCTTTTACTTTTTCTTCCATACTATCCTGATGAGAATTCACCGAATCCAGCAGAAAACCAATGCGGCGGGGGGTTGTAAAAAGACTTGTTTTTCTAAAGCCTATCCGCTCTTCTTCCAATATTTTTGATAAAACCCCGGCGGCGTTCTTCTCAATATAGGAAACATCTGCAGGGGGAAGGTCCTCACACCCTATTTCGATCAGCAGCGGATATTTATTCATTGTCTGTAAAACATCTCGCGGCGGCGTTAGCCATTTTTCTCACCCTTTCAATATACCTGTTTCTTTCGGTAACGCTGACAGCCCCTCTTGCATCAAGCAGATTAAAGGCGTGAGAAGCCTTTAGCACAAAATCATATGCGGGCCGCACCAGGTTCTTTCTCAGAAGGTGCATGCACCTGCTCTCATATTTTTCAAAAAGCAGTTTCTGCAGACCGGGATCGGTCTCTTCAAAATTGTATGCTGAAAACTGCTTTTCATCCTCCATATGTATATCGCCGTATGTAAAATCCCTGTTCCACTTTATGTCAAATACGCTGTCAACCCCCTGAAGAAACATTGCTATCCGCTCAAGGCCGTAAGTAAGCTCGGCGGGGATTTCCTCAAGGCCGATACCTCCCATCTGCTGAAAGTAAGTAAACTGCGTTATTTCAAGTCCATCCAGCCAGACCTCCCAGCCAAGCCCCCATGCCCCGAGGGTGGGAGACTTCCAGTCATCTTTTATAAGCCTTATGTCGTGTGATTTAATATCAATATTAAGCTCTTTCAGGCTTTCGCGGTAAAGCTTCTGCACATCATCGGGAGCGGGTTTTAAAATAACCTGGTACTGATAATAATGCTGGAGCCTGTTGGGGTTATCCCCGTAGCGCCCGTCCGCCGGCCTTCTCACCGGTTCAACAAAAGCAACGCTGACCGGCTTTTTCATAAACACATAAAAAAAGGTGGCAGGGTTAAAAGTCCCTGCTCCTTTTTCTATATCATAGGGCTGAGTTATCAGACACCCGCATTCTCCCCAATACCGGTTAAGCCTGTTAATTAAGTCCTGGAAATACATTTTGTTCTTTCAAATAATTTCAAAAATTCCATTGATTTTAATTCCCTGCCGAACTCGTATTTTATATATTTTACCACCAATTTTCCAATTTCCCTTTCCCGGTTAAATTCCATTTCCCTGCGGTGCAATCTTCTTATGCTCCTCAAGGCCTTACCGGAAACCGACCACCCTTCCTGAAGCCGGCTGCATTTTTCACATATAATCCCGCCGGATTCCGGAGAAAAGACAGCTTTTTCGGGAAATTTCATAAAGCAGCTGCCGCATCTGAAAAAATCAAGCCTGTAACCCGCATACTTCAGGGCCTTAAAAACAAAAAGCCATGCTTCTGAATTGAAAAAAGGGCCTTCTATTTGTCCGAGCGCCTCTTTCAGGCATTTATATAAATTCATATCCGGGTCATCTTCCATGTATAGAAGATCCACTACCTCCAGTATGAGCGAGAGATAACCAAAGCGGGCCATATCGCTTCTGATGCTGTAATTCTGGTTAATAGCGCTGCAGCCGGTAAGTGTATATAAATCTTTTCCGGGCTTGCGGTAGAATGAAAAAATATTCTCAGAACCCGGCTCAAGAAGCGAGGCATACCTTGATTTCGTCTTGCGAGAGCCCCTGGCAACCGCCTTTACCTTTCCCAGCCTGCGGGTAAAAAGCGACACTATTCTGTGCCCCTCCCCGTAATCATAGCTTCTTATTACTATCCCGGCGGATTCTTTTCTATAACCTTTATCTTCAGATGATTTTTTTTCCATTACGATAAAAATATACCAAAATAAAGTTATCTATACAAAAAAGCATTTTATCTATTCAACATCCGATTTAAATTTTTCAGGAGAATCTATTTATCAAGGGTTAAGCGGGCCTTTATGACTCTCTTGGGAGAAGCCTGAAGAACCTTTATTCTGTAGGTTTTATATTTCAACTCCTCCCCTTCGTCGGGAACATGGCCCAACTGAGCCATAATCATCCCTCCCAGTGAATCATACTCATCTTCAGGAAGATTTATATTAAGAGTGTCATTTATCTTATCTAAATCCTCTATGGCAAAGATGTCCCAGGTTTTCCGGTCAATTTTCATTATTCTTTTTTTTCGTATGTCATATTCATCAAATATTTCGCCGGTTATCTCCTCAACAATATCCTCTATTGTAATCAGTCCTGAAGCTACCCCGTACTCATCCACTACAACAGCCAGATGCTCCCTTCCCTGCCGGAACTCCTTTAAAAGCGGGCCTATTTTTTTCTCTTCCGGAACAAAATAAGGCTTTCTTATAATATCCTTTATTCTGTCTTTTCTGTCACAGACCAGAACAGAGAGGATATCCTTCACGTACAAAACACCTGTAATATTGTCTTTACTTCCTTTATAAACAGGTATCCTGGAGTGCCTTAAGTTTATTGCCTTCTTTATCAGTTCAGAGGGCTCCTCTTCAATATTGAGTATCTTCATATTAACGCTTGGAACCATTATCTCCCTGGCTACGGTGTCACCGAATTCCATTATCTGGGAAAGCATCTTTTTTTCTGCGGAAGCCAAAACACCCTCCTTCACCCCCATTTCAATAAGGCCTTTGATCTCTTCAAAAGCAAAAAGGGGCTGGTCTTTCAGCGATTTTCCTCCAAAGGCCTTTATCACCAGGTTGCTTATTCCCATAAAAAACCTGACCGCGGGGGATATCAAAAAATCAATTACCCTTAAAGGGTTTATAATCAAGGCGGAAACCTTCTGCGCATTTCTTCTGGCAATGGCTTTCGGCACTATTTCAGAGAAAACAAGCACTACTGCTACAATAATAGCCGTACTTGCAACCGTAGATGCCGTAGCGGAAATATCCGTTACCCTGCTTATTTCAAGGGCTATAGACGTACCTAAAACTGATACCCCCACCACGCAGACAGCGGTTCCCACAAGTGTTGTTGTAAGCAACCGGTTGGGGTTCTCCCTCCAGGCCATTAGGCCCTTCACCCCTTTTTCTCTTATGAGCCTTTTTACCTGTGTCTTTCTTAATACAGTCAGCGAGGTTTCCGACATCACAAAAAATATTGTCATTATCAGCAGAAAAACAAGTACTGCGAATTTAATTATCAGACTGCCTAAAATCGTATTCATCGTATATTTCTCCCACTATCTCTTCAATAAGGTCTTCAATTGAAACGAGGCCTGCCACCTGGCGGCCGCTTCTTACTATACAGCAGTGAACCCTTCTTTTTCTTAACTCATGAAAAAGAAAATGACAGCCCCTTCCCGGATATGTCTCATATACCGGCCTCATAATTTTTTCAAAGTTTACCTTCCCGCTCTTATTCAACTCCCCTATAACATCCTTTACATAAATAAACCCCTTTAAATTATCCAATTTGCCGCGATAAGCGGGTATACGGGAGTGCCTGCTTTTAATTATTAAGGACATTATTTTTTTATAACTTTTGTTTATATCTATAGCGTAAACGGATCTGCGGGGAACCATCACACTTCCAACCGGTTTTTTAGTTAATTCCAGCACCCTTGAGAGCATCTTTGAATTTTCATCATCAATCACGCCTGTTTTCTTTATCTCTTCCATAGCTATAGAGAGTTCCCTGCGGGAAACCGGTTTTTCCCTCCTGTTTTTTATATCACCTACCAGCGCAAAAGACACCCTGTTGAGCATATTTATCAGTTTTCCCGATGCTGCGTAAAAAACCATAAAAGGCCTGTAAAAACTCCTCACTACCCTGTCAGGGTGTGTATTGGCAAAAGTTTTGGGTATAATCTCTCCCGCAGTAAGTATTAATAGCGAAGAAAAGATGATTGAGACAGCCTCGGTAAATTTTTCAGGAACACGCCAGACCCTGACGACCAGAACAGTAAAAAGAGAGGAAAAAACAATGTTAATCAGGTTATTCCCGAATAATATGCCCGTTATAACGGAGGCCGGCTCCTTAATCCAGGTAGAGAGCTCCCCCATTTTAGTCCGGGACCACTGCCTGATTTTCACATCTCCAAGGGCCAGCAAACCGGTTTCAAGAGAGGAAAAAAAACCGGAAAAAAGCAGGAGGAAAAAAAGTATTATATATACCCACATTTTTTATAATATAAGCTGAAAAATCCAGACCGTAGCCGCCAGGCCTATCAGGGCCCCCGCCGCAACCTGCCATATGCTGTGTATCCCGGCTGAAACCCTGGTCTGCCCCACCATGGATGCAAGAAAAAACGACAGGATAAAAACATAGATATTTGCCGAAACTATGTAAATCATGGCAGAGAGTGAAAAAGCCACGGCAGTATGAATACTGGGCATGCCGCCCCGTATATTAAAGTTCTTTTCTTTAAAAACCTTCAGTAAGACTGAGAAAACAATTATCACAAAAAGAACCACCGCTGCGATATGGGGCGGGTACTCGGAAATTCTCTGAATAACTATTGACTTTTCGAGCGCCTCAAAACTTCCCCTGGTAAAAAATACAAGGTAACCGAGCGCTCCGGCGCAAACCGAAGAAAAAAAGACCGCTCCCGCTGAAAGGTCCTTAACCCTTTTTGCCGCGGGTTTATGTTTACCGGATACCATATCAACTGTAAGTTCGCAGGCTGTGTTTATCAGCTCGGTTATCAAAACAACGGAAATAGCGATAACCACCAACCCCATATCAAACCTTGAAAGGCGCAAGAAGAGAGAGACCGTCAAAACAAGCACCGCAAGTATCATATGTATGCGCATATTACGCTGAGTTTTCAAGGCATAGAAAACGCCCCTTAGCGCATACTCGAAGCTTCTTACAATATCCGGTTTTTTATTTCCTTTAATATTTTTTTCTGACATTTTTCAATCTCTTGTCCTTCTTCCCACCCCGATACATGGAGAACCCCGTGAATAAAAAGAAGCGTTAGCTCTTCTGTGTATGAATGAGCTTCACTTACAGCCTGACGGGCCGCCGCTTCACCCGAAATTACAACCTGGCCGATAAGAGGCACCCCCTCCCCCGGGATTTCTTCCCCCTCCATAAGGGGAAATGAAATAACATCGGTTACGGAATCCCTGCCGAGATACTGCCTGTTAACGCGCCTGATTTCCTCATCGGAAACGATGCTGATATCCAGAGTAAAATTTTCAGGCGGAGACCCACTAATTCTCCAGTATTTAGAAACCACATACTTCGAGATGTTTTCCATCTTCTCTCTGGTAAGCTCTCCCGGGTCCCCCTCATAATCAAGCAAGGCTTTACCCGGCCTTTTCTTCTTTGTCTTCAGGATACTCCACCCGCGAATGATATATTCCAGCCAGGGTATTCAGAAAACTGTTCTGTATTCCTTCGAGGTTTGCAAGAGTCAGGTCGCAGTTATTGAGCTGTCCGTCAATAAATTTATTGTTAATCACTTTTGTAACTACCGCTGTTATCCTGGAATATGTCGGTTCATCCTGGGACCGGCAGGCTGCCTCTACAGAATCAGCCAGCATTAGAACCCCGGCCTCTTTAGACTTTGGCCGCGGCCCCGGATACCTGTACTCCTTTTTGTCAACATCCGATTCGTCTTTGGCCTCTTCCAGTATCTTCTTATAGAAATATTCTATGAGAGTCGTACCGTGATGCTGGGCAATCATATCCTTTATAACCTCGTCCAGGTTATACTCTTCAGCAAAAGAAAGCCCCACCTTAACATGCCTCTTCAGTATCAGAGCGCTTATGCTCGGGTTAAGGTTTTTATGTTTATCGGTAACATGAAGCTGATTTTCAATGAAATAATGAGGGGTTTTAAGCTTTCCGATATCATGATAATAGGCGCCCACTCTTGCAAGAAGGGGGTTTGCGCCTATCTTTTCGCAGGCATTTTCAGCAAGGTTGCCTACCATCAGCGAGTGATGGTATGTCCCCGGCGCCTCCAGCATCAGGCGCTTAAGAAGAGGCCGGTTGAAATCCCCCAGTTCCAGGAGCCTTATATCAGTTGTTATCCCGAATAAACTCTCCAATATTGGCATGACCCCGCTTGCTATTATAACGCATGCAAGGGCATTTCCGCCCCCCCATGCAATATTCGCGCCTATCTCAACTGCCGCACTGCCCGAAACCATATCAAGAGCTCCGATGGTTATTATATTTACAGCAAGTATAAAAAGCCCGCTGCGGTTTAAATCGTTTCTGTTTCTGACTTTTCTTGAAGAATATATAGCTGAAAATCCGCCGGCGACCGCAACATAAAAAGCGGGAAGAGAAAACCCCCCGGCAATTCCTGCCAGAATAGCAATTACAAATACCGCAAAGCCCGCCGTTGCAGGGTTAATTAGTATGGTAAGAAGTATCCCCGCAGTCCCGGCTGGAAAGAAGTAGATGCTCAGTCTCTGCGAAGATAACACCACTATCAGAATCGCCATCATCATTAGAATCACTATTTCAACAAGAAATATCTGGCGGGGGCTCTGCAGCAATTTCGGGTTGAAGATTTTAAAATAAACATAACTCAGCAGAAATATGCTTCCTGCAAAAAGAGCAAGTCCGGCTATCTTCTTCATCCCGTTACCGAAGTACATTATAAGCGTAGAGAGCATCAGTACGCCTATTAAAACGGCAAGGGCGGATATTAACTTATTCTTAGGAGTTTTTAGTTTCTTTAAACTTTTTATATGCATCTATTATTCTTTTAACCAGCTGGTGCCTTACAACATCCTTCTGAGAAAAATAAACAAATTCTATATCCGAGAGATTTCTTAAAATCTGTTGTATTTCCACCAAACCGCTGACCCTGTTCTTCTCCAGGTCTATCTGCGTCACATCTCCAGTTACCACAGCTCTTGAATTAAACCCTATTCTTGTTAAAAACATTTCCATCTGCCCCGAAGACGTGTTCTGAGCCTCATCCAGCACAATCATTGCATCGTCTAAGGTGCGCCCTCTCATATAGGCCAGCGGCACTATTTCTATTATTCCGTCGCTGGCGTACTTGTGAAATTTTGACGGTCCCATTATCGTATAAAAGGCATCGTAGAGGGGCCTCAGGTAAGGATCAATTTTCTCCTGCAGATCCCCGGGTAGAAAACCAAGCTTTTCACCTGTTTCAACGACAGGCCGGGTGAGTACTATTCTGTCCACCTCCCCCGTTCGAAGACTCTTTACGGCATTAACGCACGCCAGGAAAGTCTTCCCGGTCCCCGCCGGCCCTATTGCCACCACAAGGTCCCGCTCCTGCATAGCCTTTAAATATTCTTTCTGCTTGGAGCCCAGCGGCTTAATTTTTTTGCCTGTGGCTGTCGATATTACCTTTTCCATGTCGGAATCTTCAGCGGAAAACCTCAACTTCTCAAGCTCGCTGACTGTTTTTTCAACATTTTCCTTACTGCCTTCCACCGTTGCCGAATTTCCCCTTGCATATATCTTAACATTATTTTTTTTCTCAAGTTTTTTGAGGTTTTTGTCATATTCCCCGAAAACGGCTAAAGCTTCGCGGGAGCCGGCCATTTTTATTTTTTTTCTGCTCACTCCAAGAAGTGTTCGCCCTTACTTATACACAAAGACAACCCGCTTCCATACTTAGAATTTGCAAGCCTCAAGAGCAAACCGGATGCATCCGGCAATAAATGCCTGCATCCGGTCAGAGTTTTTTTTAATATTTTCAATTCCTGGGAATAACCAGTTCCTGTCCGGGGTAAATCAAATCCGGATCGGTTATTTTATCATCATTTGCCCTGTATATCCTTTTCCATTTCCATGGATCGTTATAAATTCTTCTCTGAGCGGCAATATTCCACAGGCAATCCCTGTCTTCCTCCCAGGTGCCCACTATATAGGTGTCCGCCCTTAATCTGTCGATAATTCTTCTGGCAAGAGAGGCCGCTTCATCCGCCCTGTTCACAGAAAGCTCATAATCCTCCGCGTCAAAATACTCTTTTGCTTCTTCAAGCTTTTCTTCCGGTTCGGAAACATCTCCTCCAAGTTCTTCGGCTTCCCGGATGAGCTCCTCGGCGCTTTCAATGGCGGCTGCGGCGTCTTCCTTTCTTCTGAGCTCGGCAAGAATTCTCTCTTTACGGCTCCTTGCCAGTGCGCCGGCTTCATCAGCTTTGTTTTTAGCGCCGTAATAATCTTCATCATCCAGCATCTCCCTAGCTTCATCCAGCATTTCCTCGGGCTCTTCCACATCGGCTCCTACATCTCTTGCTTCATCAATCTCAGACTGAGCCATGGCTATAGCCCTTTCCGCCTCGAGCAAGGACACATCGGCATCCGGCACCGGAGACTTTCTCGGACACCCGGATAATACCAGAACCGCTAACCCTGTAAAAACCAGCAACTTAAAACTTTCTCTCATCTTCATTTTTTATCTCCTTTTTTATGAATTTTAAGTTAATGTCTCTTCACTGTCAAGCCCTATACCCAGTTCCTTAAGCTGTTTAGTGTTTACATAAGATGGAGCATCAGTCAGAGGCGAGTAGGCTTTCTGCGTTTTTGGAAACGGGATAACATCTCTGATTGATTCAAGCCCCATCATTTTTTCGACCAGCCTGTCTATACCGAAAGCAAACCCGCCGTGAGGGGGAGCCCCATAGCTGAGCGCCTTTAAGAGAAAGCCGAATTTTTCATCAGCTTCAGAAGAGGAAACCCCGAGTAACCTTAAGATTTCCTTCTGCTCTTTCAAACTGTGGATACGGATGCTGCCGCCTCCTATTTCCGATCCGTTTAAAACCAGATCGTACGCCCGGCTTTTTATTTTAAGAGGATTATTTTTTATTAAGTTGAAGTTATCTTCTTTGGGCGCAGTAAAAGGATGATGCATTGATTTAAGCGCCCCTGTTTCCTCATCTTTTTCAAAAAGAGGATAATCCTCCACCCATACAAATTCATATCTTTTATCATCCGGGCTGTAAAACTTATCCCTCAGGCAGGATAGCGCCTTCAGAACAACACTTTCCTTATCCGCCACGAAAAAAAGAATATCCCCCTCCGAAGCTGAAAACCTGCTGCTTATCCTCTCTAGCTGTTTTTCAGTGAAGAATTTAGTTATCTGCGAATTAAGTTTCTTATCCCTGAATCGCATCCAGGCAAGCCCCTTAGCTCCAAGGTCTTTTATTTCGTTTGTCAACCTGTCTATGTCAGAGAGTGAGATTTTCTCCCCATTTCCCACCTTAAATCCTCTCACCATACCCTTCTGCGACGCGTTTTTGAAAACCATAAAAGAAGACTCCCGCGCGATATCGGTTATATCCTTTATTTCTATGGGGTTTCTCAAATCCGGCTTATCCGACCCGTATTTATAAAGGGCCTGCTCATAAGAAATGCTTTTAAAAGGCCTTTCCAAATCGACATCCATAAGTTTTTTAAAAACTTTTGCCAGATACTCCTCCAGCAGATTTTTTATATCCTTCTCATCCGCAAACGACATTTCCATATCCAGCTGAGTAAATTCCGGCTGACGGTCCTGCCTCAAGTCCTCATCCCTAAAACATTTTACTATCTGAAAATACCTCATCATTCCCCCGACCATCAGAATCTGTTTGAAAAGTTGAGGAGACTGAGGCAGCGCATAGAACTTTCCGGGATTCATTCTTGAAGGAACAAGAAAATCCCTGGCGCCTTCAGGGGTGGATTTTGTGAGAAAAGGGGTTTCAATCTCAAGGAAATTTTTCCCGGAAAAAAAGTTTCTTGTTTCATTGAAGAACCTGTGTTTGAATATCAGGTTTTCTCTCAATCTTCCACTTCTCATTTCCAGGTACCTGTATTTCAACCTGGTATTTTCACCCACTGCCTCCATGTTCTTAAAATCAAAGGGAAGCTCCCGGCATTCATTTAAAATCTCCACCTCTTCAACTATCACCTCTACCGCGCCTGTAGGTAACTTTTTATTTTCCGTGCCTTCAGGCCGCCTTTGAACCTTTCCCTTTATGGAAATAACGTATTCTTTTCTTATGCTGTTAGCCTTCTCTATGAGCTCCCTCTCCTTTTCGGTTCCCAGGGAGCTTTTCTCTCTTCCAAAAACAACCTGGGTTATCCCCCCGATATCTCTCAGGTCCATAAATATAACGCCCCCATGATCCCTCCAGCTGGAGACCCATCCCGCCAACACCACATCCTTCCCCTCATCTTCAGCTCTCAGACTGCTGCAGTCTACGGTAGGTTTAAGCATTTTTCTCCTCTGTTTTTTTTATCTCTTCAATTATTTTTTCAATCTCATTTTCCGGCACTTCTTCCTGTTCACCGGTCTTCATCTTCTTAACTGTAATAACTCCGGCATTCGCTTCATTCTCCCCCATAATCAGCACCCACCCGGCATCTTTTTTATCAGCCGCCTTAAGTTTTTTTCCCGCGGGGTAATCCTCATAATCCTCTTCAACCGAAATACCGGCCTTTCTAAGCGCAGCAGCCGACATGCGGCATTTTTTCAAATCCGCTCCCTTCAGACAGGCAAGATATACCTGGGGAATATTAACCTTTTTTATCCTTGCCTTATTTGCAAGCCTTTCCAGACCGAAAGCCCATCCGCAGGCGGGAACCTCCGGACCCCCAAGCTGCCTTACAAGGTTGTTATAACGTCCCCCCGCCGCGATAACGGAATCATTCGCCTTAAGTTCAAAAACTGAACCCGTATAATAATCAAGTCCTCTCACCAGCCTGTCATCTTCTTCGAAAACAACCCCCATCTCCTCAAGAAGATCTTTATAGCTTTCATATGAATCCCTGCATTTACTGCAGATATATTCGCCTAACGGCGGAATTTCCTCAAACATACTTCTGCATTTTCTGTTCTTGCAGTCGAGCACCCTGAGGGTATTTGTATTTATCCTTCTGCGGCAGTCCCCGCAAAGAGAATCAGATTTTTCCTGAAGAAACTTTTTAAGCTCTTCTCTGTATGAGCTCCTGCAACCCGCGCATCCTACGCTGTTTATACTGAAAACGAACTCCCCCACAGCGCAGCCTTTTGCTATTTCCGAAGCAATGCAGGCTATCTCCGCATCAATATTCGGCCCTTCAAGGCCGAAAACCTCGCATCCGATCTGATAAAACTGCCTGTAGCGGCCCTTCTGCGGGCGTTCGTAACGAAACATGGGGCCTGAATAATACACCTTCTCTCTTGTCCTGCCCCGGAGAAGCTTGTTCTCTATCATTGCCCTGACAACGCCGGCCGTCCCCTCAGGCCGAAGCGCTATCCGACGGCCTTTTTTATCTTCAAAAGCATACATTTCTTTCGAGACTATATCTGTATCTTCCCCTATGCTCCTGGAAAAAAGGCGCGTGTATTCCAGAGCGGGAAGGTATATCCTGCGGTAGCCGTAGCTCTCCAGTATGCCGGAGGCATTACCGGCAATCCTGCCGAGCTTCTCCGATTCGGGATAAATAATATCTCTTATTCCTCTTATTGTCCTGATTTTCTCCATATAAACAGTGTAATTCTATACTTTTTAAGAGGAGCTGTCAAATAACCAGACACCGAATCTCTCGTTATAAACGCCCACGATACGCGGAAGGAAATCCCGGAAAACAAAAGAAACATACCCTTCAAAGGAAATTTTAGTGTCTCATTTGACTTGCCGCTGAATACTGTTTGACCAAAAAAGAAGTAAATGGGCGGCTTTGCTCTAACTTAAAAAATAAGAGCTATAACTGTGGAATTTCTACGGCGCTTAATATGCCTGTTACAGTGATAGTTGAATTAATTTTTAAGGGTTTTATCCAGGCCGCTCTTGGGAAAACCTCCGAGAATGACAGGATTATCCGGATCGCCGGCCATCTGAAGTTTCAGTCCCGCAACTCCCGACAACACGGGCGTCCTCATCCTGTACCTGCATAAAGACTCCCACCTGCATCAGAAGCAGACAGTCAGGGTTCTCTCTTTTCAGCGCCTCGTACTCTTTTTGAATTTGTGGGAAAATACCATTTTGTATCCTTCCTTTTAAAGTCTGTCTCCGGCAGGGGGCTTGCCCCCTGCACCCCAAAAAATAATCAAATCATTCAAATAACCAGATGACCAAATAATCCTATTGTCCGCCGCGGACGGGCCACACATATTTCGTACTCGACTTCGTGGGGTGGGCTATGAGGCCAAAGTCGAAACTCACACTGCACGCATAGGAGCCTGGTACATCCTGGTCTGTAGTAGATGACCAGTAGCGTTCCGAGATAACATCATTAAAGGGATCACCCTCCGACCAATGGCCCGTACCATCAGTATCGCTAAGCGCAGGATTATATTTCCCGTAATGAATCAAGCTCAGTAACTCGCGCACGTTCGGAAGACGCCAGTCACCCTCAGAAGAACCGTCGGTAAGACCGGCCTGGCCGTCAGCTAAATTATTGCAGTAGTTAAGCGCATCATCCCAGGTCTCTGTTCCCGTAGGATTGGCATTCTTCGTCCATATAAGCCCCGTCAGGTTATCGGTAACCGTGCCGTCGTCGTTGTCGGTAAACCGCGGAACCGGCCACTCCACTCCAGCCTGGTGATCGCCGTCCTGCCCCGTGCCCTCGCCGGGAATTGGGTTTCCATCAGTATCCCAGCAATCGGTATGGCCGGTCTTGGGAACCCTACTGGGCGGCATCGTTCCGGTCGAAAAAGTCATCTCCCCTCCGTTGCGGGTTATGAAGGTTTTACCATCTATTACATCTTCAGCGGTTGCCGTTGTCGTTGAACCGCCCGGCAGAGCATCGTAAATCTCCTGAAGCGTGTACATCGCAGGACCGGGCCCGGCAGATGGCGAAAGAGTCTGGTCTCCGGCCGCAGTACCGGTAGATATCCTGTTCATTATATCCGTAAGTGTCACCATTGTAGGGGCCAATTCGTCGGGGCCTTCAAGAGGGTCGCTCGCATAAGTAATCCCACTTTTAAATACAACTACAACAAACAGAAAAATCATCAGTCTTCTTTTTCTCATTTTTCTCCTCCCATTTCTGTAACTATCCCTGTCTTTTTCCTTAAACTTCCGGTTATACTGATTCTTTTTTAAACAGGCCGTCAGCCTTTAATTCCATTTTCCAGCATTATCTCAAAAACCGGAATATTCTCCTGAAAAACCCTTTTCTTTCCTCTACAGAGAAAAGGACCCTGCTTTCAAGCCCCGCCCTTATGCGGCCTTTGGTTGTAACTGTATGAATATAAGCCTGGTACCTCTTGCCGCTATGTGTTCTCCCCCCGGGGACTCTCAGAACCGCTTCTGTCCGGCCCCATTGCCCCGGCCCGACAGTTAAATACTCGTCTTTAATTGATATCCAGTTAATATCCGGTATTTGCTCATAGTTTTTTTTAAGCTCCCCGACCGGGGGTTTTACAGCTCTTATACGGACTCTTACTTCCGTATCAGATGTGTTTTTTATCATAAGAGGTGCTTCATTCCGGCCTGTAAGCATATATTCTTCACCGGGTTTCACGGAGTCCAGTCTGCATTCGGTAAAAGGCGTAAGCAGTCCGGCAAACGCCCCCTGCGCTAAAAACAGTACTCCAATGATTATCAATTTAATCTTAGTCAACACCTTCACACTCCCGGGCGTTTATTGTTATTGTTATCTTCTGCTGTGCAGCGGTAGACAGGGTGGTGGGCATATCAATCCTCAGCCACATATACCTGTCATCTCCCTTTGCAACATCGTAACCCAGCTGCTTATTATCTCCACCGTCAGGATCCGTAAAGATAGAATTGTCTGCCGCACTTCTGTTCTCATATCCGAATAAAAGAGCATCGTCCTCCGGCGTAAAATTATCCGTCGAGACATTTACCTTGTGGAAAATGGAAGAGAGCAGAAACCTGTCGTGTCCGGCGACGGTATTTGTTGATACCCACGCCGACGGATTGTTGTTAAACAGTACAACGGATGAGATATATTTTGAATATTTCTGTGTAACGTTTCCCTTATTGGTTACGGTTATGCTGGATTGAGACACGGCTGAAGATGCCGCATCCACTTCTCCGAAATTGTAGGTATCGGTTGAAAGAGATATACTTATAACCCTATAGACTTCCGTTGAGGCGATATTTGATATATCGGACCACCCGTTACTGTTATCGGGATAAGAGGTCCACAAGGCAAAATAATAGGTTACTCCTCCGTTAAGGTCCGCAACCGTATATGAATGCTGCTCGCCTTTAACGGTATCAGTCTCAAACTTAATGCTGTACCTGTCGTCCCGCTCTCCCCAGAACCCCTCCTCATCCACGTCAAAATCATACATCCAGTCAACTTCGGAATTCGTAGACCACCGTATCCTGTACAACCCGTCCGTGATATCCTCCGGCCAGGTCCAGTTAAGGGTTAAATCTCCGGAGTATTCCGCCTCGGCGGTAAGGTTTGTCACAGCCGCCGGCCTGTCATCCAGCGTCCGGGTTGACCCCACGGTTACGTAATTCGGCACAAGGTTCCAATTATAGGCTCCCACTTGAAAATAGTAAGTGGTTCCCCCTTCAAGACCCGTTACCGTAAGTGTTGAAACATCCCGGCTGTATGTTATACTGCTGCCCGCTATGACTGAAAACCCGCTGTCCGTCGATACCTGGACGATATAGCCCGAACAGGTAGCGCTGGAAGGCTCCGGCGGGTGCGCCGCCCAGTTGAGCGTCACGCTTGAGCTGAATACAGCGTATATCTCCGCATCCGTCACAGGCACAGCAAGCGTCGCGGTTGAAGGATACGGCGGGTCTTCCGCGCTCCAGGATGTTTCTTCTTCATACTGCGCGCCAACCCGCATATAGTATGTCGTATTGGCGTCAAGGCCAGTGACAGTTGCCGGGCTGGCGAGGGTTTCAGATGACGCAGACACCGAAATAAACGAATCTGTTGATGCCTCAAGCACAAAACCGTTTTCGGGCACACCGTCACACTCCCAGGAAACCGTTATGCTTGACTTATATACCGAAACCTTGCTGATATTATACGGGGCGGGATGAGGATCTTCCTCTTCCTGTATGGTAAAAACGGAGCTTGTTATTGTCCCGGTGCTTGCATACCCGTGTTCGTCCTCAGCCCAGGCGATGACGTACCATTCTTCCCCGGGGGAGGTGTCTTCCGAATCCAGAACGACAGAGAACTTGGTATCGCCCGGCTTCTGCATATTTGTCGCGCTGGAGACCGCGGTTCCAAATGCTTCCCCGTCTCTGTACCACTGGTAATAGTATGTGACGGTATCCCCGTCATCGGGGTCCGATGAGCCCCATACCGAGCAGGTTATATGATCGGTCGTAGAGGGCATAAGTGTAGGAATTATTGATATGTCGGTGGGAGGCGTTGGTGGATTGTTAGCATCTGGAAATGAGTATGAAATTCCTTCTATTCTGCTATCGTAATTTTCCGAACCCCAATGAAAATATCCGTTTGTGTAACGGGTACTACCGCCGTTTGTCTGGCCGGTGTCATATTCAGTATAATAATAAATCCTCCATTCGCTTTCGTTCAGCTTTACTGCTCCAAGCGATTCAGTTTCAAAATATGCCTGTTCCTCCCAGCTTCCTTCATCCAATCTGGCGTATATACGGATTTCTATGGTATCAGCAGGATCCAGTTCAATTTCCGAACAAGTCCAGGTTTCATCTAACAAACTCTCGCCGTTTGATGTCCGAGTCACTATTGCCTCATACTCTCCGTCTGTTAGATTTTCACCACCAGCCCAAACCTGAATACTCCAGTCAACGACAAGATCTTCATTTCCAGACCCCTCCCCAGACTCTATTGAAGAAACCAGCGGGTCGTCGGTCCGCTTCGGACCCAGCACCCCGTCATTACGCATAAATTGCGGTTGTTCTGTTACCAAAGGCGCAACCGTTACAAATGACGAATACTCAACTATATAACCGGAAGTGTTACCCCAGGCATCTTTCGCCTTCACCCGCCACCAATATTCGGTGGAATTTTGAAGACCTTCACCGGGTTTCCATTCGTTCTTTTCAATCCAGCCGCTATCCTGCAGGGAAACTGTAAAATCGTCATCTTCGGCTATTTCAAAAAGGTAGTACACATTGGTGGCATCTTTTCCCAGAGTGCTGTAGAGCGTCACATTCGTTGAAATGTTCAGCGCGTAAGGCTCAGGAAACGACGGCTCCACGTTACGGGGAGCAAGAGAGTCAAAATTAAAAATATTTGTAACCATCGTACCGGTACTTCCCGGCACATCAAAGGCAATTATTTTTATTGTCGCAGTTGATTCAGCCATCAACCCGTCAGAGAGTATATCCCATGTGCAAGTTACAACAGTCCCTGTTGCCACCCTGCTGCCTTCAATAAAATCATCCGACAAGAGTGTCCCCGCGTGATATTCTCCGCTCCAATAATATTTCAGCGAAAGTTGAACATCGGAGTGGTTTTCATCGGTGACTTTAACCTGAAAATCTATGGAGTTTCCCTCATTATCTTCATATTCATCCGGCTGGGTTATTATTTCAATCTCCGGCGGAGGCAGGTCGGTGGCAAGAAAATTAATCCATCCTATATTCTGTCCCCAGGCCCATCCGTAGTCGCTTTCATCCTCCCCGTAAAACTTGCCATCTGACGTAATATAGATGCCTCCGTGCGTGGGAGCAAAATTTATCCACCCGGCGTTCTCAGACCAGCCATAACCGCTTAGTTCTCCTGTCTCTGGATTCCGGTTTACGCCGTAATCTTCTTCATCTTCGGGATCATTGGAATATGAATTTTCTCCTTCAGCCGGTCCGTCTCCCACGTGAATCCGGCCGACATTTTCCTGCCACAAATATCCGGAAAGATATGTATCGTAAACCGTTACAGACGAATGCGTCGGCTTCCAGTTAAACCATCCGACATTTTCTCCGTAAGAATAAGTGCCTTCGGGGACAATTTCTCCGGCAAAAACCCCGGAAACCGTCAGGAGTGTCAGCAAACACAACAATGCTGCCGTTTTATAAAACCTAAAGCGGCTAAGGATATTTCCGGTTTTCAGGCGCTTAATGCACATAAGCGCCTAAAAAATAATTTTTAGAACAGGTAGGTAGGTAGGTAGGTAGGCTTCCGAAAAAGCAAGGTTTTCCACATATCCGATGCTTCAGGGCGCATCATACTTACCTCCCGCGCAACACCTATTGCGCATCTTTCAAGCTTCTTATATATTACTAACATATCCACCTGTATAAAACAAATTATATTTCATCTCAGTTTTTCCCTTTGCCCGCTGCGAAACCTCTCTATCGCCTCTTCCATCTCTTCATCTACGATATGAGTATAGATCTGCGTGGTACTGATACTTGAGTGTCCAATGCCTTCTGGACCAGGCGCAGGTTCCTGGTTTCCCGCAGGAGGTCCGTTGCTGAAGTATGACGAAAGGTATGCGGACTTACGTTTTTCTCAGTTATACCTGCACAACCGGCATAAGTGTAAATCATCTCCAGGGTATCTCTCGCGGTCACCGGTTATAATAACCCTAAAGTATTTTCATCCACTTTTTTAAATTACTCTCACAGAAAAGTTTCGGATTGTTTATAAGCAGATTAAACTCTTTTGAATAATTCATTCTTTTGTTATTCTGACTCATAAGAGGTAATCTTTTTCTTTCTGCCTGCTTCTTCTAATTTTTATTTAAATTTTTTCCGTCTTTCTTTTACTTTCTTTGGTTGAATAAAATAAAGATCAAATAATGCATCTAAAACATTAAGGTTATGGTCGGCTTCCCCTTTTTCAACTTCAATAATTTCAACAGTATTTTTCGACTTAGTGGGATGAGCTGCAAAATTTCCTGCATTTCTTATATAATCAACTTGTTTTTCTGCAACTCATTGCCTTCTAAAACTTCATTTATTTGTTTTGATAAATTTTTATCAGAATTAACTCCGGAACATTCAACTAACAGACCTTGCAAAAACCTTCTACTTAATTCTGCACTGGCTTTGGTACTATCCGGTAATACTAAACAGGCTTCTTTAAAATCTTCAGGGAATTTTTTTGGTATTTCAGGGGAAAGTGGACGAATAGCTCCTTTGGGATAAATAATAAAGCTTTCGTTAATCCTGCTTGCTTTCGGTTAGGGTCCGGGTTCGGAAACAAAACTAAAATTTGACACATAAAAAACCTCTCCATATAATTCATACTATGCTTAAAAGAAAACTTGAAAATATTGACGGCAGGGGCTACAAGGCCTACAAATCAATAAAAGGCGCGCACAAAATAGAGAATTTCACGCTCTATATAGACCATGTCCAGGGAGACCCCTATGCCGCCCCTTCAAAGATGAGGATACGGCTGGATAACAGCGCTGCCGGGTTTCCGCAAGAGACATACTCCCCGGAAGTAAGAAAAACCGCCTCCCGGGACTACATAACCAGGGCTTTTCACAAGGCCGTAAAAAAATCTTCCTCCGGCGGCAGGGGCTCGGGAAAAAGCGGGCTGATTCAGATTGATGCGCCCGGGCAGGAAATTATTCAGCGAAGCTCCTGCATTCTCAATGAGGATTTCGTTGAAGTAAGGTTTACTCTGGGCCTTCCCGCCAGGGGCCGCCGGGTTTTGGGCTACCAGGCGATAAAAATGCTATTTGATGAACTGCCTATTATAGTAAAAAACAGCCTCTATTACTCTAATATAAACCCCGCCGGAATGAAAAAACACATAGATACAGGCGAAATACAGCACCTGCTGAGAAAAAAATTATCAGAGAAAAATTTAATATCCTTTATAGCAGACAACTCTGTATTGCCCAGGAAAAGCGGCATATCGGAAAAACCCCTTGAAAAAAATGCTGTGCCCTTCAACTCTCCCGAGACACTCAGAACATCGATTGAGACTGAAAAATACGGAGAATTTACAGGAATGGGAATAAAGAAAGGAATAACCCTTATAGCCGGGGGGGGATACCACGGAAAATCAACACTGCTAAACGGCATAGCCAAAGGAATATACAACCATATACCCGGTGACGGCAGAGAGCTGCTTGTCACCGAAGAAAGCGCTGTTTCCATACGTTCTGAAGACGGCCGTTTTGTAGAAAAGGTCAATATATCGCCATTCATAAATAATCTTCCTCATATGGCGGACACAACGGCATTTTCCAGTGAAAATGCAAGCGGCTCCACATCCCAGGCGGCGAATATCATGGAGGCGCTGGAGGCCGGAGCCGGGGTTCTTTTAGTTGATGAAGACACCTCCGCCACGAACTTTATGATAAGAGACGAAAGAATGCAGGAGCTTATCTCGAAAGAAAAAGAGCCGATAACCCCCTTTATAGATAAGGTGAAACAAATGGAAAATGAGCTGGGAATCTCCACCGTGCTTGTAATGGGGGGAAGCGGAGACTATTTTGAGGTTGCTGATACTGTTATTGCCATGGAGCGCTACCGCAGCATAGATGTAACGCCGGAGGCTAAAGATATCGCCTCCAGGCATGAAACAAAACGGAACCCGGAAGGGGGAAGCGGATTTGGGAAAATCATACCCCGAACCCCTATTTCAGGAAGCATAGATCCGTCAAGAGGTAAAAGAAGCGTTAAACTGAAGGTGCGCAGAGAGAGCGAGATATCTTTCGGAAAGTACCTTATAGACCTTACTAAAGTAAATCAGCTTGTCAGCAGTTCCCAGCTCAGAGCTATTGCCAATATTATCGTATATGCCCTGAAAAACAATCTTTTTGACGAGAGTAAAACCTTAAAAGAAACCCTTGATATAATTCAAGAGCGCATAGACAATGAAGGGCTGGATATAATAGCCCCCGGGATACAGGGAAATTTCGCAAGGCCGAGGGTAATTGAAACAGCCCTTGCCCTCAACCGCCTGCGTTCGCTTAAAGTAAAACAGTCTCCTACCTGATAACCCACTTTGGGCCTGAAGGGGTATCCTTAATTTCAACGCCCATCTCAGAAAGCTCGTTCCTTATTCTGTCGGCTTCTGTGAATTTTCTCTCTTTCCGGAATTTCGTTCTTTTATCAAGCATCCGCTGTATTTTCCCCTCGTCAATATCTTCTTCTTTCTCCAGGCTGATTCCAAGAACCTCTTGGACAAAACTAACTATTTTCCGGCCTCTTTCCACTTCTTTCCCGCTGATATCTCCCGAATAGATTTTCTCTAAAAGTGGGGTTGCCTCTTTGAAGACCTCGCCCAGGGCCTTTGCCGTATTCATATCATCGCGCATGGCCTGGATTATCGCCCCCTTTATTTTTCTATCCCGCCTGTCAATATTATCCGGAGGGAATTTTTCCAGCTCCTTTTTAAAAACGCAGAGCTTGTTATGGGCCTTTGATGTGTTTTCGATGCTTTCCATATCAAAGTCCAGATTCTGCCTGTAGGTGGAACTCAGAAGATACATTCTGAGAACCATGGGAGAGACTTTTTCAAGCAGGTCCTTCAAAAGAAAAAAATTACCGGTGGATTTTGCCATCTTATCACCCTTAAGCGTCACCATGCCGTTATGAAGCCAGTATTTAGCCGGAATTAACCCGTTGTGTGCCCTGGACTGGGCTATCTCATTTTCATGATGGGGAAATACAAGGTCGATTCCTCCGCCGTGTATGTCAAACCGGCTGCCCAGAAGTTTTCCTGAAAGAGCGGAACACTCAATATGCCAGCCGGGCCTTCCTTTTCCCCACGGAGAATCCCAGCCGTGTCCTTCATCCTTTTTCCAGAGAGCGAAATCAGCCGGATTCTCTTTCTGAGCCGTTAAGGAATCATCTTTGGATACAAGCTCATCTCTTTTGCGGCCGGACAGGGCCCCGTAATCCTCAGCCCTTGAAACGCGAAAATATACGCTGCCGTTTTTTTCATAGGCATATTCTTCATCCATCAGCTTCTTTATAAAATTGATTATGCCGTCTATATTTTCGCTTACCCTGGGATAGACCTGAGCGGGGAGCACGGCAAGCTTATTCATATATCCAAGAAAACTTGAGAAGTATTTTTCGGAAACCTCCTGCGGAGTCATTTCCGTCTGCATGCTCTTATTAATTATCTTATCATCAATATCGGTAATATTCTGCACATACTTTACTTTATAACCGCAATACTCAAGAAACCTTCTAAGCGTATCAAATATTATATAGCAGCGAGCATGGCCTACGTGGGACTCCCCGTAGGGGGTTATCCCGCACACATACATGCTCACATTTTTTGCTGCCTGCGGTATAAACTCTTCTTTCCTGCCGGTAAGCGTATTATGCAGAATAATTCCATCCATCAGTATATCCCCTTAAAGTTCCTTAATGCTCGCCACGGCAAATGATGCTACAGCTTCCCCGGCGCCGACGCTCCCGAGACCCTCGTTTGTTGTTGCCTTAATATTTATGCTGAAGTTAGTCAGTTCGAGTTCGGTCATTATGTTTCTTTCCATATCTTTAATCTTATCTGAAATCGAGGGATTTTCACAGACAACAGTAACATCAATATTATTTATTTCAAATCCTTCTTCAACAACCTTATACTGAACCTGCCTGAGAAGCTTCATTGATGATATATCCCTGTACCTCTCATCACTGCTGGGGAAATGCCTGCCCAGATCTCCGATACCGGCCGCCCCCAGAAGAGCATCGCAGACCGAGTGTATCAGCACATCCGCATCGGAATGCCCCTCCAGCCCTTTTTCATGTTCTAATTCCTCTCCGCCAAGAACTAAACTTCTTCCCTCTACCAGCCTGTGAATATCATACCCTATCCCTACTTTCATCTCACCTCCTCTTCATGTCGGGGTTATACTTTTATACTTTTGGCTTTTTCTCTCGCCCCAGAAACTTTAAATAACTGTAATCCTGCGGGTAGGTCAGTTTTATGTTTTCCGCAGCGCCTTTCACCGTTTTCACCTGCATCCCCGCCTCACAGGCAACAGTTGAAGAATCAGTATACTCCCTATTTCCTTTAAGTTTGTATGCCCTCAGCAATTCTGCCCTGTCATAGCCCTGGGGCGTCTGGACATATATGACTTTTTCTCTGTCAAGATCCCTGTAACTGTCTCCTTCTTTATACTTTACGGTGGAAACCGGTTTAAGGGCCGGAACCACGGCCCTGCTTTTCTTTAAAGAGCTTATTACCCTGTCTATCAGTTCCCCGGGACATGCCGGGCGCGCGGCATCATGTATCAGCACGAAATCCGCCCCGGAAGCCTTAAGCCCCCTCATTACTGAATCCTGCCTCAGCTTTCCCCCCGGAACAAGGGTATAGTTTTCCTTTAAAATCCCCTTTTCTACAAAATGCTCTTTTAGCATATCCGGAGGGTAAACAATGATTACCCTGTTTATATCCTTCCTTTTTTTAAAAACACCCGCGCTTACGGAAACAACGGTTCCATTTTCAAAAGGAAGAAACTGTTTTTTTTTCCTGAACCTGCTGCCTTTACCGGCAGCCATTATAAGCGCGTCAATTGACTTTTGCAAAGACCATCCTTCCCGAGGGTTTTTGAAGAACCGAAGATACTATCACCTCGGTTTTTTTCCCTATATAGCTTTTTCCCCCGTCTACCACCACCATGGTTCCGTCATCCAGGAAGCCCACGCCCTGGTCCTTGTCCTTTCCTTTCTTAATTATAAAAAGCTCTACCGCTTCCCCCGGAAGAAGCTTCGGCTTAACCGAGTTGGCAAGTTCGTTAATATTCAGAACCCCTATGCCCTGGGCAGTGGCAACTTTAGTAAGGTTAAAATCACATGTTATCAGCTTTGCTTTTATTTCATTGCACATTTTAATAAGCTTTGAGTCCACTTCTTTTATTTCCGGATAATCTTTATCATATATTTTCACTGTAATATTTTCATTATCAGTGAGCTCATTTACAAAATCAAGAGCCCGCCTTCCCTTTTTTCTTTTCCTTTCATCGGGAGAATCGGCTCCGGCCTGAATTTCAGCAAGAACAAAAGAAGGTATTACCAGGGCTCCCTCAATAAATCCGGTTTCCGTAATATCCATAAGCCGGGAATCTATAATCGCAGAAGAATCCACAACCTTAATTGACTCCCCCAAAATCTTTTTCCCTGTAAGATTCAGCTCCCGGTCAAGAAGATCCAGCTCATCCTTTTTCCTCAAGGCTATTATCATTCCTATATAAGCGAAGACAACACTCATAAGCAGGCTGTACTGATCAAAAAAAGCGGTAACCCAGCCATATTCTATAAGCGCCGGAACCGCATGCCTGGTAAAACTTGCCGCGATTAACCCAAGTATAAGGCCTATAATACCAGCAACCATGTCATCAAGCTTAACCTTCTGTATAAATATCTCAGCAGCTATAACCAAAACAGCTGCTGCCGTTCCGATAAGTATCCCTGTTCCGTCCCTCGAAATATTGAAATATCCAATTATAGGTCCGGCAATAATCACAACCAACCTTGCTACATAAATAAACATTCTTAAACAACTCCTTTCATTTTAAAGCTCTCTTTAATAAGGTTTTTCAGTTCCCTTATATGATTAATGTAGTGAAATTTCACACCTGAAACTTTAATTTTCTCTCCATAACCTGATAATACAACCTCGCTGAAACCGTTCCTTCGGGCAAAAGCAGCGCGGAGCTTCGCGTCTTTTAATGGCCTGACCTTACCGTTTAAATCCACCTCTCCCATAAACATGAATTCTGACGGTATGCAGACCTCCCTGCAGCTTGAATACAGCGAAGCTGCAACTGCCAGGTCGCCGGAACGCTCATTTACCATCCCGGTTCCGCTGACATTTAAATATATATCCTTTCCGGACAGATTCAACCCCATGTGTTTTACCGTAATCGCGGAAATTATCAAAAGCCGCTGACGCGAAAAACCGCTTGTTCTTCTCAACGGATATTCAAAGTAACTTGGGGAAACAAGAGACTGTATTTCCACCACTAATTTCCTTTGACCGCTGTTAATTGCGCAAAAGGCGCTGCCCTGGGCCGGCTTCTCCCCTTTTTTATCAACCCTCTCGATATTTTCCATCTCTCTCAGACCCTTCTGAGATAAATCAAAGAGAACAAAATCCCCGCATGAGCCGAACCTGTTTTTCGCTGCGCTTATTATTCTTACATTATTCTCCACCATATCCATATAGAAAACGGCATCCACAATATGCTCCAGCACTTTAGGGCCCGCTATATCGCCCTGTTTTGTTATCTGGCCCGATATAAAAAAAACCGAGCCGGTGTTTTTTGCCGCCGCCGCAACCCTCTGTCCGCTTTTCTTTACCTGTTTTACTGAACCGGGGCTTCCCCCGTCATTTGAATCAGCTACCGCCTGGATTGAATCTATGAAAACAAAGTCAGGGTTCAATTCTTCTACAACCTCTTCAACCTCATTTAGATTTCCGCTGCAAAGAATTGTAATTCCTTCCCCGGAAATACCCAGCCTGTCGGCATGAACCTTAATCTGGGAAGGGTTTTCTTCTCCGCTGACATATAAAACGCTTCCGTTATCCCTGCCTAAATTATCAGCGATCTGCAGAAAGAGAGTGCTCTTTCCGATTCCCGGAGGCCCTCCGAGTAGAACAACCTCTCCTTTGACAGCTCCCCCACCAAGAAGGCGGTCAATACCATTTATCCGGCTTTTTATACGCTCGGTGCTTTTGCTCTTAACACTTGATAATTTCATCCTTTCGGATTTAAAAGTCCCGCGACCCCCGGACCCTCCGGCGGCTTTTTTTTCTTTTTCGATATCGATAAAAGTTTCCCATCTGCTGCATGCCGGGCATCTCCCCATCCACTTCGCGCTCTGATATCCGCAATCCGCGCATTCATATGACATTATTTTATTTCCAGCTCAATTCCGCCACGGAACCTGCCTTCATCCAGAATATTTTCATAAGAAGCCCCTATATTCATAAAATCCGTTAATTTTAAAGATGTACTGAGGTTCATCCAGGGCCTTCTCCGGTTAAAATCAAAAACTTTTGTCTCAAATTTGACCATACCATTCCAGAACCAGTTAACGCCTGCCCCGGTGGTCGACCTGATCGCGCCCCCGAAAACCCTGACTTCGCCAAGTTCCTTACCTGCAAGCAAAGTAAGAGAATTTGCATGACTTTCAGGATAAACCCCGTTTTTTTCAGGATTAATATTCTCCACACCCGCATACAGATACCTCCCCGAACGCGGGCTGCTTAATTCAACCCCTGTTACACTTCCGAATTTTTCATCTTTTAAATCATAGTACATACCCGCTTCAAACGAGGTTTCCATCCCCCGGTACCTGTCTACCGACCCCTTCAAATCTTCGGAAGCGGCATAAATATTCGCTATCGTTTTTCTTACTTCATCTTTAAACTCACCTGAGGAGAGCATCATTCCCGCCGCGCCTTCGCCATCTCTTACAGAGCGCAAAAGAGCGCCCAGATCTTCGGAAGCTCCTTCAAACCTGTCCAGGGTTTTCGATATCTTCACGGATTTATCGGATAGAACCAGGTCGATGTTTTCCATAACCGAATTCATATTTTCAATTGTTTTAGAGAGTTTCCGGGCATCCTCGCCCAGCGCCGCATTTATTCCCCTGCTTGCCTTTTCCAGGTTTGAAAAAGTTTTACTAATGTTCTTTCCCAGCTCCTCGCTTAACTCGACATCTTCAAAAACCTCGATTACCTCTTCCAGGCTCCCCAGCATGCGGTTAATCACAACATCATAATCCACGGGGCTTTCTCCCTTTATAACATCGCCTTCCTGAATTCTTCCCGACTCAGGGGTCCCCTGTGTCAAGCTGAGATACGTATTCCCAATCAGCCCCATCCTTAGAATACTTGCCCTGGCATCCCTGCGTATTTCATATCTTTCTTGAATCCAGACCCTAACCTTCGCCTTTCCATCCTCCAGTGTAATATTTTTCACCCTTCCAACATCAACCCCCGCTATTTTAACAACGGAGCGCACCGGAAGGTCCGCTACATTGTCAAAGACAATATCGAATTCATAGCCTCTCTGAAAAGGAGAAACATCCCCAAGATTTATTATAACAACCGCTGCAGCCGCAAAAACCGCAAGTAATAAAACCCCTACCTTAATCTCTGCTTTCATTTTTCTTTTTCCTGTTTTTCATACCAATCGGCCCTTCCCTTGAACCTCTTACAAACTGCCTTACATAAGGACTTTCGCTTTTCATAAACCTCTCTGTTTTATCCGCCGCTATTATCTTTCCACTGTATAGTAAACCCACTCTGTCGGCCACCTTCTCGGCAGTCTGAATATCATGCGTAACTATGACGGAGGTTATATCCAATTTTTTCCTGAGATCCGTAAAAATTCCGCATATAACATCCGTCGTTATAGGATCCAGCCCGGTCGTAGGTTCATCATAAAGAATATACTTCGGTTCAGTCGCCACCGCTCTCGCAAGCGCAACTCTCCTCTTCATACCTATAGAAAGATTTTCCGGAAGTTTATCTCCAACACCCGCAAGCCCCACCATAGCCAGGTATTCTTCTGCAAGCTGGCTGATTTTTTGAGGGCTGTAATCCGTAAGCCTTTTCATTCCGAATTCCACATTCTCCTGCACTGTCAGAGAGTCAAAAAGAGCTCCCCCCTGGAACATCATACCGAACTTTCTCTGAACTTTCAATAATTTTTCTTTTGAAATCCCCACAATTTCCTCACCGTCAATCTTTATGCTGCCGCAATCCGGCCTCATAAGCCCAATAAGGTTTTTCAAAAAAACACTTTTTCCTTCTCCTGAAGCGCCGAGAAGGCAGAAGTTTTCCCCGTCGTGGATATCAAGTGAAATTCCGTCTAAAACCTGAATATCCTCTATATGCTTTTTGACTTCTCTTACTTCAATCATATTACTCCCAGGGAATTAAGCAATGACGTCAGGAAGAAATCAGAAACAAGAATTAAAACCATGGAAATCACCACCGCCCTTGTTGTACTCTTGCCTACTCCTTCAGCCCCACCTGAGGTGGCCAGCCCTTTGTAACAGCTGACCGTAGCAATTATAAACCCGAAAAATGCTGACTTTATCAACCCATGCACAAAATGCACTATTCGCAAATAAGACAAAATTTCATTCATGTATACATTGCCGGGAATATTAAAAGCGACAATAGAGATTACATACCCCCCGAATATACCCGTAAGAATCGCCAAAAGCGTAATCATGGGAAGCATCACAACGGTGGAAAAAAACAGGGGGGTTACAAGGTATTTTTCCGGAGTAGTGCCCAGGGTATAAAGAGCATCAATCTGTTCGGTCACTTTCATGGTCCCTATTTCTGCTGTTATGGATGCTCCCACCCTTCCAGCCACAACCATTGCCGTAAGCACCGGCCCCAGCTCCAGCACCATGGTAAAGGAAACAAGCGAGCCCAGGAATATGGGCTGTCCGAAAAGCCGCAGGGAGGCAACACCGCTTTGAAGAGACAGAACCATACCGGTAAACAATGCCGAAAGAAGAACTATCGGAAGAGATTCCACCCCCACCCTTACCAGCTGTTTGAATATGTTCTGTACGCTATCGGGTTTCCCAAAAAGACTTCTGGAAACCGAAGCCAGCATAAAAGCGGCCCCTCCCAGGCTATCAACTGTTTTCAGAAACTTATTTTTAATCACGGCTTTCTTTTTTGAAGACCCTGGAAACCCTTCTTTTTATTCCCGTTACTATTTCATAGTTTACAGTTTTGGCAAGCCGGGCCAATTCTTCAGCGGAGATCTCTTCTTTTCCGCCGTTTTTCCCGATAAGGGCCGCATCATCGCCAATATCAACCCCGGGAACCTCACTGACATCGGCCATTATCATATCCATACATACCCTTCCTACTACAGGGCACCTTCTGTTTTTTATTATAACACTGCTTTTACCTGAAAGAATCCTGGGGTAACCATCGGCATAACCAACACATATTGTGGCTATTTTCGAGCGGCGGTGTGCTGTCCAGGTTCCTCCGTAGCTTACAGGTGTTCCTTTCTCAACTTCCTTGAGAAATATGATTTTGCTCATCCAGCTCAAAGCAGGCCTGAAATTATAATTCTCTCTTACCGCGCTTTGCGGATACAACCCGTATATTGCCAGTCCGGGACGCGCCATATTAAACCTTGTTTCCGCTCCACCGAGAATTCCTGCGGTATTAGCCGCATGAATATACCTCGGAGGTTCTTTAATCCGGTTTAAAAAACCGTTGAACAGATCAATCTGTCTAAGGGTATATTTCCAGTCCTCATCGGCGCGCGCCAGATGTGTAAACACCCCTTCACATTGCACATTATTTAAATTAGCGCTGAGGCCGTAAAGCTCCACGGCGGTATCGGGAGCCACACCGGTCCTTCCCATCCCCGTATCAACCTCAAGATGAAAGCTTACCTTCTTACCGTACCCCTCTGCCGCGCTTTGAAGCTCCCGGAGTGAAATTCTGCTTGCAATAAC
Organism: Elusimicrobiota bacterium; assembly: GCA_003553445.1. Classification (GTDB taxonomy): domain Bacteria; phylum CG03; class SLGR01; order SLGR01; family SLGR01; genus PWEK01. The sequence goes on from PWEK01000065.1 coordinate 41,784, forward strand.
CGGTGTGAGCTCATTTTCGATTAAGAACCTGTAATTTTCAAAAGGGTATACAGATCCCAAAACCAGAATAGGAATCCGTATCCCGGAATTCCTCAGTTCTATACCTTCCTCAATAGTTGCCACCCCAAAGATACCGGCGCCCTCTTCTTGAAGTACCTCAGCCACCCTTACCGCTCCATGCCCGTAAGCATCCGCTTTTATAACCGGCATAAGCTCTGAAGCAGCGGTCCTTTTTACCTCTCTGTAATTTTCCCGTATTTTGTCCAGGTCCACTATAACCCGGGTGGGCCTCAAATCCGGAATCAAACCTTAAAACTCCTGTTTTCTGGATAAATCCCGGAACCTGGTATATTCTTTCTGAAAAACAAGCTGAACGGTGCCTGTAGGCCCGTTTCTCTGCTTCCCGATAATAACCTCGGCAATATTTTCCTCTCCCGGCTCCTGCTGGGCAGTCTGATAATAACCGGGCCTGTACAGAAAAAGCACAACGTCGGCATCCTGCTCTATGGCTCCTGATTCCCTTAAATCTGATAGCCTGGGGCGAGCATCCCCAGTTCTTTTCTCGGGGGCCCTGCTTAACTGGGACATGGCAATTACCGGAACCTGAATCTGTTTTGCAAGAATTTTCATGCTTCTTGAGACATAAGATATCTCCTGCTGGCGGGATTCCGAGTCGCTTCCCTTTCCGGGCATCAGCTGAAGAAAATCAACAAGTATGAGACCCAGGTCCGGGTGGCGCGCTTTTAATCTTCTAGCTCTGGCTTTCATCTCAAGCGGTGTTACAACCGGAGAATCATCAATAAAAATCTTCGACTCTTTTATCTTTCCCGCCGCCGAAGTCAATGCCGCCCACTCGCCGGAACCGACAAAACCGTCTCTTACCCTCTTTATATCCACCTGGGACTCCGAGCAGAGAAGCCTCATGAGAATCTCTTCGGCTGACATCTCAAGAGAGAAAATACCTACCGGAACCTTTTTGCTTATTCCTACATACTGAGCAATATTCAACCCGAAAGAAGTCTTTCCCATCGCCGGCCTTCCCGCAACAACGATGAGGTTCCCTTTATGCATCCCGGAAAGCATTTTGTCCAGCGTCTTAAACCCTGTCGAAAGCCCCGAAACATCCTCATCCTGATTGCATATCTTTTCAATAGACTCAATAGAATTTTCAACCATTGAGGAAAGAGGCTGAAACCCCTCCACTACATTAGCCCCCCTTATATCAAAAACCCGCTGTTCGGCCTTATCCAGGAGACTCTGCGCATTTTCCTCATCCTGAAAACTCTCAGAAAGTATCTTTTGAGATGTTTTTATGAGCTCTCTCAACACCGCCTTGTCTCTTACAATATTTGCGTAATGTTCAATATTTGAGGCTGTTGCAACGCTGTCAACAAGCCCTTTCAGGTATTCCGCTCCACCGGTGTCCCGGAATTTTTTTTTCCGGCGAAGCTCTTCCGAGACAGTTACTATATCGATAGCCTCTCCCCTTTCAAACAGCCGGGCCATGGCCTCATATATATTCCTGTGAGATGACCTGTAAAAAGAAGAGCCGTTGAGTCTGTCCATACCTGCAAGCACAGCTTCTTCCTCTATGAGCATGGCTCCCAGGACGGACCTTTCAGCCTCGAGGTTCTGAGGTGGAAGCTTGCTTATTTCCTTACTACCCATACTTTGCATGTTTCTTCAACCTCCGGATGAAGCCTTACCGTTATTTTATATACGCCCAGTTTCTTTATCGGCTCTTTTATTTGAATATCTTTTCTGTCTATTTCTATGCCGGATTCCTTTATCTTTTCTTCTATGTCCATACTTGTAACAGACCCGAAAAGCTTATCCTCTTCACCGGCTTCGACTTCAATTGTCAATGATAAATCTTTTATCTTACCGGCCTTTTCAAGAGCGGCTTCTTTCAGCTTTGCCTTTTCATCTTCCTTTTTTCTCCTGAGTGACTCAATTCTTTTTATGTACTTATCCCTGGCCGGCCATGCCATCCCTTTCGGAATCAGGTAGTTACGCGCATAACCGTCGGAAACATCCACCCTGTCGCCAAAATTACCCAGTTTTTCTATATCTTCCTTTAATACAACTTTCATGGTTTACTCCTTTTCCCCTTACCTCTTACTCTGAAATCTATCCATACATCCGCAATCCCGGCTGTTATCAAAAGATACAGCCCCGGAGTTGACAACAATATTGCTATTGTAAAAAGTTTTAAAAATAATGAAAAATTAAGATGTGACATTAATGAAGAAAGAAGCGCAAGCCCGTTAAAAAAGTATCCGGAAAGCAGCATTATTCCCATATTCTCGGATGTGTTAATCAGTAATGCATGGGAAAGGTTATAACTTCTTAAGATATAGATGATTCCGACTGCAATCAGCAGCCATATAAAGCTTTCCGGCATTTTAAAACCTTCAATCTCTTGAGGCTGTTTATTTTTAGAAAACTTATTAACCGCATAATATACCCCGAAACTTCCCGACAGGGCATAAACAAAAACCCATGCCATGAAATTACGCCTGAAAGCCTCGATGCCTTCAATAAAAAAACCTTCCATCTTTTCAGTCATTTCAATCGTAAATTGCGGCAGGCTGTAATTCCTTTCCGTGACATAAGCCCCCGCTTCGCTCAAATAGTTTATAATATAATTAAACATATTAACCCCAAACCATTTCTCATACATTAAAATTACCGCTGAGAAAAGAACAGTCCATGCCGCGCCGGCAGCTGTCATTTTCCAGAAAAAAGAAACTCTGCTTTTTGAGAACAGGACATATGAAAAAGAATACAAAACATAAGCCAACGTATAGAATAATGCAAACTTCCATCCTATTATTACACCTACAAGAGAAACGCATATGCCTGCCGACACTATTGAATGCAGCGCCCCTTTTTCACGATAAAGAGCTACATACGGCGCAACAGACAGAAAAAGCACAAGACCCATGGCAATTCCCAGGGGCGGATAAACTGAAAAAGCGGCAATTTCATAAACCCCGGTTAAGGCCCTGAAAAAGAGTATCAGAAGCAGCGATACAGCTGCTGACTTCAATACCGCCACTTTTTTTATTTTCCTTAGCGGGCGAAGGGCAGCAAAGCCAGATTCCGCGCTCTTTTAACAGCACGGGTTACATCTCTTTGATGTTTTGCGCAATTACCTGTAAATGCTTTGGGTACAATCTTTCCCCTGCGGTCTATATACCTTTCAAGGGTGGATACATCCTTGTAATCTATTTTATTATCATATCTGCAAATTTTACATCTTTTTCTTTTCGCTGACATTTTCCATCTTCCTTCCTTTTAAAACGGAATCTCCTCATTATCCTCTTCTTCTGAAATTTCCTCTTCAAACCTTTCCAGTTTTTCTGCTTCTTTATCTTCACTGCCCTGCCGTGTGTTAGACGATGAGCCGGAACCTCCCCCTGGAAGAAACTGTACATTTCTGGCTACCACATCCAGCCTGGAGCGGGATTCTCCTTCCTGGTTTTCCCACCTCGACTGATTGAGGCGGCCCTCAACATATACACCTCTTCCTTTTGAGAGGTATTTTTCGCAGTTTTCTGCCTGATTGCCCCATACGGTGACCGGAATAAAATCGGTGTTTTCAACCCACTCGCCGGAATCCCTGTCTTTGTACCTTCTGTTGACAGCCAGATTCAGTGTGGTTACCGGCCTTCCCCCGGGCGTATAACGAAGCTCCGGGTTTCTGGTAAGGTTTCCCATCACTACTACAATGTTAGCGCTGCTTGACATAAATCCTCCTTTGAGGAATACTAACCCTCTTCTTTAACAACAATATCCCGTATGAAATTTTCTTCCAAACGGTAATGTCCTTTTAATTTGTTCACTTCGGAAGAAGGCATATCAAATTTAATGACGTGATAATATGCCCGTTCATTACCTTTTACGGAATATGCTAACTTTCGCTCCCCCATATCATCACTTGAAATAACCTGACCCGAGGATTCAGAGATCAGTTTTTCAACTGATTCTATACTCTTATTTTTCTCTTCTTCGCTTATTATTGAAGGTATCGCAAATACAGTTTCATAGGACGGCATTTTATTATCTCCTTTCTGGACCTAAGAATTCTCCTTCGCTTAGGGCTCTCCTCATGAGAGCAAAACCTTATTCTGAAAGCGGATTATACCAAAATTATATTAAGAGTGCAACTATTCAATAAGATTCAAAACCGCAATCAAAAAAGTATCTCTACTATATCTCCGTCTTCAACAGTGTAGTCTTTTCCTTCGGTCCGGATTTTCCCGCTGTTTTTAAGATTATCTGTTTTAAACCCCGAGGCTTTCAGATCTTCAAAGTTATAGACGCGCGCGCGGGCGAACGTTTCCTGCATATCCGTATGGATTTTACCTGCGGTTTCATAAACCGTGCTGCCTTTTTGTACGTTGTATCCCTTTATTTCCTTTCCGCCCACAAGCGTAAAAACCGTAACAAGCCCCAGCATTTTTTTTATCTCCGAAACTATCTCTCCGGCAGAGGATTCCCAGGCGGGCATCTCTTTTAAAAATTCAGTTTTTTCTTTTTCATCAATATCAGCCATCCCCTGTAGAAAATCAACATCAGCATAAATAACTTTCTGACGGTTAATCTGAGGTTTTTCGGCTCCGGTGGTGATATTCATAACTATCACCTGCGGTTTAGGCGTTATAAGGTCCCCTTCATCATCCGGCTGAGGGATTTCCTGATTTCTCAATCTGGAAGCGGTTTCGTTCCAGTATTTACTCTCCGGTTCTTCTTCCAGGCGCCTGGAAGCTATTTCCAAATCAGCCAGAAAGAGCTCCGTCTCCACAAGCTCAAGATCATTGCCGGGGGTGGATTCCTTAGAGTCAAACCTTGAGACCTCCGGAGAATTAAAAGCCCTCACTACATGCAGCACCGCATCGGTATTTCTGACATGGGATAAAAACTGGTTCCCCAGCCCCTCCCCTTTTGAAGCCCCGGGGGGAAGGCCTGCCACATCAACAATCTTCACATAGGGATAAACAATCTTCGCTGAGGGAAAAACCGCCTGAAGCCTGTTTTGCCTTTTGTCCTTATGAAGGGCAATTCCGGTATTGGGTTCTATAGTACAGTACGGATAACTTGAACTTTCGGCGCTGTTCTCAGTCAGTAGGTTAAATAGCGCCGTTTTTCCTACATTGGGCAGTCCTATAATACCGCAGTTCAAAACAGCCGCGTAAAGAAAAAGTGAATTTCCCTGATGGCAGGACCGAATACAAGTGAAACAACTGCCATAAGTTTTAGAAGTATATTCAGCGAAGGCCCCGATGTGTCTTTAAAGGGATCTCCAACTGTATCGCCTATGACCGTGGCCTTGTGAACATCCGAACCCTTGCCTGAAAGATTTCCTTCCTCAACCCACTTTTTGGCATTATCCCATGCCCCTCCGGAGTTTGAAAGAAAGATGGCCAGCGGAACCCCCGAAATAAGGCTTCCGGCTAAAAACCCGCCCAGACCGTCCATTCCCAGCAATACCCCGATAATCACAGGAATTATCACTGCCAGAACACCGGGAAGTATCATTTCCTTAAGCGCCCCCTTTGTGGTTATATCGACACAACGCTCCGAATCCGGTTCGGACTCACCCTTCATAATGCCGGGGATCTCTTTAAACTGCCTTCTTACCTCTTCAACCACCTTAAAAGCAGTTTTTCCTACCGCGTCCATTGTTGCAGCGGAGAAGACGAAAGGCACCACACCCCCGATAAACATCCCTGCGACAACCTGAGGCTTTAAAATATCTATTAACTCCAATTCGGCTGTCATGGCGTATGCGGCAAAAAGAGCAAGAGCAGTCAGAGCAGCCGACCCAATCGCAAAACCCTTTCCGATGGCCGCGGTTGTGTTGCCAACCGAGTCCAGCGCTTCCGCCCTTTCTCTTACTTCCTGCCCCATCTCCGCCATCTCGGAAATTCCGGCAGCATTATCAGCAATCGGGCCGTAAGCGTCAACCGCCACCGTCATCCCTGTGACTGAAAGCATTCCAATAGCCGCAAGGGCAACACCGAAGATGTTAGCGGCGCTGTAAGCGGCAACTATCGCACCCGCTATCACGACCAGCGGAATTGCTGTGGAGTACATGCCCGATGATACACCAGATAGAATATTTGTAGCCGGGCCGGATTCTGAGGCACGGGCAATTTTTTGAACCATTTTTCCCGAAGTAAAAAGCTCAGCGGTCATACCCACGGCGCCGCCTGCAATCAAACCGGCCAGAACTGCCCAGAAAGGGGAAAAATTCACATACCAGTACTTAGACAGAAAAAATGTTCCTATCATAAGAAAAAGCGAGGACGCAATCATCCCTTTTCTTAATGCCTGCTGGGGTTTATTTGATGAAACCTTAACAGCAACAACCCCGACTATAGATGAAATAATGCCCCAGCCGGCTAAAAGAAGCGCCAGAAGCGCTCCCTGAATCGGAATCTCAGGTGTTGCAACAGCTATAACCAGAGCCGATATAATCGCACCCACATAGGATTCAAACAGGTCAGCTCCCATACCTGCTACATCACCGACGTTATCTCCGACATTATCTGCGATAACTGCCGGGTTCCTGGGGTCGTCTTCCGGAATACCGGCCTCGACCTTTCCTACAAGATCCGCTCCGACATCAGCAGCCTTTGTGTATATTCCCCCGCCTACTCTCCCGAATAGAGCAACCGAAGAAGCACCCATACTGAAACCCATAATTAAATCTGTTGCCTGAATAAAACTCTCTTTTAAAGGAATATGGTAGGCTCCCAGCCGTATTAATGCCAGATAAACAACTGATAAACCAAAAAGCCCCAGAGCAACTACGCTTATTCCCATAACCGCCCCTCCCGGAAAGGCCACTTTCAACCCCTCTGAGAGATTTACTGAACAGGCCTGAGCGGTTCTTCCATTTGCCGAGGTTGCCACTTTCATTCCGATATATCCGGCCAGAACCGAACATCCTGCTCCTATCAGAAATGCTCCGGCAGTCTCCCAGCCGATACTGAAAAATATTATTAATGCCAGAGCCAGAACAAAAATGAATATCCAGCTGTACTCTCTCTTTAAAAAAGCCATCGCGCCTTTCTGTATCATTCTTGATATGCGGCGTATTTTCTGGTTTCCCGGATCGTATTTCAAAACCCCCAGCGCTGTTATCCAGACAAATACAATCCCGATAACCCCGCATCCGATAGCCACCCAAATTGAACTCAAACTTCCCTCAAACATTTATCGCTCCTTTTTTTAAACCCGCGCCTTTTCAGTTATACCTGTTCATGGCGGCACCAATTCCGTTTTTTAAATAATAATGAACAAGATTCCGGCAGTCTATAAGCATATTATCGACTGTTTTTTTTTCACTGCCGCTGAATTTCTCAAGAACATAATTTTTCTTATTCATTATATGAGATCCGCCTATCCCCATCCTTAGCCGGGGAAATTTTTCAGTCCCCAAACATCTTATTACCGACTCCAGCCCGTTATGGCTTCCGGAAGACCCGGAAGGCCTTATTCTTATTTTTCCCGGAGGAAGATTAAAATCATCGACTGCCACAAGAATATCTCCGGCTTCATACCCTGTCTCCCGGAGAAGGCACTTTGCGGCTTCTCCGCTGCGGTTCATAAAGGTCAGAGGTTTTACAACTGTCAAATCTTCCTGCAGCTCACAGAATGCCAGGGGGCATCTTATACTCTTTTTGAACGTTTTTGAACCGGCCAGAATATCCGCCAGCATATACCCCAGGTTATGCCGGGTTTTTTTATATCCGGAACCCGGATTGCCCAGCCCGATAAAAAAAAGCCGTTCCAAGAGCTACTCTTCTTCTTTTTTCCCTGACGGCTCCTGCTCTTCTTCGGCTTCTTCCGCCGGCTCTTCTTCGTCTTTTTCCTTTCCTATAACTTCCGGCTCGACTTCTTCTTCAAGCTCTTCTTCTGGTTCTTCCACCTCTGTCGGCGTTCCGATATTTATCACTATTGCGTCGGATTCGGCCAGTATCTCAACGTCATCCCCAGCCTCAATATCACCAACAGTTACATGATCTCCTATTGACATGCCGCTGACATCAACCACGAAACTATCCGGTATTTCGGTAGGAAGACACCTTATTTTCAAATCATGAATAATATGCTCAAGCACGCCTCCCTCATCTTTAACGCCGGGGGCTTCGCCTTCAACCTCAACAGGAACCTCCACCTCAATTTTTTCAGTAAGCCTTATCTGTCCAAAATCCACATGGAGTATTTTCATCGAAACCGGATCAACCTGGATTTCTTTTATTATTGACGTTATACCCTTTTTTCTGCCAAACTTAAGATCTATAAGGGCATTTTCTCCGTGTTCGGTTGATATCGCATCCCAAAACTCCTTCTTATCGATTATTATAGGGGTATTATCCACATCCGGGCCGTATAAAACCGCAGGGATTTTATCCTCGCTCCTGAGCTTATTGAGCTTACTCCCAGAGAACTCCCCCCTCTCCTTTGCCTTCAGTTTAATTGTGTCTCCTTTCATCTCTTATATCTCCTTTCTATGTATTTTCTTAAATAAACAGGTCGCTGACCGATGTTTCCTCATGAATTCTTTTAATAGCCTCCCCCAGCAATTTTTGCATTGAAAGCACCTCAATTTTACCAATCCTTTTTTCTTCAGGTATCTTTATAGTATCTGTTATTAAGACTTTTTCCATGGGGCTATCCTGAATTCTGTCTACAGCATTGCCGGATAAAACCCCGTGTGTCGCCGCCGCATATACTTTATTTGCGCCATCAGCCTTGAGCGCAAGCGATACCTCCCTCAAAGTACCTGCCGTATCAATCATATCATCCAGTATCAGAACATCCTTATTCTTTACATTACCAACAACATTATATATTTTTGCCACATTCGGTTCAGGCCTTCGCTTATCCACCACTGCAAGATTCGCCCCTATTTTCTTGCCAAGCTCCCTGGCCCTTTCCACTCCTCCCGGATCCGGGGCAACTATTGTAAATTCGAGAGAAATCTCCTTTTCCAAATATTTTATTATCTCGGGAAAGGGAAGAAGGTTATCCACCGGACAATCAAAAAAACCCTGAATCTGACGGGCGTGGATATCCATAACAAGAACCCTGCCCGCGCCGGCAGTCTGAATTAAATCGGCAACAAGCTTTGCAGTTATGGGAACCCTGGGGCTGTCCTTTCTGTCCTGTCTGGAGTATCCGAAATAAGGCAAAACAGCGGTAATTCTTTTGGCTGAAGCCCTTTTTAAGGCATCTATCATTACCAGAAGTTCCATGAGGTTATGGTTTACAGGAGGAGAAGTGGACTGAACCACAAAAGCATCTGTTCCCCTGGCGTTCTCAAGAATTTTTATCCTGCACTCCCCGTCAGAAAAACTCTTAACCGCAGCCTTTCCCTGTTTGACACCGAGATATCCGCATATTTTTCTAACCAGCGGCAGATTCGAATTTCCGGAAAATATTTTCATTTCTTTACTCATTTGACCCTCTGCTTTCTAATATTTCCTCCGCTCTTTTAAGCTCTTTCGGATTGTTGACACCCAAAACACGGCCATACTCACATTCCACGCCGGCAGCCTTCCTGCCGTCTTTTACTGCCTCCTCCACTAAATCCGTCAAGTAGTATTCCCCCTTTACCGGAGACCTTCTGATCCGTTTAATATATTTCTCAACGCCTAAGATATTCATGCAGTATATCCCTGTATTTATCTTCCTGATTTTCTTTTCTTCCGCGGTGGCTTCTTTTTCTTCTACTATCTTAATTATACGCCCGTTTTCTTCCACCACTCTTCCGTACCCCGCAGGTTCAGAAGTTGAAGAAGTCAACACAGTTATATAGTTCCCATTTTTCCTGTGGCTTTCCAGAAGTTTTTTAAAATCAGCCCCGGTTACAAGCGGAATATCCGCACAGGTAACTATAACCTCTCCCGTATCCGGACATTCAGGCAAAGCTTTTTTAAGAGCATCCGCCGTTCCCAGAGGAGGATCCTGCCAGGCTGTAACACATCCGAGCCGCAATGCTTCATTTTCAACCCTCCTGTCACTTACAACCGCAACCACCGTGTCGGGCTCCAATTCCCCGGCAGAAGAGCAGACCCTTTCTATCATCATTTTACCGGATATTTTTTTAAGCGGCTTTGGCCTGTCAGAGTTCATTCTGACGCCTCTGCCGGCAGCAAGAATTACAAAATTAACTGAAGACATGAATTCACCTTCCATCCAAAACGCTTCGGTATTATATAAAAAAGTTTATATGAATTCAATGCCAAATCTGTGGTTCGCGAACGAATTAATTTGCAAATATAATAAATATCCATTATAGATTACTAAAGCAGTAAAAAGTTTAAGTAAATTATGAGTAGTAAAACAAAAGAAACAAAAAAAACAAAGAGAAGAAAAGAAACAAAAATCAACAAGGGGTTCTCTCATATTAGAGGAAAGGATAATTCCATGATAAAACTGTTAGTAGTAGATGATGATAAAAATCTCTGCAGACCGATAAAAAAGTTTTTTCAAAGAAAGAAATACTCTGTGGAAACGGTGCATTCGGGAAAAAAAGCTTTAGAGTGCATAGAAAAAACAAGGCCTCATCTTGTTTTCCTGGATATAGGACTGCCCGATATCTCAGGGCTTAAGGTGCTTGAAAAAATAAAAGAGATTGACAAAACCATCAAGGTCATAATGATTACCGCATATGACAGCATGGACAAAATTAAACAAGCGCGCAAACTGGGTATAAGCGAATATATAAACAAGCCCTTTTCTATAAACTACCTTCAGAAGGAGGGGGTAGCAAAGGTTCAACGCCAGCTTTTTGAAGAACTCAGAAGAGAGCACAGAAAAGAACTGGAAATCAGAAAGCTTTTCCAGCAGTACGTACCCCACTATGTCGTAAAAGAGATAATAGAAAAAAGAAACAACATGCTGCAGGGCGCTCAAAAAAACGTAACCGTACTCATATGCGACATCAGGGACTCAAGCCAGCTGACAAAAAAATTCCCGCCGGAGGAGGTAGTAGAAATTTTAAATGATTACTTCACCACAATGGTCAAACCCATATATGCAAATAAGGGAATAGTGGATAAATTCCTCGGTGACGGAATAATGGGGCTTTTCGGCGCCCCCGTATCAGACAAAAACAATGCAAAGCATGCGGTAAATGCAGCCAGGGCAATGATTAAAAAGCTAAAGAGGTTCAATAACAAGAACAAAAAGCGCTACGGCGAATTAGTGGTTGGAATTGCCATAAATACCGGCGATGTTGTTGCGGGAAACATAGGCTGCGACCAGAAAATAGAATACACGGTCATAGGAGATGCCGTAAATATTGCCGCTAAAATAGAGAGTTGCTGCAAACCGCACCCTAACAGCATTCTTCTGAGCAGTTCTACTTACTCAAGAGTCAAGAAAGATGTAAAAGCCGAGAAGCTCGGTAAAATAATACCCCGGAGAAAAAACATAGACATCTACAAACTTAAATAACCTTTGAAAATACTTTTGACGTAAAATTAAAAACTGCAGTAAGAACGAAAATACCTGTTCCCGTAAGAACTACGGTCGGCCCCGCAGGATAATCAAGATAATAAGATATCAGCATTCCCGAAAGAACAGTTATAACGGATATGATTATCCCGTTTAAAATAAGCGACCTGAAAGAACCCGCGATAATCTTTGACGCCGCAACCGGAATTACAAGAAGGGCGCTGACAAGAACAACCCCGAGTATTTTTATCCCCATCACCACGACAACAGCCAGAACTGCATTCAGGATAAGCTCCAGCATTCCCGCCTTCATCCCCGAAACATACGCCATTTCCGAATCAAGAGACATTAAAGTAAGCGGCTTTATATTCTTGAGAACAAATATCAAAATTAAACTTCCGCCGATGCCGAGCATCCATACCTCGGATGTCCTTATTGTCAGAATATTTCCGAATAAAAAACTGAAAAGCTCCGGCTGATATCCGCTTCGCCTGCTTATTATAAGAACCCCCAGGGCCATGCCTGTAGCGAAAATTATACCGATAGCCGTATCCGATGCTATTTTATGACTCTTTTGAATATAGTGAATAACAACAGAAAAGATAACCCCTATCACAAGCGCCGTGTAGAGAGGATTCACGGAAGCCACTATTCCTATGGCGACCCCGGAAAGGCTGGCATGAGCAATCCCGTCCGCAAAAAACGCCATGTTCCTCAATACCACAAACGTTCCCACAAGCGACAGAAGAACTGATATAATAACCCCGGATATAAGCGCTCTCTGCATAAAGGGGTACTGAAAAACATCCGTTATATAACTAATGGCTGTGCCCCCTCATAACCACATCCTTGCCGTAAAGCCTGCTTAAAAGCTCCTCAGTAATCTTTTCCTTCGGGGTTCCGTAACAGTATAAATCCTTGTTTAAGCATATCACCTGCGTGGCAAACTTATACGCCATATTAATTTCATGTGTAATAACAAGCGCAGTTACTCCGTGCTCAATATTCAGGTGCCTAATCAGCTCATACATACCTGTTTCCGCCTCAAGATCAACACCTGCGGTGGCCTCGTCGAGAAGAAGAATATCCGGCTCATTTATTAAAGCCCGGGCGATTAAGGCCCTCTGAACCTGCCCTCCGGAAAGCTCCCCCAGGAGAGTTTCCTTTTTTTCCTGTAGTTCAACCTCGTTTAGAACCTCATCTATGCGGTAGTATTTTTCCGACGGAATTGCCAGGGAAAGAAATTCCCTGACCTTAAGAGGAAAAGACTTATCAAAAGAAAAACCCTGGGGAACATACCCTATTCTGTGAAGCACCTTCCTGACCGGCTTATCCAGAACCTTTACCTCACCCCTGAAAGGGGTAATGCCGAGGATAGCCTTAAACAATGTAGTCTTACCCGCTCCATTGGGGCCCACCACAGCTACTATCTCCCCTCTTTTAACCTCAAAGCTTATGTTTTTTAAAATGCTTTTTTTGTTAAACTCAACATTGAGGCCCTCAACCAGAAGTACCGTTTCTTCTCTCACTGATTAAGCCCCCTGCTTATTTTCTCGGCATTATAAAGCATCATGTTAATATAAGAGTCTCTTTCTTCATGGCCGCCCAGGGGATCTATCATAAAAAGCTCAAGCCCCAGATCACCTGCAAACTGCTCCACGGTCTCAACTGAAAACTGGGGCTCATAAAATACTGCTTTCACACCCTCTTTTCTTACATTTTCATACAAACTTTTCATATGTCTCTGCGTCGTCTCATGCGCGGACGAAGAACTGAAAAAACCGGCTATCTCCAGCCCGTATTCTTCCGCAAAGTACCCCCACGCATCATGCTTGACCACCAGTTTTCTTCCCTGCACCTCCGAAAGCGTCTCTCTTATCTTCCGGTCAGCTTCCTCTAATTCTTCAAGATAAGCCTCTAAATTTTCCTTAAAGTATCCCCTGTCTTCCGGAAACTTCTCTGATAATTTATCGTAAATATTTTCTGCAATTATTTCCGCATTTTCAATTGACAGCCAGTAGTGAGGGTCCCAATCCCCGTTATGCCCGTGAGAATGGTCCTCCGCGGAAGCCCTCAAATTTACACCCTCGCTTACTTTATAGACCTCCTCTATGCCGGCCGCCTCTGCCGCCTGAATGCTCCATTCGTCAAGCGATTCTCCAACTGCGAATATCACAGAAGCCCCGGAAATCTTTTTTATATCCCCCGGAGAAAGTGAAAATGTATGAGGGCTGGCCCCGGGTCGAAGCAGCATATGCATATCAACCCTCTCTCCAGCAATATTCCTTCCTATATCATACAATGGAAATATGGTTGCAACAGCCTGGGGCCTCTCCCTGTAGGTATGCTCAGTACATCCGGACGCTATAAACAATACCATAAAAACAAAAAATGCCGGTTTCACTTTTAAAAATTTATACATTTATCTCCTCCCTGACGAACAACAACTGCATATGCCCCACATTACAAGCCTGTGCTTAACCCCCGAAAACCCCTCGGGCTTCTTTATCTCCTCATTACACGGAAAACATTTTGTCGCCCCGCAATCCGTACAGAGAATATGATGATGCGGGTCAGATGAAACATAATAATATTTTTTTTTGCCTATGGTTTCACTGTAAACCAGCCCCTCCTTATCAAAAAGATTCAGTGTCCTGTAGATGGTGGAAAGATCATACTTTCTCTTCAGCATCTCATGAACCTGTGAAGCAGAGAAAAGACCGCACCTGGATTTTATCCTGTCATATATTTCGCAGCGCGCCGGTGTCTCTCTTATAATCTTATTATTGCTATTCCGCAGCATTTTAAAAAATAAAAACTCCTTAATTAAGTAAATCTTCTTAAAGCATATTTAATTTGCAAACGGTTTGCAAAAATACTCAAAATTTTTTTCACTCAATTATCTCAACAAAAGTCCCTTCTTCAACCTTATCGAATAGTTCCATCACATCCCGGTTTTTCATCCTTATGCATCCCCTTGATGCAGGCCGGCCTATTAACCCTTCCTCCTGTGTGCCGTGTATATAAATAAACCTGTCATAGCTGTCTATTCCCTCCCCCCTGTTCCTTCCCGGTTCAAGGCCTTCCAGCCTGAGTATTCTTGTCAGCACAAGATCCTCATCGGATCTCCTGTCGTCTTCATAAATCGGAACCTGTCTATTCTGATTTACCCTCCCCCTGAAAACCGTTGCTTCAGGAGCGTCCTCTCCTATTTTTGAAGCTATTCTATGAAGACCTAAAGGGGTTTTATAAGATCCGGCCTCGCTGCCGGTTCCATAGCGCGAAGTTGAAACGGGATAAGATTTTAATTTTTCCTCATCCCGGTATAGTTCAATCTTTTGCCTGGAAACAAATACCTTTATTCTGTACTCCGGCTCTTCACCGAAATGAGTATCAAGAAGGGTGTCGGGATCTATCCTCCTGTCTTTCCACTGCGCTCCCCAGTGAAGATGAGGGCCGGTAGCCCTTCCGGTCATCCCCACTTCACCAATTTTATCGCCCTTTTCCACTTTCTGTCCTTCCTCAACATCAATTTTACTCAGATGCAGGTAAAAAGTTAATAAGCCCTGTCCGTGTCCCAGCATGACATTTTTCCCGCCGTAGAAAAAATCACCTGTTAAAAGCCCCCTGCCACCGGCTGAGGCATAGACGGGAGCACCTTCCGGAAGGGCTATATCCACCCCGTTATGGGGTGAGCCCGGGACTTCGTTAAGCACTCGCTTGCTTCCAAAGACACCGGTTATTCTGCCCCCCTCAACCGGCCTCATAAAACCGTCCTCGAAAAATATCTTTTCTATCTGCCCGGACTCTTTTACCGACTGTGAAAATTTTTCTCTTTCCCCGGCTGCCCTTTCAAGATCTTCCCGGGAGGGAAGAACATGGGATTCAGGCAGCCCTGTAATACTCTGCACTTCATACTCCCTATCCTGCAACGCATACTTTTTCTCAAATCGGCGCCCGTCTTTATATTCAACCTTAATCAGGCGGCTTCCGCTTTCGTCCCTGTCAAACCCCGTCACAGAAACCCCGTTATAAACCCCCAGCTTTTTTTCATCAATGCTAACCCTTTCCATGCCTTCTGACTCTATAATTAAGACGCTTCCGGGCTTAAGATTGCCGTAAAGTCTTATGTCTTCAGCATGTAAACAGCTCCATACCGAAAATAAAACAGTGACTGTAAGCGCTACAGCCCTATAGATTTTTTTAATGAAATATCCCTTATTGAAGGTTTTTAACAAGCTCTCTGCTCCAGCCTTCGGCTGTCCGCCGGGTCTCATTTTTTCCTTTGATTGGTTCCACGAATGCTTTTTCACCTGTTACAATGACGTTCTTTATGTCTTTTCTTAAAGAAGAGAGAGCCTTATCGGTGCTTTCAACATCGCGTCCGCAGGCAAAAAGAACCACCTTTTTATTATTAAAATTGTGTTCTGTAATAAAACTGCCTATTGCCGGGGTATACTTATCGGCCCATACAGGCGTTCCTATAAAAAGAAGGTCATAATTATTTACTGAAAAATCCTTTTCCAGCTCTTCAAGCTCGGGTTTAACCTTAAAAAACGACTGGAAACCCCCCTTTAAATACTTGAAGAAATTATCCGGAAGCTTCTTTTTAGTATTAATCCTGATCTTATCGGCCCCGGTCTCTCTGGCGATTATATCCGCAACATAACCGGTGCTTCCCGTAAGGGTATAATAAATAACAGCAATTTTCATCTTATTCCTTTTCTTTTTCTATCCGCCTTCTTTTTATTTTAATATTTTAATCTAAATCCATAATTGGTCGTAATTTGGATTTGGTATGTTATTATAATCGGCAAATCATAATTTGTAAAATCCAGTTTCAATCCGAACCCCGGATTATGAAAAAAACATTTTCTATACTCCTACGGCACGCAGAATAAAGTTCAGCCCTCCGCCGACAAAAAGGGCTACGGATATCATTATTAATGTTGACTTGAGCAGGTCCCTAATACCAAGCTCCTTATACATAACAACAAAGGTGGCCACACACGGAAAATAGACTACCAGAACCACACTGGCAACAATCAGCTGACGAAAACTAAGCTCCAGCGGAGCAAGCATCCCAACCGCCACATCCTTACGAAGAAACCCCACAATCAGAGCCCCCACCGCTTCACCGGGCAGGCCGAATAGCCCGGTTATAACGGGACTGAATATTCTACTGAGAAAATCAATCACACCGACAGAGTAAAGAACGTTTACAATAAAAACCCCCAGTAGAACAAAGGGCAGTGCCTCCTTCATAAACCCCTTCATCCGCATATAAACCTTTTTGGCAAGCGATTTCCAGTAAGGAAACCTGTAAGGCGGTATATCCACCAGTATCTCGGGTGTCTCCCCCTTTATAAAAGTTTTCATTAATATACCGAGTATCAGCCACAGAAAAAACACAGTAAAAAAAACTACAGCCAGCCCTGTCGCGCCTGCCCGCCCCAGCAGCCCCACGACCATCGCTATCTGAGCCATGCATGGAACACATACAGCCAGAAGGGTGGAGGCTATAAATCTTTCTTTCCTGGTTTCCAGAACCCGCGACCCCATGGCGCCGGGGACATTACAGCCAAGCCCCAGCAGCATGGGAATAACCGAAAAACCGTGCAGGCCCAACCTGTGCATCACATTATCAACGAGTGTTCCCAGGCGCGGAAGATATCCAATATCTTCAAGAAGGCTAAGCAGAAAATAAAAGCAGAAAACAAACGGCAGAACAACCGCTATAGGAATAAAAATCCCTGTTGTAAGAAGACCGAAGGACTCCTCAAAGTCAATCGCCCCCTCAATCAACGTACCAATTAAAATGTCGTGTAAAAAACCCGTCCCCGCCAGTAATCCTGACAGCGCATTCGCCACCGGAAGCCAGAGAAATTCAAAAACATCTTCCAGCAACTCATGAAGAAAGTCCCCGAAATAGGCGACAAAAGCAAAACTCAGAAGAAGAACTATTAGAGCAATAAACGGCCCTATCACCGGATGAACGGTGGCATGGCTCAATGTCTGCCGGAATGTCGGGTGTCTGTGATGCACCTCCTGCACATCCTCAACGATTTCTCCAATATCACTCCATATATCTTCTTTAACTTTCAGCGTACCGGGCCGGGCATCTTTAATCAAATCGACCAGCTGTTTTATGCCCTCCCCGCTCAAACCGCAGGTTGCTACCACAGGCACCCCCA
>PWEK01000048.1 GCA_003553445.1 Elusimicrobiota bacterium
CCATCACGTCAACCGTATCCGTATCCTCAGCATACGCCGAAGATAACACCAATACCGCCATAAGCGGCAATACAAACAATACTTTCATCAGCTTTTTCATCTTCTCTTCTCCTTTCTTTTCTTTTCACTTTTCTTCTTCACTTGCCCTATATTTTTTTTCCATAAAAAAACCTCCTTATTCCGTCCACACATACACCCTTGAAAATATTTCAATAGGTACATCGTAATCATTGAGTTCCCCAACAACTACAAAAGCGAATTTCCGGTCTCTGTACTTCTCTTTATCCGGAATATTAATCTCCATATCCAGGTGATTAATAGACATGCTTTCCGAGACAATATTTTCTTCATCTAACTGCAACCATTCATTATCCGGAGCAGGTTCATATTCACCTGCTATCCCGTACCTGCTTATCCGCCCTGGCTCAACTGATTTAAATGTCAACTTATAATCATTGCGGCTCCTGTTTATTATCTGGGGTGAAGGGTTATCAAATCCGTCGGCTATTACAGTAGTTCCGGGTTTCACACCCCTTATACTTACACTGTAGGGCTCTAGCGTAATCCTAAGCGAATCCATTATCCTTTCCCGGTACTCGCTCATTATAGTTTCAGGGGTTTCCCCGGTTGAAAACCTGATAATGTTTGCATATGAGAGATTTACGTGAACCCCCGGACTGTCAGGAACCCGTCTTGTTCTTATATGCACCCTTGAAGTAAAGTGCCTTCCTTCATATTTCTCTTCATTAGGAATAGAAATAATAATCTCGCAGGGCATCTCTTCACCGGGTTCAAGAGAAAACTCGTTAGGATAAACGGTAAGCCACTCGGTATCCGGAATATTTTCATACCCCTCCCTTATATCTCCGGGACTTGCTTTTGCAATTTCAACTACAACGTCTACGCTTCTGTCCAACTTATTTCCCACAGTTAGAGGAAGCCCGGCCTCTTCCTGGAGGCTGTAGACCATCCCCGGCTTCATGCCGGAGAGGACAGGGTTAGTAAAATTAACGTATAAGCCTGCCGCTGCATCTGCTGTGGAAATAACCAACATCAAAATTAAAAACAGTACTGTTTTCATATTCCAATCTCCTTCTCTTTGATTTCATTCATAACGCTCATATACCTATGGCGTCTCTTATCCTTCTCCATAGACCTTTCCTTTCCTTTGTTTCCAATACAACCCTGCTTCTGATTGCTGCCTGAATATCTTCCTCCCCCGTGGTTTCAATCAGCAAATCAACCCTGAAGCTTCTTCCGTAATACTCCTTCCCGGATGGAATTTTTATAAGAACATCGGTTTTCTCCCACTGACCCGGTTTGAGTTTCATGGATGAGTTGAGGGGCCTGAGCCATTTCGCATCCGGGATGCTCTCATGCGCCTCATCCTTAGCCGCGGGTTCTTCAAAACCGAGTTTCAGATTCTCTGTTCTGTCTCCCGGGTTATTAACCTTTACGTAATCCCCCGTTAACTCACTCAGGTAGTACTCCTCTCCGGGCTTTAAATCTTCTATGAAGCACTCAGTGAAAGGGGTCAGGATGCTCCGCCCGTAAAGATTGCCTGAGCATAACAGAAGGGAAAAAATCAATAATTTATCTATTTTCACATTTTCTCCTTTTTTACTCTGAAGCCCTTAACATACCGCCACATTGAAATTCACGTAATTTTTTACATCTCCTCTCCACTTAAGGTCTTTGAATTTAAGAAGATAGGTGTTTCTCCGGTACCTTCTTATTTCAAAAATATCCTGGTGGATATTTATCCTGCGGCCGTCTGTCAGAACCACGCTCTCTATATCTTCCAGACTCTCGGTTAAGCCCGGAAAAGGCTTAAGCCTGACCGCTCCCTTGTTTCCATGAACATCCTCAATCTTTCCTACAATTTTTCTCATATCTCCTCCTAAAAAAATACCGCCTTCTCTCGAAGACGGCATTGTTCAGTATTTCCCTCCATATCCATATATATATTTATTCTGTGATTTTTTTTATTCATCTCAGTCGCCGTAGTCTAAAACCTTTAGGCCGAGAAAGGCTGTTTCAACCCCTTTCAGGGTATTTCAACTTTTATTTTCTACGGTATGTCTTTCGCTCTTATCCTCCTTTGTATCAACCGGTTTTGAGTGGTTTTTTTAATTTTATTATTATTCATCATTCCCTTCCAATATAATATTAACACGGAATAATATTATATTCAACTTTTATCAGTATTATATGTATTTTATGTTTAGCTTATAAAGGAAGGGATATTGAAATTGTGGTGCCTTTGCCGGGAGCGGAATTTGAAATCTCTATAGTCCCCTTGTGGTTTTTTATTATGCGATAAGAAATTGAAAGCCCCAATCCTGTCCCCTCTCCTACATCCTTTGTACTGTAGAACGGTTCAAAGACCTTCTCTTTTACTTCTTCGGGCATCCCTTCTCCATCATCACGGAACCTGACAGCAAGGAAGTCTTTTCTGCCTTTTTTTATTTTTTCAGTTTCTATCTCTAACGTACCGCCTTCTGACATTGCGTGAGCGGCATTATTTATTATATTTAAAAATACCTGCTGGAGATTTCTGAATGACGCCCTTACCCGGGGAAGATTTCTGTCAAACTTTTTTTCTACTTTTATATTTTTAAACATCACCTCCGTTTCACATAATCCAAAGGTTTCTTCCAGGATTTCGTGTATGTCGTAATGCTTGTAATCATATGTCTGGTTCCGGGAGAATTCAAGAAGGTTGGAAACAATTTTCCTGCACCTCAGGGCAGCCCGCTCCATTTTTTTTACAATCTCATAATTGGCATCTTCGGGGGAAATTTTAATAAGAAGCCGCTGAAGATTTCCCAGGATGCCGGTAAGGGGGTTATTTATTTCGTGGGCGACCCCTCCGGAAAGCTCTCCCACTGCCGCCATTTTTCCCATCTGGGTTATTTTCATCTGATATTCCTTTAAATCTTTCTGCATTTTATTTATTGAATCAGCTATTTTCCTGAATTCATTTTCTTTTTCCATCTTGAGATTATAGTCAAGGTTGCCGCTTCCGATTTCATCTGTTGCCTTCGCAAACTTCTTAAGCGGTCCTGATATTGCCCTGTAGAGATTAAAGCTGATAAAAATCATTATCAGAAGAACGATGCCAAATGATAGAGCAAAATAATTGGTTATTCTCTGCCTGAAAGCAACCGCTTCAGTGCGGGATGCCTCTACGCGGGTGCCTACAAGTTTTATTTTCCGGTCAAAAAGCTCCTTTATTCTTTCCACGCGTGATAATACCTCTCCGTGAGCTATTTCCATAGCCCGTGTTCTATTTCCATTGGAAATAAACTCCATTGCGCGTTCGTATGAATCATTAAGCTCGCGTGTTTTACTTCTTATATCACTGACATACTTGGATGAAATTGACCTGTCCGAAAGTCTGTTGAGCTCTCCGGTAAGCTCTCTTTTAAGGTTACTGAAATTATGTCTTTCTGTTTCCTGCGATAGAAATATGTAATAATCGAATGACTGGGCCATGCTGTTGAATATTCCGCTGGCCCTTCTTAAATCTCCCCTCAGCTGAAGGTAGGTATTTGAAGTTGTATAATATTGGGATTGTTTCCCGGTAATTAGAAGTGAACCCGCTCCCAGCCCGATGGTAACGATTATGAATATTAAAAGAATAAGCAGTATTCTTAATCTGATTGACATTTTTAAGGAGGCGGATTTTTACTGTCCGGCCTATGACTTATTTTATATAATCGTCCTTTATTGATTCTATCCACCCGGGATACTTTCGGTTTATTTTACTGTTGAGTATAGCGGCTCTTATATTTCTTTCAAGTTCGCTATCCAGTTCGGCCTCTCTTTCCTCTGTAATATCTTTTACTTTCATTACATGCCAGCCCCGCCGGGTCCTTACAGGCCTGCTTACCTCTCCTTTATTCAATGCAAAAACCACCCCGGATATTTCTTCGTTGAGCATCTCTTGAGAAAAATAGCCTATATCGCCGCCCGACCCTGCCGTTTCTTCGTCTTCCGATTTAGCCTCCGCCATCTTATCAAAGTCGGCTCCGGCTTTTATTGAAGTATATACAAGTTCGGCTTCACTTTCATTATTTAAGAGTATATGCGCAAGCCTCACCTGCCGGGGGGCAGAAAGCCTTTCTTTATTTTCCTCAAAATAATCCTCTATTTCATTTTCAGTAACCTCAATGTCATAATCGGACTTCACCATCTCATTTTTCATGAGTTCAACCCTGATACGCCTTTTCAGCTCTTCCTCGGTAAGGCCCTCCTGAATTAGAAACCTGCTGTAATTTTCTTCATCGGCAAAGTCTTCCTTTATAAAGCCCAACTCCCTTTCCACTTCTGATTCATCAATTTCCAGCCCCCGGGAATCCGCCTCCTCAAGAACCAGTAATTCCTCTATCATCTGAGAAAGCACTTCCTCACCAAAAAGGCTGTAGAGCCTTGAATAAAGCTTATCATGAGTTATCTTCCTCTCACCAACGGTAATTATCACTTCAGAGCCCTGCTCAATCTTTTCATCTAATTCAACCGCTTCAACCGCCTCGCCGGTTTTTGCGCAGCCAGCTAATACCGCCGATAAAAGCAAAATTAATGCGCCTGTTAAACACTTCATCATTTTATCTGAGATTATTTCTCAACTTCCTTATTGCTGTAGTCTGAATGTCTCTTGCCCTGGAATCGGATATATTTAATTTTTCGGAAATTTCAGAGTAGGTATGATTCTCTTCCTCGCCAAGCCCGAACCTTAATCTAACCCCCTTTTTTTCCTCATCATCAAGCACATCCAGCAGCCTGTTGAGCTGCTGTCTTACACTTATTTTTTCCAGTATTTCATCAACGGTTTCCCCGTTATCCGAGATTATGTCTTTTAATGTGGCGGTTTCTTCAGAGTCCATGTAAAAATCAAGGGATTTCACATACTTCATTTTCATGGCGGAAATCAAAGTGTCTCGCACTTCCGATATTGTCATGTCTATTTTCTGGGCAAGTTCTTCATAGTTCGGATGAGCCCCCGATTCGCGTAAAAGCCTGGATGCTGTCTGCTCTATCTTTTTTAAATCCCTCAGCTTCTTTTCGGGCAGCTGTATTACACTTCTTGATTTTAGTATCGCCTCCTGAAAATGTTTCTCAATCCACCAGGATGCATAAGTAGAAAACTTATAACCCTTTTCCGGATCATATTTTTTCACAGCTTTTATTAGCCCAATATTACCCTCTTCAATGAAATTAAGGAATTCTATGCTGAGGGCAGGGTAGTAATATTTCTTGGCAAGTGTTATAACAAGCGGGAGGTTTACCTCAATAAGCCTCATTCGGGCTTTTTCGGATTTGCTCCCGTTCTTCTTTGTCAGACGGAAGAGCCTTTTCTCCTCTTCCTCTGAAAGCGGTTTTATATCATGTATCTGTTTGAAATATATCTTTAATGAATTATCAGTCAATTAATTCCTCTTTATCAGATACATTCCGCGCTTCCAAAGAAAATATTATTCTATCTCCTCCTCTTCAATCAGTTTCGTATTTCTCTCTATATTCATAAGCAACCTTACTATTCCCGCGAGAGCGACAAGCACGGAAAAGTACAGTATTCCCACTATCAGGGCAACCACGCTCATGCCTCTCGGGCTTCCCGGCTGACCGCCGGTTAATAGTATTATTACCGCAGATACAACAGCGGCAATCAGAACCAAACAGGCTACAACTTCCATCATTAACGCAACAATTTTAAGCATCCTGTTTCTAAACATTAATAGTCTCCTTTCGTTCGGTTTAAAAAATCAACGTTATATAAATTATATACATCATACCCTTATAATTCAAGGGCTGCCGTCAATTTTTGTATCAGTTATAAAGACCGCTATCAGCTTTGTTTCTGCTTTAGTTCTGCGGAAATTATTTCAGCGGCTTTTTTTCCTGACATAAGCATTCCGCCAAATACCGGCCCCATCCTCGGTGCACCATATACAGCATTCGCGGCCATTCCGCATACATATAGGCATGGATATACTTCTTTTGTGTTTTCTACAACAACCGATTCGGCTTTTTCGGCCCACATTGACTTTTCTCCAATAATCTTTCCGGTCGTTGTATTAAGTTTGCCAGTTTTCTTCTCTACAATGCTGCAGACCTCCAGAGGGTGTCCGGTTGCTTCAACAACAGCCTTTGATTTTACCGCTACCGGGTCTACGTGAAGTCCCGATGTCTCTACCGATGTCCAGTTTATAACAACACCACCAACTGATTTTTCTCTAATTACAACATCCTCTACAGATATTGAGTTGAATATTTTACAACCGGCGTCCCAGCAGCCCGCGGTAAGTTTGGATACTGCTTCTATTGAAGAAGAAACCAGGTTTCCCTCGTCATTTTCATAACTTATATTAAAGTCATCCAGTATCCCCTTGGCTTCACTCTGTACGACGATTTTCGGGAACATCATACCACCGCCCCACATACCCCCGCCAACAGAAAGCTTTCTTTCAAAAAGCACAGTTTTTATTCCATCCTGTGCAAGGTATCTTCCAGCTGTCAGTCCGGCCGGCCCGCCCCCGCATATAACTACATCAACATCCAGATTATCCAGTAGCTCGTCTACCGCGTTTTTTATTATTGATTTTGTAACTTTTACTTCTTCAATCATTTTTTTTTAAAACTCCAAAACCATTGCTTTAGTCGGGCAAGCCGGTATACAAAGCTCGCACGCTATGCATTTTTCGGTTTCAAAATTTATCTCTCCTGTTTTCCTGTTTACACTGAGCGCTTCGCTGGGGCAGCAGACAACGCAGGCCCCGCAATGTGTGCATTTTTCATCATCCCTTCTGACATCTTTGGAAAGAGGCTGCATGGAAACACCTGCTTTCTTTAAATACCGCACACCCTTCCTATAATCGCTCTCATCACCCTCAAGCTCCATTACCATAAGCCCCTCTTCATCAGGCAGGATTTTTGCCTTAAGTATATTAAAGCTTAAATCATATTCCTTAATTAGCCTGTAAACAATCGGTTTGTTTACGAGATCCTTCGGAAAGTGAAGCACTATCTTTTTTGATTTCATTTTACTTTTCCCAAAATTTTTCTAATTAACCTTTTTCTTTCCGGCAATACAAGCCTTATTTTCCCCTGCCGCTATCCGGCGGCAGGCTTTTGAAACTTATATTTGATGAGGGGCCGGGCAGTGTTTCCTGCGCCCTGCCCAGCAGAAAGCTGCCTTCCTCTACCCATTCTTTTACTTTTTCCGCTATTTCCCTCGCCTTGTAATAAGAAGATAGAGAAGCGGCGGGTACAGTTTTTCCCTTAACCTTTATTTCTCCTCTTCTCAACTCAGCGTATGAAACCTTACCCAGGGTCCTGCCCGTGCCCTGCGGATAATCTTTTGAATAGTCCACTATAGGACAGTAAATGTCCTCATCGGATACACCGCAGAAGGCTGCTATTTTTTCATCAAGCACCGGAACGGGCACCCCCACAGCCACTATCAAACTCGCTCCATAGCCTGTCATTGAAGCTCCCTTAATCCACTCCGGGGACATTTCTTTCAAATTACCTGTCACCATCAGGGTTCCAGCCGGTTTGCAGGGAACACCGTTGGCTCCCCTCTGAACCCCCGGGTTGTGCTGAGTTCCGTTCCAGCTCACATATCCCCGGGCTCCCCCAAGGAATATACGGGTACCCGGCCCTATTGTTCTATATTCGGGGTCATTTAGTAAAGGAGAAAGCTGCCCCGCCGAACAATAATTGGCATTTCCCAAATGCGGTTTCAAAATGCCCATATACGTATAAACCGTTTTATCTGAAACATTTACCGCGCAGTTATAATTCTGATAAGCGTTTCTGGGGCTGCACATTATTGCCTCATTTATATCTTTCAGCCTGATTTCTCCATCATAACTTAAACGGGGATAACAGTCAGTGCCGTAAGCCGACGCCTTAATCTTAATCTTTTTACCGGAAATCAGGTCTTCGATAACATGACCGCCGCCGTAAGAAAAACGCCCGGGTTTTATCCTGTTTAAAGAATCGCCCCGACTCATCTGAGTTGCGCCCAGGTAGGCATCCACGGCAGCCAAACCACTGTAAGCCTCTACATCATTTAGATAAACCTTATGCATCTTTATTTTAGGTTTACTCTGCCCGAAATTAAGAAATACGCCCGAAGAACACATGGGACCGAATGTGCCGGTGGTAACAACATCCACTTTTTCCGAGGCTTTCTCAGCGCCGTCTTTTTTCACTACAGAAGCCATCTCTTCTGCAGTAACAACCACCGCTTTCCTATTCCTTATTTTTTTATTTATCTCTTCTACGGTTTTAGTCATTATTATCCCTCAAGTTTCTTTGAACATCTAAACTTTATAATATATTTAGCTTCGGTTTGCAAATAATATATGCCAAACCGGTTTGGGCTTTCATAGATCTCTTGCCAAGAAAATAGATTTTTCTGTATATTTTCCATAGGGTTTTTTTAAAATAACCTTACCATAATTATCTACGAGAATCCACCCTTTTTTTATCAAAATACCACTTTTGGGGTTAAAATCCTATAAAATGCCGCTGTCTTAAACCCTTCTCATCAATCCAAGTTGGGCTAGAGAACTTTTTGTACTTTTTATTTATTGTAATATTTATTAACATTACAAAAAACTCCTAACAATTTCACATTTATTATCGCATTGATGTTATTATTTAAAGCTTGGTAATCTGAATATTTCCGGCTGCCCCCATGTTTTCACCCTCTATTATAAGGCACCCCTCAATACCGGGAATATTCAATCCTTCATTGAGGGCATTCTTTATATCTGATACATCTCTTACCCTGTTTCCTATGGATGTGGCGGCGGCATCGGTTATTACGGAATCCTCTCCCAGGCATACCACAGCATCGGCTCTTCCGAAAGAAACGGAATGCCCCACCGTTGCCGAAGATGTACAGACCCCCGCCGGAGCCCCGGCGCAGGATACTTTTATTCCCAGCTTCATACTCAATGGAGAATCTCCAGCAAATATAGCTACAGTCCTTTCGAAAGCAGATTTTATAAATATGTCGCCGCCGTTTTCTACTATTACCTCATCCGAATACCGGCTAAGCTCTCTTCCCACCATTAACGAAATCACGCCCGCTACGGCAGCCATTGGCCCGACTCCGGCTAGAGAAGAGGCCCGCGCCATTAAGGCAACGGATTCAGGCATGGAATAGTCTTCTCTTAAAGGTTTTAATGAAGAAGCAAAATAAGGGTTGCTTTCTATATACTTTTTTATTTCCCTTCGGGTGTGACAGAGAATTTTTCGCGCAGCTTCTTCATAACAACCCGTGGTGCTTATAAAAATATCAGACTCTTCTACTATTATGCGGTATTTAGATAAACCGGGTGAGTTTACTCTGCTTCTATATTCCCTTCTTTGATAAGACACCGTAACCCCGGGTTTCTTTAAATTCTCTTATTAGACCCGGGGAATCGTCAAAAAAATCGGATTGCAGGTATTTGAAATACCTGTCGGCTTCTCTGACCGTCTCCTTGAAATCATCCATATTTTCCCCGGAAATAGATTCGGCAGGAGGAAGATCAACGTTAAGATAGTTAATGGGTTCGCCGTGCCTGAAAAACCTGAAATCAAGATGAGGGCCGGTAGCCGTTCCCGTCATTCCCACGTAACCGATAACCTCACCCTGGCTGACATTTATCCCGACACGAAGCCCCCGGGCGTACCTGCTTAAATGTCCATACTGGCTTGAATATGTTGAGCTGTGTCTTATCCGCACGGTCTTTCCAAAACCGCCCTTCCATCCTATGTAGGTAACCCTGCCGGAGCCGATTGAAGAAACCGGGGTTCCTGTGGGTGCAGCATAATCTATGCCCAGGTGGGGCCTCACCTCCCTGTGTATGGGGTGCATTCTAGACGGATTATAGTGTGAACTGATCCTTGTATATTCGAGGGGGGCTCTCAAAAACTGCTTGCGTAAGGATCCCCCTTCGGAGTCATAATAACCGGAATAATTACCTTCGGTGTAACGGTATGCAGTACGGGATGCCCGCTTTCCGTTATACTCAGCGGCAATTATCGAACCGTACTCAACGGGCTCTCCGTCTACAAAATACTGTTCATAGACAATGCCGAACTCGTCCCCCCGCCGGACCTCCGTAAGAAAATCAACCTGCCATTGAAATATCTCAGCAAAATTCATTATGAAATTCGCAGATGTAATGCCGCTGCCTGCCAGGCCAGCATAAAGACTTGACTGTATTTCCCCCCTCACCGCAACAAGCTTTTGCTGCACATCCGGCTCCCTCTCAAAAGAGATAAAACCCGCTGTTGTCCGTTCCACAACGTAATTTTTGAGGGGCGAAGGTTTGTAAACCAATTTTACTACCGCCCCGTATGTAGTGTTGTAAACCCTGTACCGGTCTCCCGGACTTACCCTTGAAGTATCATAAACCCTGTCAAGGGCCCTGCAGATGCTTAATGTTTCCCGCGGAGAGTAATTCTTTGCAAACTCGTTATAAAGCGGAACCCCCGGCTGAATTTCGCCGGATTTCATCTCAATCCTTTTAGTTTCCTCAAAAGGAAAAACCATATTTCCAAGCCTGTTCCCGATAATGAGCAGAAAAATCATGAACCCGGCAGAAACCGCCAACCTCACAAAATTTTTCTTCATACCCCCCTCATCTTCCTTTCATAAAGCCTGCGCTGGGCCGTCTCGTCCTGGTCAATATATGCTTTAAGAAGGCCGAAACCGATCTGCCTGCCTACTGCGGATATTATCACCTCTTCATTGGAGGAAAAACCTTCTCTGCTTTTCTTCTCCATAAAGAGATAACCGGATACTTCATTCTTCCCTTTAACCCGCACCCCGAATATCTGGCTGTTTTTTGCTTTAACCCTGACCCTATCCAGGCTGCTTCGCTTTATTATCAGTTCGGCATTCTCCAGAGTAAGGTCTTCCCCCCCCCTTTCATATGCCACATCGTAATATCCGGTAAATTTGTTATAAACAACAATCATTCCCCCGCAAAATCCGCCGTTTAAATTTTCCAGAAGCGTTTCTATAATCCTTTCAGACATCCTTTTAACATCATTCTCCACGGCTATAATTTTTCCGGTCTCAAATACAGTGATGAAATGTCCGGAGGTTTCTCTCAATCTTCTTGACACCTCTTTAATGCTGTTAAACATAAATTTTAGGCCATGCTCGGAATGCTCAAATATAAACTTCCGGAAATCCTCGTCATCTATCTTATAAAGAGTGGTATATTCCATAGTCGCAGCCGAAGCGCTTCTTTTATCTGCCCCGAAAAGTGACATTTCCCCGAACATCTCTCCGGGGCCAAGGTAACAAAGGACCCTGCCCTTTTTAGATATCTTGACTTTGCCGCTGTCAATTATATACATTGACTTACCGCTGTATCCCTCTTCAAATATAATGCTGCTCTTCCTGTAATCCTCGGTCTTTATATGCGGAACAAGTGATTTCAGCGCCTCTTCGGGAAAAACATTGAAAAAACTGTGTTTTTTCAGCTTATCAATCATCTCTTAGAGTCCCCCCGTCAGCTCTTTCCTGACAAATTCCGGGTCATTCGCTTTTGCCATAGCGCTTTCCTTGACAACTTTTCCTTTATTAACAAGTTTTATAAGATCCCTGTCCAGGCTTCTCATACCCACTCTTCCGCTTGTATCTATTGCGCTGTATATCTGATGCGTTTTCCCATCTCTTATAAGGTTTGATATGGCGGAATTTACTATCATTATCTCCCTGGCTGCAACTCTTCCCTTTCCCCCTTTAACTGGCACAAGCTGCTGGCATATAACTGCTTTCAATACCCCGGCAAGCTGTGTGCGGACCTGCTGCTGCTGATATGGAGGAAACACATCTATTATCCTGTCAACTGTCTGAGCGGCATCGGTGGTATGCAGAGTAGAGAATACCAGATGCCCGGTTTCCGCAAGCGTTAAAACCGCGCTTATTGTATCTAAGTCTCTCATTTCCCCTACCAGGGCAACATCCGGATCCTGCCTCATGGCTCTCTTTAAGGCCTGCCCGTAGTCACTGCAGGTAGTCCCTATCTCTCTCTGCGTCACCACACAGTTCTTTTTAGGATAAACATATTCGATGGGGTCTTCAATCGTAATAATATGTTCCCTTCTTTGCTTATTTATCTCGTTTAGCATGGTTGCAAGGGTTGTTGATTTTCCGCTCCCGGTCGGGCCGGTTACGAGAACCATGCCCCTCGGGATGTTTATCATTTTTACTATCTGCTCATCCAGCCCTATTTCTTCGGGTATCGGTATTTTGTCAGGTATAACTCTGAATACAGCGCCGACACCGTCTTTCTGGTTTAGCACATTAAGGCGGAATCTTCCGATTCCTGCTGCGCTTATTGAAGTATCAAGCTCTTTTTCTTTTTTAAATCTTTCAAGAACATCCTCGGATAGCGAACTGAAGATCATCTGGCGGGTGTTTTTTGCTGAAAGAACGTCAGTATTAAGGGCTCTCATTTTTCCGTTTATTCTTAAAAACGGACGCCTCTCGGGCACTATATGCACATCGGAAGCCCCGAACTTGACAGCTGCCTGTAGAATTTCTCGTATTTCCATATTATCCTCCGGATTCCCGGTAATTTTTACTGCTTTTTATATTTTTCCGG
This sequence comes from Elusimicrobiota bacterium, assembly GCA_003553445.1. Classification (GTDB taxonomy): domain Bacteria; phylum CG03; class SLGR01; order SLGR01; family SLGR01; genus PWEK01. The sequence goes on from PWEK01000048.1 coordinate 12,630, forward strand.
CCCTTTTTTCGGCAAACAGGTTACTTTATTGGAGCGGGCGATGGGATTTGAGCCCACGTCCTTCTCGTTGGCAACGAGACGTTCTTCCCCTGAACTACGCCCGCTCTTTTTGTTAACTTTAGTCCTGCAGAACCCTGATTCCCGGGAGGGTTTTTCCCTCCAGGAACTTTAAACTTGCTCCGCCTCCTGTTGAGACATGAGTGAAATCTTCCTCTTTAAAACCAAGCGCCTTTATAGCAGATACAGTGTCTCCTCCGCCTGCTATTGAAAGCGCGCCTTTCTTTGTCGCTTCCACTACCGCTTCAAGAACAGCTTTCGTTCCGGAAGCAAACCTTTCATTTTCAAAAACCCCCATGGGGCCGTTTAAAACAATTGTTTTCGCTGAAAGGATTTTTTTCCTGAAGTTATCTATGGTTCTTTCGGAAATATCCACACCCATCAGATCTTCCGGCACATCGGCGCCGCCGGTTTTAATTACCTTTACGGGGTTATCAATGCTGTCTGCGGCAACGTGATCCACGGGGAGCAAAAGCTCAACGTCTTTATCTTTTGCCTTTGCCAATATATTCCCGGCGGTCTGCAGATAACCATTATCAAGGAGCGATTTCCCTGTTTCCCTTCCATCGGCCTTTAGAAGAGTATAACACATACCTCCGCCGATTAAAAGCGATGCCGCCTTTCCAAGCATATTTTCAATCACCCCGATTTTGGTCTCTATCTTAGCTCCCCCCAGGCATACGCACAAGGGCTCTTCGGGTTTAAGACCCCTGGTTAGGTACTTTATCTCCTTTTCCAAAAGGCGGCCTGCATATGCGGGAATATGCTCCGGAACCCCTGTCATCGATGCATGTTCCCTGTGTATGGTGCCGAAAGCATCCTGCACGAGGCAATCCGCAAGCGATGCAAGTTCTCCGGCAAACACGGGATCGTTTTCCTTTTCACCGGGGTTGAACCTCAGGTTTTCCAGAAGAAGTATTTCACCCCGTTTCAAATCCTGCGCCATCCGTGAAGCCTCCGGCCCCGCATTCTGCTGACAGAATTTCACATCTTTTTCCAGGAGTTCGCCGAGTCGTTCGGATACTGGACGAAGAGAAAACTCGGCCTTCTTCTCACCACCGGGCCTCCCGAGATGACTCATCAGGATAACAGACGCCCCCTTTTCAAGAAGCTCATTTATTGTAGGTAGCGCTTTCTTTATCCTTGTATCATCGGCTATTTCACCTTCTTTGAGCGGAACATTGAAATCGCACCTGATTAGAACCCTTTTCCCCTCAGGATTGATATCATTTAATGTTCTCAGCATTACTGCATCTCCGCCATTTTCTTAAACAGGTCCACACAGCGGCAGGAATAACCCCACTCATTATCGTACCATGATATAACCTTTACCATCTTCTTATTCATAACCGACGTAGAAAGAGAATCAAATATAGAGGAAGCCGGATTGTCAATTATATCAACACTCACCAGAGGCTCTTCACTGTACTCAAGTATACCCTTAAGTTCTCCCACGGCCGCCTCTTTCATGGCCTCATTTACCTGTTCTTCTGTAACCTCGGATTTTAAAGTAGCCACAAAATCAACAATGGAACCATCCGAAACCGGAACCCTCATAGCCATTCCGTCAAGTTTTCCATTTAACTCGGGAATCACTTTCCCAACCGCTTTTGCCGCCCCGGTTGTTGTCGGAATTATGTTTATGGCAGCAGCTCTTGCCCTTCTGAGGTCCTTGTGGGGCATATCAAGTATTGACTGATCATTTGTATAAGCATGAACTGTTGTCATAAGTCCCTCTTCTACTCCGAACTTATCATTAAGCACTTTAACTAAAGGCGCAAAGCAGTTTGTTGTGCACGATGCATTAGAAATAATTTTGTGTTCGGGCTTCAATTCGTCGTCGTTTATTCCACACACGATTGTGGCATCTATTTCGCTTTTGGCAGGCACCGACAGAAGCACTTTTTTCGCTCCTGCCTGAATATGTTTTTCTATCTCCGGTTTTTTTCTGAAAACACCGGTTGATTCAAGAACATAATCTACTCCCATTTCTCCCCAGGGAAGCTCCGCGGGGTCTTTAACGCTTAAAACCTTTATTTCCTTTCCGTCTACAATTATGCTGTCTCCGGAAGCCTTTACCTCACCGGGAAACTTTCCATGAACGGAATCGTATTTAAGAAGGTGAGCCAGCGTATCGGCATCCGTCAAATCGTTAATTGCCTTAATGTCAAAACCGCCAACCTCGTGCATCCTTTTAAACACCTGTCTTCCTATTCTTCCAAATCCGTTAATTCCAATTGTAATTCCCATCTTTTCCTCCTTTTTCACTTTTCTTATTTTCGTCGCCTTTTTCTCATACTACCCAATTATTATTTGAGAGATATTTTATGAAAATTCTCTCCGGTGTCAAGTTAAATCATTGTCGTTAGAACAATATAACACACCGAGATGCCGGCTTCCCAAGTTACAGCCCGCTAAAGATTCACCTCCTCATGTCAACAGAAACCATCCTGCGCTTATTTTTCCAATTTCGCCGTGGTGAACTACCCTTCGGTTTTATCTTATTTCCAGTTCGGGAGAGATTTCCTCTTCAACCTCTACTCCCATTTCCCTCAGTCTTAAATCAGCAAATTCCTCCCAGTAGGTGTGGGGGTAGCTTGTTTTTACCCTCTGATACAAATCCACAGCCTCTTCTTCCCTGTCAAGGCTGTCATAAGCCCTTGCCTGACCCGTAAGAGCTTCCGCTTTCAGGTAGGAACCTTCATCAATTTCCCCATACACCTCAGCCGCTCTCTCGTACTCTTCTTCTTCTTCATAAGACATGGCAAGAGCAATGCGGATTTCATTTATTATCCCGCTATTGGGATGCTCAACCACAAGCCTCATCAGAACCTCATGCGCTTTTTCGTTTTCTCCTTCTTCCATAAAGGCGAGAGCTTTCAGGTAATATGCATGATCGATAATTGCGGTCCGGGGGTAATCCCGTGTTACCTGTTTTAACTTCTCAATGGAAGCCCCATAGTTGAAATTTTCAAAATCCGCCTGAGCAGCGGTGAAAATTCTTGATGCTTCCTTATCCTGCCTTATCCTGTCCCGAATTATCATTATCCCGAAAAGAGAAACTAAAAGAACCACACCCAACGCAACCACAACCTCATTTTTGTTTTTCCTGACAAATTTTATCGCCGAAATCACCGCCTTTTCCAGCGGATTTTTCTTTAACTCCTTTTTTACCCATCTTCTTGTCATTTCCTTTCACCTCTTATTTTTTCCAGCGCGCAAAAAGCATTCTCTCTCAGAACCGAATAATATTCCGGGGTTTTCCCGCACCTCTTCAACACATCTTTAATCTTGTCCCTGTCCAGCAGATCCTCAGGGCCATGCGAATCTGTATTTAGTATTACCCTGGCTCCAGCCTTCTCGGCCTTCTCCAGCACACCCCTGTTTCCTTCTCTGTGTCCCCGCCTTGTAGTAATTTCCAACAAAACCCCCATTTCCACGGCTGTCTCTGCCTCTTCATCGGTTAGTCTGCCCGGATGGGCAAGGATGTCGCAACCAGCCCTTAGAGCGGCTGAATTCGTGCCCGGGGGAACATTCTCAGCCGGAGTTTCCCCGTGAACTAGAACAACCTCAGCGCCCATATTCCTGGCCCGGCTCACCATCCGACCGATGTCTTCAGGTGGAATATATGTAAGCTCAACACCCGGGATTACCTTCAGGCCATAATGCTTCTCCAGATGGGGTGCTGCGGATTTCATCGCATCAAGCAAAGTATTCAGATTTGAATAATCAGCGTGATCCGTAAGCGCAACCGCCACACAACCGTTTCTTTTACAGCTGTAAACAAGCTCTGCCGGGCTTAAAATACCGTCAGAAAAAAAAGTATGCGTATGAAAGTCTATAATTTCCATAAATTAACTCTCTGTAACCTTAAAACTCAAAAAGGCCTTACATCGTTTGGAGCCTGATTTAACTTCCGCCCTCTCTCATTACAACACAATTAAATATATAAAAAGTGTTGGAAAAATCAACTCCGCCGCCGTAAAACATTTCGCCTGAGCCCTGGGGACATTTTTCTATGGCTTTTTTTACACATCTATGTAATTGTCTTCTTCTTTTCCGGTCCTGTATTTTCCGCGAAATTTCATCTTTCTTTTTATAATATTTTTGATAAAAGACCTGGTAAAAGGTATTAAAAAAAGAAAACCCGCAAAATCAGTAATAAATCCGGGAGTAAGCAGCATAAGCCCGCCCGCAAGCACCAATGCGCCGTCCATAAGCCTGTCTGCCGGCAGAATTCCCCTTGATGTATCCCTCTTTATCTCTTGCAGAACATAAAACCCCTGATGTTTTGCCAGGGCGGCGCCGGCAACGCCGGTAAGTAAAACAGCCGTTATTGTGGGCCATATCCCGATGGCTCTCCCGACATAAAGCAAAACAGCAAGCTCTAGAATCGGAATAATTGTAAACAGAAGCAGTAGATACAAAAACATTTTACCCTCTTTCATTCACCTTCACAGGCATCGACTTTCAAATTACTACTAAATAAATAAGATAGTTGTCAATTTTGAAAAGATATAAGTTTTTTTATACTGAACGCCTAATGTCTGTTAATTTATTTTTTGAAGTTCTTTTAACCAGCCCCTGATCATTTCGAAACCCGAACTCCAGAATTCACGTGAATTTATATCCACTCCGATATCGCCTAAAATGATAGCGGGGTTCCTGCTTCCACCGGCTGAAAGAATTTTTTCAATTTTTGGTATAAAACCCGGCCCCTCGCTTTTGTATTTTGCAAAAAGCGAAAGTGTAAGCAGCTCCCCGAAGTTATAAGCGTAACAATAAAAAGGCGTCTTTACTATGTGAGGAACATAAGCCCATTCATACCTGAAAATGCTGCTGACATCTACTGAATCTCCAAACTGCTCCTGCAGGGTAGAGAAATATATATCCGATATCTCTCCCGGACCAGGTCCTTCCTTTATCCTGTCATGAATTTTTAACTCAAACTCAACAAAGTAGCTCTGCCTTAGTATGGTTGCGTAAGATTCCGCCAGTTTATTAGCCAGGAGCCGTTTTTTACTTTCTCCGTCAAGTGAACGGAGCAGCTTCTCAAAAACAGCCATCTCGCAGAAGGTGGAAGCAGTCTCGGCAAGAGGAAGAACCGCATGCTGAAGGCTATATGGAAGGTTAGAAGCATACAGTGAATGTATTCCGTGTCCCATCTCATGTGCCAGGGTAAGTGTATCTCTCTCTACTGATGCATGATTCAGCAGTATATACGGGGTGACTTCCGGAGAAACCGTCCAGCAGAAGGCTCCCGGAACCTTTGAGGGTGAAGGGTGGGAGTCAATATGGCCGCTCGTTACTATTTTTTCCGCTTTCTTCCGGAATTCGCCTGAAAGTGAACCCAAAACATCTAAAACAATATCAAGAGAATCCCGGTAGGAAATTCTTTTATCCTCCTTTCCCACAGGAGCGTATAAGTCATACCTGCTCAACTTTTCAACCCCCAGCTGAGAAGCCTTGTATCTGAAATAATCCTGAAACACATCCCTGTTTGAGCGGCAGGTTTCAAGAAGAACCTTAACCGTGTCATCTGATATATGATTAGCGGTATTTCTCATTGATACAGAGGAAGGATAACCCCTGAGAGCGGCTTCGAAAACCCAGTCTTTAACAACCGAGCTGTAAACGGAATAAAAAATATTTATTTTTTTTCTGTACTCTTCCAGAAGAGCCTCGTAAGCCGCCTTTCTTTCTGAGGGAGAGGACGAGCGGGTATAGGAAAAAAGCTCCGGCTGGGAATTTATTTTTTTAACCTTTTTTCCCAGCGGTTTAAACTCAAACTCAAACTCAGTCTCTATCATCGTTCTCAAATCTTTAAGGTTTTCTATTCCGTTGGCATCCTTGTTTGAAATAATCTCCTCCTCGCTATCGGAAAGAGTATAAGAAGCGAGTTTCCTCATATAATTGAAACTGTACTTATATTCCGGTGATAAGCTAAAAAGCCTTGCGGCGCTGTCAGAATCCAGCCTTTCCCTGCCATTTACTTTCTTTCCCTTAATCCAGTGGAAGAAACTCCTTAATGCTGATTCCGCTTCAAGCTGAATATCCTTTGCACGGCTTTTTAAAACACGGGCCTCCGGGGAGGTCTGGTCCACAGCTTCCATCAAACCTCCCCTGGAATACAGCCTGCTTACAATCTCATTTATTTCCTCAGTGAGACCGACCAAACGGAAAAATTTCCCGGCATCCATATCCGGACTTATATCTGATAATTCATTTTTGAAATCCGATACTTTCTCATAAACCGCTTTAAAAAGATTTTCCTCTTCTCCGTTTTTGAAAATATCATCCAGGTTCCATTCAACCTTTTCTGTAAGACTGGCGGCTTTTTTATTCATTATTCTCCTCTTTCTTTTCTCCTGGCATCAACCCGGAATTTCACCTGACAGGTGGGTTTGAAAAGGTGTGTAGGCCACTCTCTGTCCCGCCTCTTTGAGAAGTTTAACCATTTTTATGGCGCCTTCCTCATTCCAGCTGTGAACAACCACCTTTGAAGGCCTTTTTTCCTTATCCATGTAAGATATGTGCTCGGCTACCCTGTATCCCGACCCTTCATCCGAGGGCATATATACCCCATCAAGGTCATGGTCAAGATACACAGTATCAAAAGGACCCTCTTTATCAAGCTTTTCAATGGCCTGCCGCGCAGTATAAACGCTGATTATTTCTATCCTGCTACCGGTATTGTTTTTAAAAAGGTTATGCCTGCTTTCCTGGTCGTCCAAAAACAAAATTTTCTTCTTTTTCTTTGCCATTTTCTCCGTTTTTAGCTATTTCACTTACTAAAACATCCACAATATCTCCCTGCCATTGTCCTCCCCTTCCTTCTTTCATAATTGAAACGACCTCTTCAGAATCCATTGCTCCCCTGTAAGCCCTGTCGCTTGTCATTGCGTCATATGAATCCGCAACAGCCATTATTCTGGCCTCAGCGGGTATTTCTTTTCCGCTCAAACCCAAAGGGTACCCCTTTCCGTCCCATCTTTCATGGTGAAACTTTATAGCGGGAAGTATTTCTTTTAATGTTCTCAGGTTACTGCAGATCCTGCATGAGACCACAGGATGTTTTTTCACTTTTTCATATTCCTGCGAATTCAATTTTGAGGGTTTTGTAAGCAGCGGCAGGGGCAGCGCAATTTTCCCTATGTCATGTAAAATTCCGGCCCAGTATAATTCAGCGGCTTTCTCATTCGAAAAACCAAGCGCCAGAGAAATATTTCTTGAAAGCTCTCCCACCCTCTCGGAATGTCCTCGTGTATAGGGATCTTTAACTTCCACTGCCTGGGAAAGAGAAACAACCACATTTTTTGTTTCTTCAAGTTTAAGATATGTTTCCCTCAGCTTTAATAGAGACCTTACTCTAGCCATAAACTCCCACTTATCGAAAGGCTTCAGTATAAAATCGTCAACACCCATTTTATATGCCTTTACCCTTTTATGCCTGTCTTTCAACACCGTAAACATTATAACCGGTGTAAATGGGTGCTTTTTCTTTGCCAACCCGAGTAAATCATACCCGTTCTTTCCCGGAAGCATGATATCAAGAAGAATAAGGTCCCACTCCTTCTGAAGTATTTTTTCAGCCCCATCATCCCCTCTGGAGCAGAACTCGATTTCATAAACCATATCATCAAGTATATCCTTTGCTATCTGCTGCGCAGAAGGATCATCTTCAACTATTAATACCCTCACTTTCTCCTCCTTTTTTTCCGGCAAACGACATTTCGCATGGCAGAAAAACCCTGAAAAGGGTTCCTTTCTGCCAGGTGCTCTCCACCTCCACCTCTCCTCCCATCATTTTAGTAAGTTTCTGTACTATGCTTAAACCAAGCCCGCTTCCTCCGAATTCTCTGGTTATAGAACCGTCTGATTGCACAAACTCACTGAAAATCTTCTTTAAATCACATTCCTTTATTCCAATTCCGGAATCCTCTACTTCAATCACAACCCTGTCTGGACGGTTTTCACACCTTACAGAGACACCTCCCTTTTTCGTAAATTTGACAGCATTCGAAAGAAGGTTCATCACCACCTGTCTGAGCCTGGTATAATCATTATAAATTTGAATATCCTCATCCGCTTCAAGATCCAGAGAGAGCCCCTTTTCCCGGGCAAGGGGCCTTATTTCTTCAAGAATCTCCGCCAGCATAAGCCGAACATTAAACCTTTCCGGTATCAGCTCCATTTTTCCCGCTTCGATCTTGCTTAAATCCAGTATATCGTTTATCAGATTCATTAAATGCTTTGTGTTTTTCATTATCTTCTTATAGGTATTTTTCTGTTTCTCCGTTACCCTGCCGTAAGTTTCATCCTGCAGAAGTGAAGTAAATCCTATAATCGCATTCATCGGTGTTCTCAGTTCGTGCGACATGCTGGCAAGAAACTCAGACTTCAATCTGTCAGCTTTTTTTAATTCCCTGTTTTTTTCTTCAATTTCCACATAGGCGTCCTTGAGATCCTGTGTGGCTATCCTAACCTTCTCTTCAAGCGAAGAATATGATTTTTTAATATGGTCCGCCATATTGTTAAACTCCTTCGCCAGGCCTTCGAGCTCATCCCCCGTTTTTATATTTATCCGGTAACCGTAATTTCCCTCCCCCAGAATTCTAGCCCCTCTGTTCAATTCGGATATTGGACTGGTTATTTTTTTTGAAAAATAAGCCGCAAGCGCCGCAGCGGTTAAAATACCAACCCCCAGAAAGGCCAGAGCCAGGCGCCTCAAATATACAGCGCTCCTGTAAAAATAACTTTTAGGAGATGACAAAGCGATTATCCAGTCTATGGCAGAGCTTTTAACATAATACGCCACATTCTCCCGGCTGCGGACAAAACCCTCCCTTCCGTCATACCCTCCTCCGGTCTTCTTATCTCCAATAATAAGTCTGTTTTCCCTATCCATTAGTATATAGCTGTATTTCTCATCCGGCTTTGCTTTATCAAGAAGATCCGCAAGCATGCCTATATCAACCCCCCCTATAAGAAGCGCCCCCCTCATGGGAAAAGCAATTATAACTTCTCTCTCTCCCCTGTATTCATAAACACTGGAAATCACATTTCTCGGATTAGCAAAATAGTATTCAAAGAAATCATAAATATCATCCTGCGAAGTCAGCTGCATATACTCCCCCGGATATGCCGAAGCCATATACAGCTCGCCTGTTCCCCCTCTTTTAACTACTCCCATAAAACTGTATGTTTTCTGCCTGTTGAAAACCCTCTTGAGAGACGTGGTTATCCCGCTCGTATCGTTTTGAGCCACGGAATGCCTGAAGTCAGGTTCATTTCCCAGTATTATTATGCCCTTCTGGCAGTTTAATACATAATGCTCTACAAGCTTCTGTGAATTATTTACCACCGAACGCTGAAAATCCTCAATCTGGGAAGCAAGAGTCCTTCCGGTTATAGAATATGTAAAAACAACGAAAAGGAGAAAAGGAATTCCCACAACAAGAAACATGGCAAGAAGTTTACTCCTTAAACTTGTATTTGTTCTGCACAACCTGTCTATCAGATCTTCAACTTTTTTCAGGAATCCAAGGGTAAGGTTCTTCATTCAAAAAAACTGTTTATTTCTTTTATCAGTTCTTCGGGAATGCAGGGTTTGGTTAGGTATGAGCTGCATCCTATCCTCAACGCCTTCTCTCTGTCTCCCGCCATTGCGTGCGCTGTGAGAGCAATGACCGGCATACCAGGGTCATTTCCGTTTTGCCTTATGTGCCTTACCAAATCCCAACCGCTTATTTTGGGTAAGGACATGTCAAGCACGATAAGATCCGGCGCTGTCTCCTTAACAGCTTCAAGGCCTTTCTCGCCGTCAATGGCCGTAAGCACAGTGAATCCTTTGCCCCTGAGAGATTCTTGAACTATCTCCCGGGTGTATTCGCTGTCTTCAATAACAAGAATTTTCTTTGACCCGGTCATTTCTTATTTATATTTATATTACATTATAAGGTATAAGTCAATTTTTTAAAAATTATAATTATAGTCATGAACACTGCATAGATAAGCGCGCATTCTATCCACCGTCTTTATGTATTGATTGAAAAACCTTTTTTTTTACATTATAATTGAATTAACAGATTATGAGAAAATACAGAAATATCATCCTTTTTTTATTATTTATGCTGCCGAACACAGCCTGTTCGGGCAAAAACAGTCCTGTTTCTTCAGATAAGAGCATTGAATATGACGGAGAGCACAGGGAGCTTTATATGTCACTGAGAGAAAGAGTGGACTCTCCCCTCATTACAGAATTCTTTTCGGATTCAAGGTTTAGAATATATGAAAGGACTCTTGAGAGAAACACCAGCTACAACAAAATTACTGTAGATTTTTACAAAAGGCCCTCTTTCGGGCTGTTTACAGAAGAGGGAAAAGAAAAGGGCCGTAGTTTTGTTCAGGATAAGTATTCCGCGCTGACAGAAGCAGCTCAGCGTTTTGGACTTCCGAAAGAGGCCATATGGGATATTTCAGCCCTTGCCGGAATGGAGTACTCCTGGGGACGGCTGAAACCAACAAATATGGCTTTCAATTCACTCGCTTCTCTATACAGAGACGTGCCCCACAGAAGGGATTTCGCTACGAGAAATATTGAAGGATTGATAGAAGGAATAAATGACCCTTTCATAGAAATAGATCCCTTTGCCCCCTCAAGTTTTGTAGGAGCCGTCGGCTACTGTCAGCTTATGCCCTTCTGGTTTTCATACATAACAGACTGGTCCGACAAAGAGCTTCTGGACATAAGCGGCAGCGGATCATTCGACCCTTACGATATGAAAGACGCCATTGGCTTTTTCGCATGGCGCTTGAAAGAACAGGGTTATAAAGAAAACCGTTTTGTTGCAATAAGAAGATATAACGGCAGCGGCCAGGCGGCCGAGGCCTTCGCCGAAGCTATTATTGATTATGCCGACAAAATAAAAACGGCGAGCTGAAGTTTCACACTTTCACTTTCAAATATTTTCGGTCCGGGTGTAGAGCTGGCATATTTTCTCCAGTTTTTTATCAAGTAAATGAACAATACTCTTTACATAGTTGTCCAGCGTGATGACTGCATTCATATTAGCGTCTTTCACCGAAGCTGCCCTTAACCTATTGCAGAGAGCCCTGTTTACCTTCTCTACCTCCTTGTAATATTTTTTTAACCCGTCAAGCTCCCAGTCGGGTTCTTCCCCTTTCTTTTTTCTGAAATACTGGCCGATAAGATAATTACCCACAATTCTGTATATCGTCTCGTCCAGTGAGGCAAAAGGAAGATGGAACCTGGCCAGGGGCGCAAACTCTTTCATAACGGGGCAACCGCTTACCGCATTGCACAGTCCCAGCAGAGAGCCCAATGCATACTGGACATGGGTCCGGCTTAAACTTTCCCTCTCAGGGGTAATCACTTTCACCTCCACCGGCTCCAGCGAGCTTGTATCCTTGAAATGCTTTATTATCTGAACGACATTCAGCGCTACGGGACAGTACCTGGTGTCTTCCTCAGTTAGGGTGCAGTTTTCGCACTTGTAATGATGCAGCAGAACCCACGACGGAACTTCCTCAACCTTGGGTTCTATTTCTAAAAGTTCCGTCCGATCGGGAGTAAAGTTGAGCGTAAAAGAAACCGCTTTTTTATCCTGGTCATCATACTCAAAAGAGTATATGTATTGTACCGATTCTTCATCCATCAGGCGCCTCGCAAATCATTTATTCTCCATTTCATAAGTCTACCACCAATCTTGGACTCTGGTACCCCCGGGAGGAGTCGAACCTCCGCATCCGGTTTAGGAGACCGATGCTCTATCCGCTGAGCTACGGGGGTATAAATCCTATATTTTTATTTTGAGCAGACCCTCCACCTTCTTTTTCAATCTATCCCAGCTTACAGGTTTTGTCACATACTCATCAGCGCCGCACCTGAACCCCTCATCCACATTACCCATCTTCGAGTAACCGGTAAGTAATATTACGGGAACCTTATTCGTGGAGCTGTTTTTCTTTAAAATATCACAAAGCTCAAAACCGTTAAGACCGGGCATTTTTACATCTAAAATTACTAGGTCCGGATTCTTTTCCCTGACCGCATCCAGAACTTCGTTTCCCGATTTTTTCAATATCACATCAAATCCCCAGTGCTTTAATATGGCAGCCGCTGTTTTCCTGAGATTTTCATTGTCATCAACAAAAAGAACCCGCTTTTTTTTAAAAATAGGCATATTTTAAATTCTCTTTACATCAGCATTATAATTTGAAAACCGATAAACTGTCAAATTCTACAACTTTTCCAGAGTATACTTTCGTTCCCCCAGCCCGATTTTTTGAGCGTAAGACAGTAGCGCCTCGGGGTCCGCCTGGGGATATCCTTTTCTGAATTTATCCTCTCCTATTAGCGCTCCGTCCGCCTTGCTTCCCGGCATGGCGGCAGCCCTGCACACAAGATCATAACTTGCCTGATCAAGAGAAACCGGATCAGAAGAAGCCAGAATCCCTATATCTCCGACAAGGGGAGAATCGGAATAACTCAAACAATCGCACTCGGGGGTTATATCAAGCAGAAAATTAAAAAACCAGGTTTTGTTTTTTTTGTTTTTCAATGCTCCCAGGGCATACTCCGCTGTCTTTTCCTGAACCGCCGAAAAGTCCTTTTGCCATTTAAAAACAGCGGCTTTATGAGGACACACCATTATACACTGTCCGCAGCCGGAGCACCTTTCTTTATTTATAAAACAACGGCCATCTTTACTCTCTATCGCATCCCGGAAACACCAGGAAACACAGAGGCCGCATCCTACGCACTTATTCTTTTTTATTTTGGGTTTGGTTGTTGAATGCAGAGTGAGCTTACCCTCTTTCACAGCCAGTCCCATGCCGATATTTTTTATTCCTCCGCCGAAACCGAAAATTTCATGTCCTTTAAAGTGTGAAAGGACTATCATTGCTTTAGCCCTTTGGGCTTCGCCTGCAATCTTTACTTTTTTAAAATATTTTCCGTTAACCTCCACTTCTTCAAAGTTGCGGCTGTTTATACCGTCTGCAATAACAACCGGCGCTCCTGTAACGGAATAGACAAACCCGTTTTTTAAAGCTGTTTTCAGATGATTTACTCCATCGCAGCGCGTTCCCTTGTATATCGTGTTCGCATCGGTTAAAAACGGCAGGGCTCCGGCCTTCTTTACGGCATCTGAAAAAGGCCTTGCGTACACAGGCCTTAGAAAAGTTGTAAGGCCTCCTTCTCCGAAATGCACCTTAATCGCAACGGTATCATTGGGGTTTATTGAAGAAACCAGGCCTGTTTTCCCTATTAAAGTTTCCACTTTGTCAATCATGGAATTGTTCCAACTGGATTTCCTTGGTGTAAAATAGACTTCACTCATTTTCATACTCCTCAGTTATTTTTCGTCTGAGATCCCCCGCGCTCAAGGCGCTTTCCCGTGAAAGCCTGATCAGATCATCCATCTCCGGCTTTACGCTATATTCGCCTGCCGGCATAATTGTTTTTTTTATCCTGCACTTTCCATAAGATGACTCAAACTCTTTTATTTCTCTTTCAAGTTCATCCCTGCTGACCGAATTATACCTGAAACCTGCCGTAGTAGAGTTTTTATAAAGAATATCACGGACTCTTTCAAATTTCTTTATTCTGCAGAGAACGGTTATCTCGCTGCCGGGCCTTGATTTTTTCATTAAAACGGGCGTTATAAAAACATCCAGCGACTCGCTGCGAAGTTTTTTTACCAGGCAAGAAACATCTTCCCCCGTCATATCATCAATATTCACCCGCAGTTCAATTACGCTGCTGCTTTTTCGTTCGAGTTTGCCGTGATAACATCTCAAATAATTACGGCTGCCGGCACCGAAGGCCGTTTTTTTTATAATCATTTCCGGTCTTTCAAATAATGCACGGCTTTTCAGAAGCGCAGCTGCCGTAGGAGTGACAAGCTCCTGTTTTTCTGAAGTAAACCTAACGGGCACTCCTTCTAAGATTTTTGAAACGACTGGTGAGGGAACAGGAATTTCACCGTGAGCCGTATTTATTTCCCCCCTTCCCAGCGGAAGGCCAAGGCAGTATAAATCCTGCCTACCGAGAAGAATAAAAAAAGACACAATCTCAAGGAGAGTTTCCGGCTTGCCCAGTTCATGCAGATGAACCTCCCGCGGGGATTTACCGTGAACGGCCCCCTCAGCTTTAAAAATAATAGAAAATGTTTTAAGAGCTTCCTTCTTTACGCCGGGGGCTAATTCCCAGCCGCTAAGTTTTTTTTCTATCTTTCCTAAAGTATCCGTATCGGAAAAAGCGGCGTTGTATTTAACCGCCGTAGCCCGTATGCCTCCGAACATTTTCTTTTTAAAAGTTACGGCTGCATCAACGCTCGCCTTTTCAAGCTCCCTTTGAAGTTTTTCTTCATTACCGGGCAGTTCTGCCAGTGCCCCCACAAGCATATCACCGGAAGCACCCCGGAAACAGTCAAATAAAATCACAGCTTATTTATCACCGAAGCGGCGTAACCAGCCCCGAAACCGTTGTCAATATTTACCGCCACCACTCCCGGAGCGCATGAATTAAGAATTGTTAAAAGCGGAGCGATTCCGCCGAAATCCGCGCCGTATCCGCAAGAAGTGGGAACCGCTATTACAGGCTGAGGCATCATGCCGCCTACTACTGAAGGCAAGACTCCGTCCATCCCGGCAACCACGATTATAACCCTGCTGCCGGATAATTTTTTCTTCTCTGAAAGAAATCGGTGAATGCCCGACACTCCCGCATCGTAAATCCTGGTTACCCTGTTTTTCATAACCCTGAGTGTTTCAGCTGCCTCCTCCGCAACCGGAATATCTCCGGTGCCGGCAGTCAAAACAGGAACCGCCCTGCCCTCTGCCGCGGGCAGCTCCCCCACAATCACGGTCCCCGCATCCTCATTATAATGGTGAACCGGCAATCCGTCTTGAAGCTCGTTATATGCATCTTTTTCAACCCTGGTTATCAGAACACTCCTGTTCTCTTTATGCAGCCTTAGGGCTATATCCCTTATCTGCGCGGGCTTTTTTCCTTTTCCGTAGATAACCTCTGGAAAGCCTTTTCTTACT
This sequence comes from Elusimicrobiota bacterium, assembly GCA_003553445.1. Taxonomy (GTDB): domain Bacteria; phylum CG03; class SLGR01; order SLGR01; family SLGR01; genus PWEK01. The sequence continues at coordinate 27,762 of PWEK01000048.1, forward strand.
GCCCTGTGGTGATCTATTTTTGCAAACCCTAGGTCCCGGTAAGGCAGTTCCTTTAGCATTTCTACCGCCTTATCCTGTGAAAGAGCGCCTGTTTTTATGGAATTTACTATAGACCTGAGTCTTTTTTCATCCATCTTCTATTGTACGGTTCATTTTACCGCTTTCAAACCCCTCAAGGTCTGCAGAAATAAATTTGAATCCTGTTTTTCTGAGCTCCCGGGTTACCTCTTCTTTTATCTGAATCAAACCGGCTAACTCCTCTTCTTCAACCTCAATCCTTGCTGCAACGCCGTCGCTTCTTACCCTCACTTTAGAGAACCCCTTTTCTCTTAAAAATTTCTCTGATTTTTCTATCATTTCAAGATTTTTTCTTTTTATGGGAACTCCGTAGGGTATCCTTGAAGATAAACAGACAGTCGCCGGGCGGTCCCAACCCGGTATTTTCATTTTTCTGGATACTTCCCTTATATCCCCCTTGCTCCAGTTGAACTTAATTAGGGGGCTGATAACGCCCATCTCCCTTGCTGCCCTTATTCCGGGCCGGTAATCTTCCGTATCCGAAGCGGAGGCACCGTCTAAAATGTAAGAAAACCCCCTGTCTGAAGACAGCTTCTTTAATTTTCCGAATATGTTTTTTTTACAGTAATAGCACCTTAACGGGGTATTTTCAGTAAAAAGTTCATCCGAAAGCTCATCTGATTTTAATACAATATGCTCGGCCTTAACTCTTTCGGCGTGTTTTTCTGCCGTTTTTAAAAAACTTTCCGGTAAGCTTTCGGATACACAGGTTGCTGCAGCAAATTTTTTCATTCCGGCTTCTTTCATGAGATTCAGCAGCAGAACTGAATCAACCCCTCCGGAGAAGGCCAGCAGCGCAGAATCAAGTTTCTTAAGAAAAGCGGCTGTTTTCTCTTTTTTTAGTCCGGCTATTCTTTGCACTCGATTTTTATAAGAGAATCAACCCTATGGGATTTAAGTTTTTCTCGCCCGCCCAAACCCAGGAGTTCTATTAGAAAACAAATACTTTCAACCTCAGCTTCACATTTATTTAAAAGCTCTATTGCTGCAAGCGTGGTTCCTCCGGTGGCAAGAAGGTCGTCAATTATCAGCACTTTTTCTCCCTGCGCGACAGCATCCTTGTGCATCTGCAGCTCATCACATCCGTATTCCAGTTCATACTTCACCGTATATTTGTCGGCGGGAAGTTTATTCTTTTTTCTGACCGGAACAAAACCCGCGCCTAAACGCAGAGCCACAGGAGCGCCGAAAATAAACCCCCGGGATTCCACAGCAATTACCTTATCTATGTTTTTATCCTCATATAGTGAAACCATCCACTCAATCGAATCTCTGAAACCCCTGCCGCTTTTCAGCAGCGTTGTGATATCCTTAAACTGTATTCCCTTTTCTGGAAAGTCAGGAATATTTCTTATCAGCTTTTCCAATTCCATACCTGTTTTTTTAATGGTTCCTTCCGACATTTTGCGCAATTTCCTCCTTCATTCTCTCAGCGTCTTTCTTTTTCTGAGCTATTGCAGCCTTCTTGAGTTTATTAAGTGCTTTATTCTGTATCTGGCGTACTCTTTCCCGGGATATATTCAACTTTTCTCCCACATCCTGAAGCGTATGAGGATGCGTCGCGCCCACACCGAACCTGAGCCTTATTACTTTGTTTTCCCTTTCAGTGATGTTCTTCATCAGATTATCAATCTGCTGATGCATGGCAATTATTCCGAGCGCATCTTCAGGGGTGTTCTGGTCAGTCGCGGCCAAGGTCGCCTTCAGTGGAATGTCAATATCACTTGAAATGGGGGCGTCCAGGGAAGGTATTTCGCTGAATATCTTTATATAATGAAGAAATTTTTTGACATCTTTTTCCTTGAATCCGGTTGCTTCCGCAAGCTCTTCATTTTTCGGCTGCCGGCCCTCTTTTTTAAAAAGGGCATCCCATGCTCTCATTATTTTCTGAAAATTCTGATAAACGTAAACCGGGATGTGTATCGGTTTTGTATGCCCCAGGACAGCCCTCCTGATATATTCTTTTATCCAGTCATGTGCATATGTTGAAAACTTTGCCCCCTTATCCGGATCATATTTATTGGCAGCCGCGATAAGCCCCATATTTCCCGCTTCTATTAGGTCATTGAGCTCTACTCCTGAACGCTGGAACTTTTTTGCGACGCTTATAACCAGCCTTAGATTCCCTTTAATTAACCGGTCCCTGGCTTCCCTCTCCCCCCTTTTTATCTTCGGAATAAGCTCTTTCATTTCATCTTTCGGAATCATCGGTATCTTTGATACCTCTTTAAGGTATAACTTTATAGAATCATACTTTGATGACATTTTTTTATCTCCTTAAATTATTCAACCTTAGAAACTGCCCCTACCCCGGAAATCTTTTAACTCCCAAGGTAATGAAGGGGATTACGCGCATCTTCTCCGAATCTTATCTCGAAATAAAGATGCGGCTGGGACGTTCTTCCGGTCATACCAACCTCTGCAATTTTCTGGCCTTCTTCTACCTCCGCCCCCTCTTCTACAAAAATCTCCCTGTTATGAGCGTAAACTGTTGTGTATCCACCGGGATGCTCCAGCAGTATCGTTTTCCCGTAGGCCTGAAAAGCCTCGCTTACAAAAACAACCCTTCCCCCGGCAGCAGCGACAACAGGAGTTCCCTCCTGAGCCTTTATGCCTATGCCCAGATGCCTTTTGTTTCCATGCCGGCCGAACTCCTTTATAATCTCACCGCGAACCGGCCATATAAAATCCTTTTTCTCTTCGGCGCGCTTTACGCTCTTAGGATACCGGGCGCCTGGAATATAAATCCGGTCTCCTGTCCTGATTTTTTCGGGGCTTTCTATTCTCCGATTAATTTCGGTTATTTCCTCCACTTCCAACCCATAAACACCGGCTATGGACCACAGGGTTTCCCCATCGGAAACCGTATGGTATATTCCGGGCCGCATTGACGCGCATCCGGCCGCCGCAATAATTAAAACTATATACCACACATACCTCAACTTTTCTAGTATCTTACCTCAAAGTCACTAAAACTTTCCCCGGCTGAAGGATAATCTTCTACAGAAACATCCTCCACCCTTGAGGCGGGAGGGCCTTTTTTCAAAACATCAACAAATTCTTCCATCTGTTCGTCTTCTCCCTCTGCCACCACCTCAACGCCACCGTCTCTGCGGTTTCTGACAAAACCGTTTATCCCAAGGCGCATAGCATTCTGGACAGCATAAAACCTGAACCCCACCATCTGCACCTTTCCGCTAAGCGTAATATGTTTTCTCTTCATATATTAATCACCACCCGTACTTTCCAATCAGCGGAACAAACCTGCATCCGCCGTATTTTTCTTTAACAATTCTCCCCCCGGGGTTTTTTTCGTATACCACCATTTCCTGAGAAAACCTGTCTCCGGCCGGCATAACCAGCCGCCCGTTTTCCTGAAGCTGTTCCAGCAGCGGCGATGGAACATCCTTGCCTGCCGCTGTAACAATTATGCCACTGTAAGGGGAAAACTCCTCCCATCCGAGCGTTCCGTCGCCTTCTTTAAATAAAACACCCTCAAAACCCGCTTTTTTAAGAGAACCTTTTGCCTTTTTTAGCAGCCCCCCCTTACGTTCAATAGTATAAAGTTTTACCCCCATAAAGGCAAGTATCGCAGCCTGATAACCGGACCCTGTTCCCACCTCCAGAACCTTATCTCCTCTTTTTGCCTTAAGGAGCTCGCTCATCAGAGCAACTATATAGGGCTGGGAAATTGTCTGTCCCTCTCCTATGGGAAGAGCCGAATCGCTGTAAGCCCTGTCTTTGAAATTCTCCGGGACAAAAAGATGCCTGGGAACATTTTCAAAGGCCTCAAGGACCGCAGGATCGGAGATTCCACGCTTCTTCAACTGGCCATCAACCATATTCTTCGCTTTTTCTCTGTATGCATCCCTCATTATCTGGTTTTGTTTAAAAACTAAGCTCCCAGCCTTGACGCTTCTTTCTTTATAATATGCGCTTTATCTGTCTCCTCCCAGGGAAAAATTTCTCTTCCGAAATGACCGTATGCAGCAGTCTGCCTGTATATGGGCCTCCACAGGTCAAGCATATCTATAATTCCGCATGGCGTAAGGTCAAAAACCTGGCCGTCAGTAACAATTTTTTCAATTTCAGAATCCGGGATACAGCAGGTTCCGTCTGTATGTATCATTACATTCAGGGGCTCCTTCGTGCCTATGGCGTATGAAATATGGACCGTACACCTGGAAGCTATACCGGAGGCGACAATATTTTTCGCTATGTATCTTGCCGCATAAGTGGCCGATTTGTCCACTTTCGTGGGGTCCTTTCCGGAGAAAGCGCCTCCCCCGTGAGATGCCATACCCCCGTAGGTATCAACTATAATTTTTCTTCCGGTCATTCCCGTATCCGACTGAGGTCCTCCCACGATAAATCTTCCCGTAGGATTAACAAGAAACCTGGTCTTATCCGTTATCATTCCTTCCGGTATCACCGGCTTTACAACCTCATCAATAATCTGCTGCCTGGTTTCCGGCCCCATACTGCCGCCGGGGCCATCCAGGACGGACGAATCATGCTGAGCAGCCACAACAACAGCTGATATGTCTTCCGGCCTTCCGTCTCTGTAGTTCACGGTAACCTGTGTCTTTCCGTCCGGCTTTAAATACCCTAGAACCCCCTCCTTTCTTACCCGCGCAAGATTAATAGACATTTTATGGGCCAGGGCTATGGGCATCGGCATAAGCTCCTCAGTCTCATCGCAGGCATATCCTATCATCAAACCCTGGTCTCCGGCTCCCCCCGTATCAACCCCCCTGGCAATATCCGGGGACTGTTCGTTTATCCCGTTTAGCAGGCATAATGATTTATGCTCAAACCCGAGATTGGGATCTGTATATCCTATTTCCTTTACAATCTGCCTTACCAGGGATTTAAAATCCACATATGACTCCGTTGTTATCTCCCCGCCTATCAGAACCATTCCTGTGGAAACAAACGTTTCGCACGCAACCCTGCTGCCCCTTCTGTCGGACTCGGAAAATTTATATGGAACTGCCCCGTTTTCATTATCATACCTTAATATCTCGTCAAGAATACCGTCTGATATCTGGTCACTCACCTTGTCCGGATGCCCCTCGGTTACAGATTCCGACGTGAATGTAAATGTCTTATTTTTTAATTGAATAGCTCTCCTCCTTTCTTTATAAGCTCTTGAGTTTTTTCCCTGCTTTCGGTTTCGGCGTAAACCCTGACCAGCGGTTCGGTTCCCGAAGGCCTCACCAATAGCCATCTGCCTTCCTCCATGTTTATTCTTATACCGTCTATTTCCAGGAAACCCTCCACCTTAAACGGAAACTCCGCCCCGCGGCAGTTTTTCTTCACTCTCCTGAGTATTTCTTTTTTCGCGACGCCCTTTTCTATCCTGAAATCTCTCCTGAGGTAAACACTGTTTCCGAATTTTTCTCTCAGCCGGTTCCATATATGTCCTATACCCTCTCCCCTGCGTTTTATTATTTCAAGAAGTCTTGATGCGCTGTACAGGGCGTCTCTTTCAGGAAGGTAATCGCTGAAACCTATTCCCCCGCTCTCCTCTCCCGCAACTATAACATCCCCGCAGAGCATCTCGGGGCAAATATTTTTAAACCCTATAGGAACAGTTTTAAAATCCACGCTGAAATGCCTGGCAATCCTGTCAACAAGGTATGTGCCGGCAACCGTTTTTACTATTTTCCCCCGCCTGCCGCTTTCAAGAATGTCCCATGCCAAAACAGCAAGGAGCACCTGGAGAGACAGGTACCTGCCGAATTCGTCAATAAAAGCTATTCTGTCCGCGTCTCCGTCGAAAGCAAAGCCTGCATCCGCTCCGGAAGATATGACCGCATCTTTTAAATCGCCAAGATGCGCCGGTACCGGTTCCGGGTGCGTACCCCCGAAAAGGGGGTCCCTTTCAGTCTTCAAAGACAGGGTATCATATCCCTTTTTCCTTAAAACTCTGTCAAAAAGCGGGAATCCCGGGCTGTAAAAATAATCGCATACCACCTTAATATCATTCTCCGGTATGATATCGTAAAAAAGCTCCATATACCCTTCCACCCAGGAGTTTTTATCCCCCTTATAACGCAGCTGCCAGGTAGGGCCTTCGTACTCTGTCTTTGTTATATTGCTTATCATCTCGCTGATAAACTCACCCGAAGCCGATCCGCCGTAAGGCTGCTTAACCTTAAGCCCGTTGTAAGCAGCGGGGTTATGAGAGGCGCTGATAGCCACGCCCAGGTCACTTTCTGTGGTCTTGACCCTGTGAGATACGCACGGCGTTGTTACAGGCCTGTCCGAAAGGTCAATCTCATGACCGCGCTCCTGCAGGACCGCCGATAAAAAATCAGCATACCTGTCTGAGAGAAACCTGTTGTCATAACCGACAGAAACCCTCTTTCCTTTTCCGAGGTGGTCGGCTATCTTTACCGCTACCTTTCCGAGGTTCTCAAATGTGAATTCATCCGAAATCACCCCCCTCCACCCGTCAGTTCCGAATTTTATTTCCGGCTCTTTTTTTGAAATACTCAACTGTCTTCTCCATTCCTTCCTTAAATTCCTTCTCCGGCTTCCATTGCAGCTCTTTTTCAGCCTTCCGGCAACTGAGTCTGCTGACCTTAAGCTCCCCCTTTCTTTCCGGCATATAATCCGCACCGCATTCCGGCTTTCCTGCCTGCTTTTTTATCTCATCAAAAAGCTCATTCACCGAACGTGACTTTTCGGTGGCTATGTTATAGACTCCCTCTCCTCTTTCAAGCGCGCGCTCAAAGGCGCCCGCCACATCTTCAACATACACATAATCCCGGAGCTGCTCTCCGTCTCCAAAAATCTTCACCCCTCTTCCTTTAACAATAGCGCCTGAAAATATGGCAATCACTCCCGCCTCACCCCGGGGATCCTGCCTGGGGCCGTAAACATTGCCCAGCCTCAGTGAAATGTTGCGCATACCGTATTGATGCCCGTAATAATTAAGATAAAACTCAAAAGACAGTTTGGAGTTGCCGTAGGGACACAGCGGAGAAGGAAACCTCTTTTCAGTCGGCTTCTCCCTGCCGCACTCCCCGTACATAACCCCGCCTGAAGAGGCGAATATAAAATTTCCGACGTTGTAACGCACGCAACTCTCAAGAAGGTTTAAGCCCCCGATTATATTAATATCGGCATCAAAGAAAGGGTCCTCGACCGACTTTCTCACATCCACCTGCGCCGCCAGATGCATCACGGCATCAAAAGATTTTTCTTCAAACAACTCCCCTACGCCGCTATCACGGATATCCATCCGGTAAAACTCCGCATCCGGGTTAAGATTCTTCTTTTTTCCCGAATACAGGTTATCAATCACCACCACCTCGTGACCTTTTTCAACCATCCTGTCAACGACATGTGAACCGATAAATCCGGCTCCGCCGGTAACCATAATCTTCATTTTAACACGCCCCTTTCCTCAACAGAACCACCGGCAGGGTTTTTAAAAGTATCTTTATGTCAAAACCCGGCGTCCAGTTTTCGAGGTAGTACAAATCAAGCCTTATCATTTCCCTGTAGGACAGATCCGACCTTCCGGAAACCTGCCAGAGCCCCGTGATCCCCGGCAGTATGCTCAGCCGCCTTTTAGCCTCCTCATCATACCCTTCCGCCTCCCAGAGGACCTGAGGCCTGGGTCCGACAAGGGACATATCCCCCTTAAGCACATTGAAAAGCTGGGGGATCTCGTCTATGGAAAAATTTCTTATAAACCTGCCGACCCTTGTTATCCTGGGGTCTTTTCTTATCTTAAACGCCTGTTCGCCGCGCTCGTTATGTTTCATAAGGGATTTCAACTTTTTATCCGCATCTATAACCATAGACCTGAATTTATAAAAGTTAAAATCGCGGCCTCTGTAGCCTCTCCTCCTGTGATAATAAAAAACAGGCCCCGGATTATCGATATATATTAATAAAGATACGAGAATAAGAAAGGGTGCCGCCAGAACCAGAAAGATGAAGGAAAAAAGAATATCATAGGAGCGCTTGAAATAGTAATTTGACGGCTCAAAAAGCGGGTGTTTCAACTTTAATACCGGCACCCCGAAATAACTGTCTATATTCATCTCGCCCATTTTCAGCTCTATCATATCCGGCACCATTTTGAATTCAATATCGTTATCTTCGCAAAAACTTATAAGTTCAAGTATCTTTTTCTTAGGGGCCGCCGGGTCAGTCATCACAATCTCTTCAACCCTGTTATTCTCAACTATACCTGATATTTCCTCAATATCAATTTCCGGGGTAAAGTAAACGTCAAAATCTCCGTGTCTCAGGAGATTTCTTTCCAGTGATTCTTTTGCCTTTGCCTCTCCTATTATCAGTACTCCGGCATCTCTGGAAAACGGGGTAAAAAAGCGAACCCGCAAAACCCTGAGTAAACACCTGAACAGATAAAGCGCAAACAGGTTTATAAAAAAAGCAAAAACCAGCACAAGCCTGGAATAGGAGTACTCCCTGTACAAAAATGTGGCGGAAATCGTAAATATTGTGGCTACAAATACGCCTTTGAAAACATTTATGAAATCATCCTCCGAATGAACAACCGGGTGAACCTCATAGAGTCCGGCCCACTTGCATGCCCCCAGGAATATTAAAACAACCACCGGAAGCACCCTGGTATAAATATCCACACTCGGCACGCCCTTGGGGGCCGCCATTATGCCGGAAGTAAACCTAACCCAGTATGCGAACAGAAACGAAAAGTATATTACCGTGGCATCGCATACAACCTTTATAAGCGTAAATAAAGCGTAAATTCTTTTATTCATGATTTTTAATTATATTAAATTTTTTTGCCCGCTAGCAAATTCCCCCTTCTATCAAACCTGTATTTAAAAAGAATATAAACCGCCCGCAGGGCATCGCTGAAACCTATCTTCTTTCCTTCCTCGTATGATCTTCCACTGTATCTAATGGGCTCGTTTTCTATTTTAACCTTTCTTCTGAGAAGTTTTGCTGTAAGTTCTGCCTCGATATCAAACCCCTCCTCCCTTAAAGGGATTTCGCGAAGTATATCGGCGCGGATGAGCTTATAGCATGTCTCCATATCCCCGACTTTGCCCGAGTATAGCAGATTTGTCAGGAAAGTAAGTATTCTGTTGGCAGCCTTTTGTCTGAAAAACATGTTTTTCGACCCTTTTTCAAACCTGCTGCCGTAAACCGCGCCCGCCCGGGTAATCTCTATCTTTTTTATCAGCCTCGGATAATCCCGGGGGTCATATTCCAGGTCGGCGTCCTGTATCAGTATGTACTCTCCACGGGACTTTCCAATTCCATACCTTACGGCAGAGGCCTTACCCTCATTTTCACCGCGCAGATAAACCCGGAGATCCCCTCCTTCAAGCTGCCTTAATATATCAGGCGAGCTGTCACAGGAGCCGTCATCCACTGCTATTATCTCCTTATCCACGTCAACCTTAATGACCCTTTTCATTATTTCAAGAAGGGTCCTCTCCTCATTATAAACCGGCATAATTACAGACACCTTAGGTCGGCCTCCATTCATCCAAACCTCCTTTTCTTTTTGTCAATAACAAACCCTTCAAATTCCCCGCAAAACCTTTCTTCTGAGAACTTCTCAGCCCGGGCTCTTATCTTTTCGGGTTTAAAGCTCATTCTTTCAAATTTTTCAAGCGCTCCATTCAGGGATAAAGCCCCCCTGGTTTTATAAAAAACACCTGTCTCACCCTCAATTACTGTTTCTGTAACACCCCCCTGTGCATATGCCACAACCGGAGCCCCGCAGGCCATCGCTTCAACCGGCACTATACCAAAGTCCTCTTTACCGGGAAAGACAAGGGCTCTGCACTTTCTGTAATTATCCCTCAAAAACTCGGCCTCTTTCCATCTGCAAAATTCAATATTGCTTTTTGAATGTTTTTCCAGCCTTTCCGCTTCGGGGCCTGAGCCAATAATTCTTAATCTCTTTCCGCTGATATTAAATGCCTCTACCGCTTCATCTACCTTCTTGTAGGGAACCAGGGAACTCACGATAAGATAGAAATCCTCCCTTTCAACCCCCGCAGGGGTATAAAACCCCGTATCCACCGGCGGATAAATTACCTGCGAGGCCCTGCCGTAATATTTTTTAATCCTTTCAGCGGTTGTACCTGAATTGGCTATGAAATAATCAACATTCCTGGAAGTAACCCTGTCTGATATTTTTAGATAAGGCCTGAAAAACTTCATTATTATCCAGATGATCCAATTCTTCTTCATACTGAAGTAATCATCAAACATATCCCACACATACCTCATGGGAGTGTGACAATAGCATATGTGGATTCCACCTTTTCGCGGCCTGACATTTTTTGCCACGCAGTGAGAGGTGGAAATCACCATATCATATTTTCCGGTATTGAGAGTCTTTACTAAAAGAGGCAGAAGCGGCAGGTAATACCTGTAATGACTTACCCCCATAGGAAGCCTCTGAAGAAGTGAAGAGGAAATTTTCCTGCTTTCAATAATATCAGAAACGCTTCCCGGAACATGTATCATTGTATAAAGCGGAGCATCGGGAAAAATCTGACATATTTTCTCCATAACCTTCTCCCCCCCCCGCATTCCGGTAAGCCAGTCCTGAACCAATGCCGTTTTCATATTTCACAAACTCTCTTTTTTTTCTTTAAATATTTCCTTATTCTTTTCTCCTTTTTTTTCTTTTTTTCAAAGTATTCTCTATTAAGCATAAGACCAAAAAGAAAGCCGGCCCACATGGCGGTTCTGGATATTGCTTCCAGGTACCTGCCGCTTAATATGCTGCCTGAAAAAACCCCAATATTTTTCATTACCTGTTTAAAAAAAGAGCTTTTTTCTATCTCTTCTCCCTTTTGCAATGGGGTATCGATTATATTTTCTGAATGATATCTGTAATCATAGGAGTAGAACTTACCGCTTACAAACCTCGTTTTAATAAGCTTGAATATACTGGAAGGCATCGGGTGATATACCGCTGAATTAGGAGCCACGCCGGTTTTAAGATTTATGGAGGCAACCTTGTATCTAAGAAACGAATCATCGTTTCTGAACATATTTTCATCCTCGCCTGAAACCTCTCTGTAGGTTTTTTTCCTTATGGCCATACAGGCATGAGTAGCCATATCCGTCAGAGTAAACCGGTCCACCTCGTCAAATCTGGCTCTTCCAATCTGTCTGGAGCATCTTTGCTGAAAATTATTAGAATCGGGAGGCGGAATCTGAGACGCGCCGCAAATCCCTATGGATTCATCATCCAGAAAATCTGTAATTCTTCTGATAACATGACCGTGCTTTATTCTTACATCATCATCGATAAAAACTATTCTTCTTCCCCTGGAGTTTTCCACTCCTATATTGTGAGCCCTGCCGCAGGGAACTGCATTTACCACAACAACTATTTCAAACTCTTCTTTATCCTGCTTCCTCAAGTCTTCCAGCAGAAGCTTCAGGTTGCCCCCCCTTGTTCCGTCCGCAGATGGAATTATTACAGTAGTTTCCGGTTTAATTCCCGCCTCCTCTTTTTATTAACATAATTTAATTTTTTCCGCCGTTTTATTTTATCCGTAAATTTCTTCCTAATAAAATTCTTAAAAAACCCGGGAAGCGCCGCAACAATCACATCTTTTATGATATAGACACCCTTCCATAGGGGTATACGTTTTTCCCTGATAGCCTTAAGCTTGGCCTTTATTACAAATTTCAGCTGGACTGCTTCCTTGCCCGACGAAATTCCAGCCGGGTTTTCTCTCCAGGCCTGCAGCACCTCGTTAATATTTCTTATTTCATAATTTTCAGGCATGGAAAGCCACAAGCGGTAGTCCTGAGCATAGTAGAAATCCTCATCATAAAAACCCGCTGCCTCCATCGCCTCCCTTCTTATAACAGCGGAAGAGTGACACAGGGTGTTTCTCCTGCAGAGCAAGCCCCTGAGCTCTCTGTCATTGCAGGGATAGATAAGAAACCCCGTAATTCTGTTTTCAGAATCAATCACTGCTGCATTGCTTCCCGCGACAGCCGCTTTCGGGTTCTCATTCATATACTTCACCTGCTTTTCAATTCTCTCCGGCATTGCAATATCATCCGAATCAATAACTACTATGTATTTACCGGTGGAAATTTTTATCGCTCTGTTTCGCGAAACCGCGGGCCCCGCCCTTTTTCCATTTCTGAGAACTTTTATTCTTTTTTCTTTTTTCTCATATTCCCTGGCAATATCCGCCGTAGCATCATCAGAGTAATCGTCAACTATTATCATTTCCCAGTTTTTAAATGTCTGTCTGATTATACTCTCAACAGCTTTTTTTATATACCTTTCGGCATTAAAGGCCGCCATTATCACGCTGACCTCAGGATTCATTTGTTGAAACATTCATATTATTAAGCGCCAGCAATACCCCGATTACTATCCATGCGGTAGCCTCTCCCTTGAAAAAACCGGCGTTATGAAAAGTAATATTAACGCCGTAAGCAAGAAAAAACCCTGCGGAAGCCACGCTCATATTTTTCACAAAACCTGAGTTTGCCTCAAAAAAAATCTTTCCGCAAAAAACAAGGAGGAAGAAATAAAAAACCACCGAAAGAAAACCCGCAGGCCAACCGAAATATACTGTATTAAGAAGAAAATGATTGTGAACGCCATGCCTTGTTGCTCTTCTCCAACCTTCAATATCTTCAAACATTCCGGAGTTTTCTTCCACATATTCTTCGTATCTTTCGTTTCCTATCCCCAGCGGATTATTTTCTATAATCCTCCAGCCGACCTTAAAAAGCGGCCTTCTGACTGAAGCAGAACCGTCATCAAGCCGGGTCATCCTCTCGAAACTGCTCTCCTGCGAAAGATAGTCAGCTCCCAGAAAAATAAGAACCATAGCCAACCCTAACCCGGCGGCATATACCAGAAGTTTCCTTCTGTATGCAAACCCTATGAACAGAAAACCGGCAACAGTCCCTCCCACGGCGGATCTGGTCATTGAAAAAATCAAGCCTGCCAGTATCACAACAAACCAGGCCACTTTCTTTATTATTTCTTTCCTGTCTTTAATTTTATCCAAAAAGGGGAACGCCAGAAAACTTCCCATAAGCATATCATAAGAAAAGGGAATGTGGAAAAGCTGAAGGCCGAAAGCCCTGTTTGTGGGACAAACCCCTACAGTTTGGGGGGACTTTTGAAGCAGTTCTCTTAAATCCAGAAATATCCCACCGAAAATAACCTGGCCCACCCCGACCAAAGCCGATATTCCGCAGAATACAATTACAACATTAACGAATTTTATCAACTTTTCTTTCTTTACTGCAAAAAACTGGATTAAAAATCCCGTGGCCACATACATAAAAGAACGCCCCATATATCTGTAGAACCTGTACTCAAAAACAGAATATCCGTGAACCCCCAGTTGCACAAGCAACACCCACAAATAATAAATAAGCACGACAGCTAAGACTACCCGGTTCCATCCGGGCAGCTTGAAGGCCTCCTTATCTTTAATAAACTTTACACCCCCCAGAAACAAAGCATAGGGAACAAATAGATATCTCGGGCTTACCCCGAAAAAAAGATAGGAATGAGCCATAGTTAATTCTGTAATAGCAATCATATACAGCGCCCTGTTTATGTCGGTTTTCACCCAGAGCGCCAAAATCAGAATAAAAGGAATTAAATACATTAAGTTTTCTAAAATAAAAAGACCTCCCTGCCTATCGCTTTATTTATAATTCTTCTTTCGTTTTCAGAAAAACCTTTGTTAACATAAGAAGCCGCGAAGTATATTATTGCTCCTGCGGTTATACTCCCCGCCAGAGACCATATGTTCTCAATGTATCTTTCAACGAAAAGCAAAAATCCGGTCATAATCAGTGTGTTAACAGAAAACTTAAAAAAAGAGCGCAGGGGATATTTTGTTTTTAGTATCTCGCCTGAATAAAATTTATAAAAAATTAATATAAGCACACCTGCGCTTCCGGAAGCGATTACAGCGCCCGATATTCCCATCAGGGGTATAAGTATAACTGCCATAGCAATATTATAAACAGTAGATAAAGAGCCATACAGTATCACGTTAATTTTTTCGGTGGTTTTCAGCACAACTTCATAAGGATATAAAAAAGACCTGAAGAAAACAAATAAAAGACCCAACCTGAATAGATTAATAACCTTAATATACTGAGGGTCAAATATTATTTCTATAACCGGCCCTGCCAATACGGCCACACCCGCAAATATGGGAACAGAAAGAAAAAACACCACTTTGTTGTAGAATGTAAACATTTTTTCCAAAGTTAATTTATTTTTGGTTTCCGTGTATTTTTCTATAAATATAGGCAGAAAGAGGTTTTTTAATCTCTCCCCGGGTGAAAGACGAAGAAGCATCAAAGGTATTCCAAAAACAAAGGAATACAGCCCCACTTCCGCAACCCCCAGATAACGCGAGATTAAAAAATTGTCTATTGTTATTTCCCTGGTCATTGTACCTATAACAATCAAAAAAGAGAGACCCATAAAATTTAAAATTCTTTTATTGAAAACTCCGAAATCAAGTTTTTTCAAAGACAAAAACCGGACCGAGTGAAGAAGATAAAACAAAAAAAGAATAAACTCCGAAAAAGCCCAGGAAAACACAAGCCACTTCATACCCATCCCCCTGCGCATAACAACAACAAAAAGAATAAACTTAAGGCCGCAATAGAAAACCCTTGCCTTATTCCAGTACTTATGTTTGAGATTTGCAAGAAGAAACGAATCTCCGATCAGCTGGTTTTCTATATGAATTAAAATAACCAGGGAAAAATAGGGCATCAGGGAGTAAAGTGTTTCGGAAAAATTAAACACTTCGCCAATTTGTTTTTTAAAAACATTGATAATGAGAACAAAAAGCAAAGCCAGACCCAGGCGGATAAATACACTGATGCTGAAAAGGGATTTAAGTTTTTCAAACTTTTCGGATGAACGGAATTCCGGAATAAATCTGTCCAGTGTCTGGGGAAGCCCTATTCCGGAAAATATCAAGGCAACCGTCAATATATTTTTAAGCAGGTTATATACCCCGAAGTTTTCAACCGACAGCAACCTGATGACATATACCAGTATTAAAAAGTTAAAAAGACTGTAGCCCACCTTACCCAGATAATTATATATGCTTCCGCTTATTCCTTTTTTAACCAAGGAGTTTTTCATTTTTCTCCAGCTTCATTACCTTTTCCAAAGAATAGTTTTCTTTTACGTATTTTCTGGCATTGCAGGCAATCTTATCTTTTAAACCAGCATTAAGTTTTAATTTATTTAAGGCATGCGCTATTGACTTTGAATCCGTGCCGCAGAGAATTCCGTTTACTCCGTCTTTTATGATTGTTTTTATTCCCGGAACATCCGTTCCTATAACCGGCAAACCGCAGGCCATCGCCTCAAGCAGCGCTTTTGGCTGGCCTTCCGAAAAAGATGAAAGCGCAAAATATTCACTCTTTCGCAGCTCCTCCGGTAATTTTTCATTGTCAACTCTGCCCATAAAATTAACTTCAGCCCCTTTTTCCCGCGCATATTTTTTAAGTTCTTCTTCCATCTTTCCAGTGCCAATAATTTTTAATTTTCCGTTAAATATATTTACACCGTCAATTAAGTTATGCAGATTTTTTACCGGGGAAAGCCTTCCCGCAAAACAAACTTCATTTTCATTTTTCTCAATTTTATCAGAAGGATAGAATAAATCTGCATCTATGTAATTGGGAATTAAAAATATTTTGTTATCCACTGTTCCATAACTTTCCTGAATGCATTTTTTAGCGCCCGCATCGGTTAAAACAACCACATCGGCCAATCTGAACACCACGGACTCCGCAGCTTTATATATAACATACCTGAAATACCTGCCTGTTCTCTTAAGCCCTCTTGCCCTGGGGAATCCGCATCTTAATATCATTTTTTTACTTAATAATATTTTAGCTGTAAGGGCGGGGATAAAACCCCTGAACTGTATGGTTCTTACAATATCCAGCTTTTTTATCTTTTTATAATGTAAGAAAGGCATCAGCAGTGCATAGCAAAAACCGGATAAACGCAGCTTGTTTATCACCAGCTCTATGTTTCCCGGAAGTAATTTTTTATATTTTAAATCTTCTTTCCCCCCGTAGGAAAAAAGCACCACCTTTTTTATACCTGTTTTTTCGGGAAGTGCTTTTATAAACTTCAACTCCCGGTTCAATATACCTATATCATCCCATAATTTCAGTGAAACATTTTTAGTGAAAAAAATGCCCAGCGTTTTCTGATCCATTCAACTAGTCTCCATTTAACTATTTATTTCATTTTGGGCATATAATCATATTTTTCCAGGATATCATTTAAAATTTCATTTAACACCTTCTTTTCTCTCTTGTTAAAATATGATTCCCATATACTTTCATGGTACAGTTTTTTACTGTCAAGTACCTTTTTTAATTTAGCTGTGAATTTTAAATTCAAAAAACCCAGGCATTTCTGAATAACTTTAAATCTGTCTTTCACCAAGTCTTCGTATTTTACAACTAAACAACAATTTGAATTTAATTTTTTTTCCTGTTTCTCCAATTCTAAAACTGCCGTTTTCCATCTTAAAGCCGCCAGCGCCATAATATAGTTCTTAGTGCCCTTATATTTTGAAAGTAATTCTGTTAACTCTACGGGAGGGTCGTAGTAATATGAAAATAAATCTCTTTTTTCAGTAAACCACTGCGGTCGATCTTTTAAGAAACTGGCCGTAACATCCCTTCCGTCTCTCATTATATGAATAAATTTACTGCCGGGAAATATTTTCTTAAAGTACAGCATCCTCGCGGGCCTTCCGTAATCCGTTATAAACATATTTTTGTTTTGAATTTTAAGCTGAGTCTCAAAGAGCTTTCTTAGATTTATTTTATCCTCCTCAATAACATCTTTTTCTCCCAAAGATCCTTTTTTTTCCAATAGGGTATTGCAGTCTTTTCTCATTTCCACAGGATGAGGCAAAAAAAACTTCTTATCCCGGGAAGCTAAAAAACCGCCGATAACGGGTATACTGTATATCCTGTTTAAGGCTCCTGTGAGGGGCAGAAAACGAAGCCTGGATAAATACTGGGAAAACCACCCGAATTCGGGGTGAAAAGCAAGAGATTGCTGCAGCAGAGTTTTGCCGCTTCTTGGACATCCGACTATGAAAACATTTTGCAATCCCGCCGCTTTTTTATTTTTCATATACTGAGCCCGGATAAGTTGCTGCTCGATAGCAATTGTAATAATATGTTATCATTAAGAATACTTCTCCATATCGATATTTTCTTCAATCGTCATTGTCTGTTGTAGTCGTCTTCAATTCGCTCTATATCCTCTTCCAGTATCTTTTCCCCAGTTGCCAACTCAAGGATTTTCACTTCTTTATCCGAGGTATTCTCCGCTCTGTGCAGCGCTCCTGCGGGAATCTTAACGGTCTCTCCGGCCTTTACCCTTTTTTTCTTCCCGGAAACCGTGACCAGTGCCTCTCCGGATACAACAGTCCAGACCTCGTCCCTGTATCTGTGCTTCTGCAGGCTCAGTCTTTCCCCGGGCGAAACAAATAGCACCTTTATTTTATACCCATCCCCCTCTTCAATCACCCTGTATCCCCCCCATGGCCTGTAGTCTTCGCGGTGGTACTTTACAATGCTTTTCCCCTGCAGCTCCTGAACTATATCCTTTACTTTCTGACCGTGCCCTTTTTTTACTGCCAGAAGGGCGTCATCCGTATCAACTATAATCAGGTCTTCAACCCCGGCGCCCGCAAAAAACTTTTTCCCGCTTATGTGAGCAAAACTTCCCCTGCAGCCGCGAGTCATTGACCTGCAGGTAGAGTAGTTTTCTTTCCCCCTCGTTAAAACCTCGCTGACCGCTTCCCAGCTTCCAAGGTCATTCCATTCCCCCTCAAATCCAACCACTGCCGCTTTATCCGTTTTTTCCATAACAGCATAATCGATGGATTCGCCCTCAATCCGCTCATATATTTCCCTGAGGTTTCCCTTATCCTCTTTGAGCTCCTTAAATATCTTTGATATACCGCCCGCCAGGGCCTCCATCTCCCTTTTCATCCGGGATACCTTGAAAACGAAAATTCCGGCATTCCAGAAGTAATCCCCCGATTCAAAATAGTCACGGGCCGTATCCTCATCCGGTTTTTCCTTAAACTCCTTCACCTTCCAGCCATCGCCTAATTTCCCCGCTTTTTTAATATAACCGTAGCCGGTCGCGGGGTACTCCGGTTTTATTCCTATAGTCACTATGAACCCGTCTTCAGCCAGAGATTTAGCCCTAGTGAGGGCTTCCCTGAAATCCCCCTTCGGCTTTATAATATGATCGGCCGGCAGTACTACCGCAATGTCTTCATCATCAAGCTCACACATCCCCAGCGCTATAGCCGGCGCGGTATTCCTCGAAAGGGGCTCAAGCACAAGGTTTTTTCCCTTTATCCCCTCAATCTCTCTTTTCACAAGAAACCCGGCCTCCTGCGCCCCTATGATATACTTATTCTCATCGGTCACATCCACTCTGTCATAGGCCTGCTGCAGAAGACTTTGCCCTTCAAATCTCATCAGGTACTTGGGCCATTTTTTGCGGCTAACAGGCCAGAGCCTTTTGCCCATCCCCCCCGCCAGTATCAAAACCTTCAAATTATTCTTTCCGCTTTGCATATTAATAACCTCCTGCTGATTTCGGTTAATTTTTTTACAGTATTTACCCTGGATTAGAGTATTCACGCCTATTCTTCATTATTATTATAATAAGAAATTTGGCCGCAAAATCCAGCCGGTTTTTTGACATTTTTTTGATTTTGACTTATAAATTTATTAAATTGAATATATTTGAAATATCTATATAGAAATACAAGGGCAACGCCGGTTAAACAGGTTTTTCGGTTAAGGGCTCTGAATAAACTTACAATAAAAAAGGAGAATATATGTTTAACTTAAAGGCAAAGAACAAAAAGCTTAAAGAAGAAATTAAAAAGCTAAAGAAAGAAAACGCCGAACTGAAAGAAGAGGTTGAGGAATCCAACGAAATGTCAATGAAAATAACCCTTACCATTTCCGAGTTTTTTTCTGCCCTTGAAAAACTCGCGCGGGGGGATTCATCTGTGAGGGTGAGCGAAAAAAATGAAATAGAAATCCTCGCCTCACTGGGAAAGATGATAAACAAGCTTGCCGAAACCCTGGACGAACTTGTACAGGATTCCCTTGAACTCTCCATTGGCATAGCAGAAAAAGGCGAAATACTGAATGAAATAGCTAAGGGCAACCTGACGGTTGTAGCCAAAGAGGACTCCCCGGTTGAGGTTATCGCCCAGCTGGGAAGCTCCATAAACAAGGCTGTCTCCAGCATTGAAAGCCTCATTAGAAGGGTGCAGGAGAGCTCATTCGCAATAGAAAGCTCCATATCACAGATACACGCATCCTCCAAACAGCAGGCAAACGGAATGGCGCAGCAGGTCTCCAGCATAAGCGAAACGACAGCCACTTTTGAAGAGCTCTCACGCTCGGCAACCGACATTGCCAGGCATGCCTCAACCGTAAAGCAGTATGCAAAATCAACCCTGGGAAGCACCGAAGAGGGAGCAAAGCAGATCGAGGAATGCATAGAAAGCATGCAGGAAATTGAAAAAGTATCAAAAAAATCCGCGAAAATTACGGCAAACCTGAGCAAAAAGTCACATGAAATAAATGAAATTATAGGCATCATTAACAATATTGCAAAACAGACAAACCTTCTTGCCTTAAACGCCTCGATAGAGGCCTCCAGGGCGGGAGAAGCGGGCAAGGGTTTTTCAGTCGTAGCCGGCGAGGTGGGAAAACTCGCGGAAAACGTAAAAGAATCCACCAACAGCATTGAGCAGCTTATAAAAGAAATGCAGGATCTGACCTCATCCTCAACCATGACTATGGAAGAAGTTGAACGCAAGATTAAAAACGGCGAGGATATAACAAAGCAGATAAGCAAAAAGTTCAGCGAAATACTGGATAAATCGGAAGAGACAAGCCAGTTTACGGAAGAGATAACTCACGCCACAAAACAGCAAAAATCAGCAACAGGGGAAACAACAAAGGCGGTTGAAGAGATAAATTCCGTATCCCAGCAGTCGGCGGCAAGCGCCAAACAGATATCAACCGCCGCAAAGGACCTCAGCCAGATAGCGACTGAACTCAAAGAAAACCTTAATAAATTCAAAGTCTCTTAAAAAAGGAAATGAACTCCCCCGCAAGAACTGACCCTTTAATCCTGGGACTGGGGAACACCATACGTTCGGATGATGCCGCGGGAATTAAAACAGCGCGCGAAATAAAAAGACTGAGAAAAAACTCAAATGTCAGAGAATCATCCTGCGGGGGACTGGACCTGCTTGAGTTCTTATCCGGATTTTCCAGAGCGGTTATAATTGATTCAATAAAAACCGGCAGAAGAAAGCCCGGGGAAATACTCAGACTGACACCCGAGGATTTCCGTGATACTTTTCATCTTTCATCCCCTCACACCGTAAACTTCACAACCGCTCTCGAGCTGGGCAGGTCACTGGGCTACAGCATTCCCGGGGAAATAGCTATCTACGCCATTGAAATAGCCGATAACCTGCGGTACTCAAAAAAATGCAGCCGGGCAGTTGAATCCGCAATCCCCGGGGCCGCCCGGATAATAATAAAAGAGCAGTTGGATGCATGAGGTCTCCATAGCCCGCAGCATTATTGATGAAGTCAAGAAGTCCTGTTCCCGGAAAATACTTGTCCGGATAGAAAAAATAAACATAAAAATAGGTCAAGCCACCTGCGTATCCCCCGAATCTTTGGATAAAGCCTTCACCGCCCTCAAAAAGGATACCCCGCTTGAAAACGCGGAGCTTAACATAAAGAAAATACCCCTGGAAATAAAATGCAGAGAATGCAGAAAAAAAACACGAGACGCGCAGTGGCCTGTACTTTTATGCGGCAGCTGCTCAAGCAACTCGGTTGATATTATAACCGGGCGGGAGCTGCGGATTGATACTGTGGAAATCGACGACAGTAAACGACAGTTTTGACAAAAATATTAATTTGTATTAGTTTTTTTATATGGAAGAAAAAATACTGAAGGACATCCTTAGTTCAAATGACCGGGCCGCGCGCTCTTTAAGGGAAGAGCTGACCCGCAACAACATCACCGCCATAAACCTTATGAGCTCCCCCGGCTCCGGCAAAACCTCCCTCCTCGAAAAAACCCTTTCTCTGATCACGCCCGATATTAAACCCGCTGTAATACAGGGAGATATAACCACATCTCTTGATGTGGATAGACTCTCTTCATTTAAAGTGCCTTCTATCGCAATAAACACGGCCCCTTCGGGAGGAGAATGCCACCTTGAGGCCGGATGGATAAACGACGCCTACGACAGGCTTGATTCCCCGGACATAAACATCCTTTTTATAGAAAATATCGGGAACCTTGTATGTCCCGCAGAGTTTGACACCGGGGCCCATAAAAACGTGGTCTTAATCAGCGTACCCGAAGGAGAAGACAAGCCGTTAAAATACCCGCTGGCATTTAAAAAAGCGGACTTGATGATAGTAAACAAAAGCGACCTGATAGAGGTCCTGGATTTCAACCTAAACTCCCTTATAGAAAACGCCATGAAGATAAACCCGTCCCTGAAGCATATGGTATTATCGGCCCGGACAGGCAGCGGGTTTGACAGCTGGATAAACTGGATTAAAGAGGGAATGGAAGATGACTGAAAAAACAGGCGTTTTCATATGCGAGTGCGGGGAAAACATAGCCGGTGAAATAGACATAGATAAACTCTGTAAAAAAACGGGGGCAAAAGAAGGTGTTGACGAGGTTTTAAAACATAAGCTTCTATGCTCTGACGACGGAAAAAAATTCATGGAAAAAGAAATCAGGGAGAAAAATCTGACAAAAGCAGTCGTTGCAGCATGTTCTCCCCGGCAGCATGAGGAAACATTCCGCACCGTACTGAAAAATGCAGATCTCAATCCCTTCCTAATGCAGATGGCAAATATTCGCGAGCAGTGTGCATGGACAGTAAAAGACACGGAAAAAGCGACAGAAAAGGCCCTTTCACTTATAAACGGCGCCGTAAAAAGGGTTCGTCACCATAAGCCTTTCAATGTAAAGGAAATTGAAGCTAAAGCGGATGCCATGGTTATAGGAGCCGGGGCTGCCGGCATTGAAGCGGCTCTTACACTTGCCCAGAAAGGGAGAAAGGTTACCCTGGTGGAAAAAAGACCCTATGTTGGGGGGCAGGCTGCCCTGTATGAAGATGTTTTTCCCGGCATGGAGTGCTCGCTCTGTATGCTTGAGCCCAGGCTGGACAGCGTCCTTCACAACGACAGAATAGAGGTTCTAACCTGCAGCGAAATTGAAGAAATACTCGGCTTCATAGGAAACTTTACTGTAAGAATCAGAAAAAAACCCCGAAGCGTAGAACCCTCAGCCTGCTTCGGCTGTACAGATTTATGCATAGGAGCCTGCCCCGAAAAAACCGAAAATGAATACGACATGGGGCTGAGCGAGAGAAAAGCCATTTACACTCCCTTTAAAGGGGCGATGCCCAACGTTCCGCTCATAGACAGGGAAAAGTGCCGGCATTTCAACGGTTCCGATTGCAGCGAATGCAGCAAAGCATGCCAGTTCGGCGCCATAGATCTCAATGAGAAAGAGGAAATAATTGAAAGAAAACCCGGAGCTATAATAATAGCAGCCGGCTTTGAAGAGTTTGACTGTTCAAAAATACCGCAGCTGGGCTGCAAAGAGATTGAAGATGTATATACCGGAATGGAGTTTGAAAGAATCCTCAATGCCCAGGGCCCCACCGAAGGCAAGCTTTTAAAAAAAGACGGCAGCGCCCCTGAATCGGCCGTCATAATCCACTGCGTCGGCTCCAGGTCGGAGAAATACAACAACTACTGCTCGAAAGTATGCTGCCTTAATTCTCTTAAGTTTTCTCACATGATGAAGGAAAAAAACAATGAAATGCGCATAAAGCACATATACCGCGACATGACGCTTCCGGATAAAGAGGGGCAGAAAATATTTGATGAAGCCCGCGAAAACGGCATCAAGTTTATACGGGTGGAAGAAACAAATGACATCAAGATAGAAAAAGATTTGGGAGGAATAAAAATTACTCCCCCGAATTCCGACCCCATCCACACCGATATTGTAATCCTGTCGGCGTCTATTCAGGGAAATTCTTCCCTGAAAAAGCTATCCGAAATGCTGGATTTTGAAATAACCGAAGGTGGATTTGCGGAAGAACTCCACAACCGGCTCTCTCCCGTATCCACAGCCGTAGAGGGGATATATATTGCAGGATGCGCCCAGGGCCCGAAAAACATACCGGAGGCGGTCTCTTCGGCTTGCGCCGCAGCCGGAAAAATTCTTTCAAGGCTTCTTCCGGGAGACAAGATAAAGCTTGAAGAGGTAACAGCGCAGATTGAAGAAGATTTGTGCAGCGGCTGCAGAACATGCATTCAGCTCTGCCCGTTCAAGGCAATAAGCTTTAATAAAGAGAAAAATATTTCCGAGATAAACGAGGCCCTCTGCAAGGGATGCGGCACATGCGTTTCCGGATGCCCCAGCTCGGCATCATCGAGCAGGCTGTTTACCGAAACACAGATATCCTCGGAGATATCCGGCCTTCTGGAGGGTTCAGATGAATAACGGTTTTACGCCGCAGATAATAGCCTTCCTCTGCAACTGGTGTTCCTACGCCGGTGCGGACAAGGCCGGCGGCAGGCATGATGAGGCCCCGCAGGGGCTTAAGGTTGTCAGGGTGATGTGCAGCGGCAGAGTGGAACCCCGGGATGTGATTGAATGTTTCACCCGCGGCGCGGACGGCGTGCTTATCCTGGGATGCCACCCGGGAGACTGCCACTACAAGGAAGGAAACCATAAAGCCCTGCGCAGATACCACCTTTTAAAGAAAATGCTTCCCCAGTTCGGAATTGAAAACGAAAGAGTTAAACTCGACTGGGTATCTTCAAACGAAGCAAAACGCTACACCGAAATCGTAAACGAGATGGCCAAAAGCATCTCCCGACTTGGGCCGTTTAATGAGGATGGAAAACAGTGAGTAAAAAGAAACTGGCTCTATACTGGAATGCGTCTTGCGGGGGCTGCGAGGAGGCGGTAGTGGACCTCGGTGAAGACTTATTAAAAGCGGCCAAGGTCTTTGAAATAGTGCTGTGGCCCGTAGCCATGGACTATAAATATAAAGACATTGAAAAACTCAAGGACGGCGAAATAGACGCAACCCTAATAAACGGAGCCGTAAGAACCTCCGAACAGAGAAATAAAGCGGAGCTGCTCAGAAAAAAATCCAAAACCGTTGTCGCCTTCGGCTCCTGCGCCCATACCGGAGGAATCCCGGGACTTGCCAACTTTCACCGGAAAAAAGAGTTTTTCAATTGGATTTACCACGATTCGCCTTCCGTAACCAACCCCGATGAAATCCAGCCGCAGGAAAAAACATCCGTTAAAGAGGGAGAACTCCACCTGCCCCGTTTCAGCGACACCGTAAAAACTCTTGATGACGTAATAGAGGTGGACTACTATCTGCCCGGATGCGCTCCTCCGGTTGACCTCATAAAAGAAGCTTTAAACGCTATTCTTAAAGGGGAGCTTCCAGAAAAAGGCGCGGTTCTGGCGCCTGATAAAGCACTCTGCAGCGAATGTGAAAGAAATGAAAGCAAGCCTGAAAAAATAGATTTAAAAAACATTAAACGGGTACATACGAAAAAACTGGATGAAGAAAAATGTTTTTTGGAGCAGGGGGTAATCTGCATGGGGCCTTCCACCCGCTCGGGCTGCGGGGAAAGGTGTATTAACGCTAACATGCCATGCAGGGGATGCTTCGGTCCTCCTCCCCGGGTAAAGGACCAGGGGCTGAAATTCCTTTCCGGCCTGGCTTCACTTTTTGATGCCTCGGAGACGGAAGAAATTAAAAAAATCGTTGAGGGAATAACCGACCCCGGCGGGCTCTTTTACCTCTACAGCCTGCCCTCTTCCCTGCTGAAGAGGAAATATGTAACCCGCAGGGAAAAGGAAATGGAAAAGATAAAGGAACTGAAAAAGGAAATAGAAAAAAGGGAAGATGAGATAGAAGAAAAGACAAAAGAACTGCAGAGAAAACTAAGGGAACTTGAGGATAAAAACTCCAATGAAGCCCTGTAGGATATCAGGAGGATTAAATTGGGAAAAAAAATAAGCATAGATCCCATAACTCGGCTTGAGGGACACGGAAAGATTGACATATTCTTAAACGACAGCGGAGACGTTGAAAATGCATACCTGCAGGTCCCCGAACTTCGGGGGTTCGAGGTATTCGCAAAGGGCCGGCCGGCAGAGGAAATGCCCAGGATAACCCCGAAAATATGCGGTGTCTGTCCCACCGCCCATCATATCTGTTCCGCAAAAACACTGGATATGCTCTATGATGTTCAGCCGCCCCCCGCGGCTAAGAAAATACGCGAGCTTATGTACTGCGCATTCATGATGGAAAGCCACACCCTGCATTTCTTTTTCCTGGGGGCCCCTGACTTTATCTCCGGCCCCGATGCCCCTGCAGATGAAAGAAACATTCTAGGGGTGCTTAAAGAAACCGGAATTGACGCCGGATTGAAAGTAATAAGAATCCGGAAAAAACTCAGGGATATTATCTCATACATCGGGGGAAGGGTTATACATCCGGTATGCGGCCTGCCCGGGGGAGTCTCACGACGCATTGAAGAAAAAGAAAAGGATAAAATAGTATCCGCAGCTGAAGAAGCCGTAGAGTTCGCAAAATTCTCACTGGAGATATTTAACCGGACAGTTCTTGAAAATAAAAAATACAAACAGATTATCACAGATGACACCTACAGACACGAGACCAACTACATGGGTCTTGTTGACGAGAACAACAGGGTAAATTTTTATGACGGAAAAATCCGCGTGGTATCTCCCCGGGGAGAGGAAATATCCAGATTTGAGGAAAAAGATTACCTGGACCATATAACCGAACACACGGAAAGCTGGAGCTACATAAAGTTCCCCTACCTCAAAAAAATAGGATGGAAGGGCTTCACCGACGGAGAAAACAGCGGAGTCTTCCGGGTAGCTCCACTGGCGCGCCTGAACGCCTCCGACGGTATGGCTACTGAGCTTGCCCAGAAAGAGTACGAGCGAATGTACGAAACACTGGGTGGAAAACCGGCGCATAACACCCTTGCCTATCACTGGGCGCGGCTTATAGAAATTCTTTACAGCGCAGAAAGGATGCTCCAGCTCGCGCGCGATAAAGAAATCACATCGCCGCAGATAAGAAACATTCCCTATTCAAAGCCCTCCGAAGGCATTGGTGTTACCGAAGCGCCCAGGGGCACGCTTTTTCACCACTACAAAACCAACGAGGAGGGCATACTGACCTCCGTGAACCTTCTGGTTGCAACCGTAAACAATTCCGCGGCAATCTGCATGTCCATCCGGAAAGCCGCCGAAAAACTCATAAAAAACTCAGAGGTATCCGAGGGCATACTCAACAGGGTGGAGATGGCATTCAGGGCTTATGACCCCTGCCTTGCCTGCGCCACTCACTCTCTGCCCGGCCAGATGCCCCTTGAGCTTAACATATACAACAACAGCAAGGAGAAGATAAGAACTATACAAAGAAAAGGAAGGGAGTAAAAAATGGCGACAGAAAAATTAGATGCAACAGGGCTTAAATGCCCCCAGCCCATACTTAAGATAGCCGCAAAGTCTCCATCTATGAATGAAGGAGATATTCTTGAAGTTACTGGCGATTGTCCTACTTTTGAAAAGGACGTAAAAACATGGTGTGACCGGCTAAATAAAAACCTTCTCTGGATTAGGGAAGAAGAAAACGGCGTAAAAAGATGCCAGATTCAGTTCTGAAATTCAGAGTTAACAGATAATAATTTCCCTCAAAAGGGGGAGGGAAAACTCCCCCTTTTTGTGTCAGTTCAAACGCCTTAAGAAACAAAAAATACTAGAATAAATATGTAAGGCCCACCTGCCTGGAATTGGCGAGGCTGTCTCCGAGAAAAGCGTAATCCAGCTTGAAATCACCGGCCTCCAGGCCGATTCCGAAAGTATAGCTTTCCATATAATAACCAGTTCTTAATGTAAACATATCAAAGTCTTCAATCACATCGGTGACAAACGGCATTTTGTACTCCGCGCCGACCATAAACCTGTCGCCCTCAAGTTCAGCTTCATCAGTCAGGTCATAAAAATCCAGCGCGACATTAATTGAATCAGTAACCTGATAGGCAATTCCCGGCCGTATATTTCTGACCCAGGTACTTTCCTGGTTGAAAATTTCAAACTCAGGCTCGTTAAGGTTCTGGATTAAAATGCCCGCGGTAATTTTATCCGTAATTTCATACAATGCGCTTATGTCTATCGCAAAACAGCTGTCAGAATCCGAGTTTCCCGCCTCATCTGCGCTCACAGTATTAATCTTCAAATTACCCCCTGCGTAAAAGTTTTCTGTCAGTTCCGCGCCGACGGAAGCCGAATACCATGCGCCGGAAAGATTACCCAAAGATTCCCCTATATAACTCAATCCGTACCCTATATTTATATCTTCGCTGTATCCCGCAAAGGCTATAAAATCATCGTAATTAATTCTGTCACGCCCGGACATAGTCCTTGTATAAGAAGCTTCCATCCCACTTATGCGCCCCAGCCCTGCCGGGTTCCAGTAAACACCGCTTACATCATCTGAAACCGCGATGAAGGCGCCGCCGCGCCCCATCGCGCGGGCCCCCACGCAGGCTGCGGCTTCATAAGAAGCAGCCAAAACAATCATTCCGGAAAGCCATAAAGGCATCGTCTTAAGTAATTTCATTCCATTCTCCCTTTCTAAATTTACCCTTTTTCAATCTTTGAAAGTTAACCGCGCCTTATTCAAAAGAGGTTATAAACTCAAGCAGGTCATTTTTATCCGAAAGAAGCAGCACCATATTTTCACCCAGAGCTTCGTCATACGCTTCCAGGGAACGGTAAAAGCGGTAAAAATCCCTGTCTGTGTCATGAGCCTCTCCAACTATCTGAATTTCTCTGCCCCTTGCGTCTCCTAAAATCCTGCGCCTCTGCTCTTCAACTTCTCCCAGAATTCTTTGCTTCGTCTCTTCCCCTTCAGCCCTATGCCGGCTGGCAATACGTTCACGTTCGGCTATCATCCTGTCAAAAACCCTCTGCTGCACATCATCCGTATAGGTAAGTTCGGTTATCATTACATCTATCAGCTGAATGCCGAAACGCTCACTTAGCGCCTTTGCAGCCCTTTCTTGAACCTGCTCAATTACATGCATTCTTCCGTATCTGAGCTCTTCAATATCAGTAAGCTCTTCGTCAAGAACATCCTCATCCTCTTCGACATCCATAAGCTCCCGCACCTCTTCTTCCAGGTGCAGATTTTCATTCCTTACAGTTTCAATCAACAGACTCACCGTAACCATATCCTCCAGCTCGCGCATTATAACCTCGTCAAGCCTGCGCTGGGCATGCCTTTCGGTGACCCCAACCGACTCGTAAAAACGCACGGGATCAAGTATCCGCCACCTTGATGCGCTGTCCACAAGCAGCGTCCTGAGGTCCTTTGTAGCCATCTCATGACGCTGACCGTCCCAGTCC
The DNA here is from genome assembly GCA_003553445.1 of Elusimicrobiota bacterium. GTDB lineage: Bacteria > CG03 > SLGR01 > SLGR01 > SLGR01 > PWEK01. The sequence goes on from PWEK01000048.1 coordinate 56,473, forward strand.
AGGATACGGCTCTCAAAAGTGTGTACGGTATCGATAGGCCATGGCGCCTTAAAATAAAGCCCCGCGCCCACGCTGAGTTTCACCTCCGGGCGTTCCTCTTCATAGCGCTGGCGCATGAAATCTATCTGATCCTGCTCTTCCATGTGACCGGGGACATCCCCCTCCTGGGTATCGGGAGCCCTGTAAAAACCGCTAACCACGGCATGTCGAACCTCTCCAAACCTTGTAACCACAGCGTTGTGAGTTTCAGGTACTATATAAACAACGCCGAAGATAACGGCTAAAAGCGAAACCCCGACCGCAGCCGCCAGCGCAACCGTAATATATTTAATCGCTTTTCTCATTTTCACCTTATTTCCTCCCCTGAAGGTCAAGAAGCGGAAGAAGCGACTTCACCTCACTGTCAATAATAAATATCCTGTCGGACTTCTGCATTGTATCCTGCATCTGCTCAAGAAACATCCTGGAGCGGGTTACCTGCGGAAACTGCCTGTACTCCCTCATCACCTCCAGGAAACGTGAAGCATCGCCCCGGGCTTCCGCTACTATACGCTCGGCCTCTCCCCTGGCTTCTGGTATAACTCTTTCCCGAACGGCTTCGGCCTCAAGAATAAGCCTTTCGCGGTCCTGCCGGGCGCTGTCAACCTCCTCGAAAGCCGGCGCCACCGGACCGGGCGGCTCCGTCTGCTGTATAAGCAGATCATCAATCACAATGCCCGAATTATACTTATCCATTATTTCCTGCAGCTCTCTGTGGACAGCCCTTGTAATCTCAACCCTGGCTACTGTAATAACATCAGTGGCATCGTAATCCCCGACAATACGCCTAACGGCCTCTTCGCTGGCATCCCTTATAAGTCTCTCTTCATTTCGGACATTAAAAACAAAGTTGCGGGGCTCAGCCCTGCGGTACTGGACAACCCACTCAACCCGGGCAACCCCCAGGTCCCCCGTGAGCATAAAGGCCTCATGGTCATAACCGCGGCGTTCTCTCTGTGACCTTACACCCTCTCTTACGGTCCTGAATCCAAACTCCTTCTGAAAAACCCTCAGTGTATTTACCTTATAAACCCTCTCAACCGGTGAAGGAAGCTTGAAATGCAAACCCGGCTCGGCCATTCTGTTGTAAGCCCCGAAACGGGTAACCACACCCCTCTCGTCCCGGTCAATCGTATAAAACATCGAAAAAAGCATAATAATGGCAAGAAGCAGTATCACTCCCGCAAAGATAAGATAGGGCTTCTTTTTCAGCCAGTAACGTATCTTAAACCGAATATCATTAATATTTATTTCTTTTTGATTATCCTGCCAGTCTATTTTCTTCTCCTCTCTTTAACATTTTCTCAAATTCATGAAAATGATACATTAATATCGCCTCGTGTGTCAAACCGGAAAAAAAAGCATAAACCAATAACTTAACATCTCTGATTTGAAATTTAAAAAAACGCATGTTCTCATTATTATATAAGGAATTTAAGAGAACAAAACAATGGAAAATAGTGGACTGACATTAGGCGAACTTGTTACCTCCATGGTCATAGTAGGAATACTCGTCCTGCTATCAATACCCGTATACAGACACCAAGTAAACCGTGCGAGAATATCGGAAGGCATTTCACTCGTATCTTCAGTAACACGGGCTCAACAAGAGTATGCGCTAAAATACGGAACAATAACTTCCGATCCGGAAGACCTTAACATTAACACCGACGGAAACAAATTCTTCAAGGATTTCAGCTTTCAGACACCACTTTCAGCAGCAACACATAAGACTGTCATAATAGAAACAGAAGGAAGCGGCGATGCCGAGGGACTGAAAGTTGAACGCACCATAACCATTCATCTAATTTCAAAGGAATTAACCTTAAATGAAATTGAATATTCCACAGATAACTAACCCCCCAAAACCCGCATCATATACCACGCTTATACAATTCTAAAAAAAAGCCCCATGAAAATAAAAGCAACCATTAAAATCGCAAAAAACACCATAAAAACCCGCCATCCACTAACATCTTTACATTCAACAGAAAATCCCCCTTTTTTATCCCAGAATGTTTCACCGTTTTCAACCAGGTAGTAATAAGAATATCCCATAGCAATCAAATGAAAAATACTTATATAAAGCCCCTCTCCATATATAACAACCCTGAGAGTACGCCCCAGGGCCTCCTTAAAGGTCAGTTTTTCACCGTTTTTTTTCCTAACACTCATCTTAAAAAAATACTTTCCCGGGGTTGTTCCCCACCTGGACAGCAGATAAGGTTCTATAAGAACAAAGCGGGAAATAACAATTAGTATAGGAATTAAAATCAAAAAAATATACCTCGCCATACCCGGATCCGATTCCCCTACTTGCGAAAGATACAAATAAGTGACAAGCTCAGATGTGAGAAAATAAATCAAAATAAATAATACCTGAATTGAGTGATTC
>PWEK01000089.1 GCA_003553445.1 Elusimicrobiota bacterium
AAACTCATTTATCCAGTTTTTAACCGTATTTGGGTGTACATCATATGCCCTAGCAGTTTGTACCACTTTTTTCGAATTTGTTGTGGCTTCCATTACAACTTGAAATTTAAACCGGGGTGAGTATCTCTTCGACATAAAATTAACCTCCTTTTTCCCATCTTATTTAATTCCTGAGAGGTTGTAAATCCCACAGTACCCACTGGTACAAATTTTCGGGTCAAGTGCCGTGAGGTTATATTGAAGAATAAACTTTATAATAAAATTCAAGATAGAGTAGGGGGGAATGATTAATTTATATTTTGACTCCCCGAGCTGGGCGGAATGATAAAAGGAATTCAGTTTATTTACCTGTGCCTTTTACAGAACATATGGGGTTGACTCTCATTTGACAAGCATCAAGAAACATTATACACATTAATTATAGTTTTAAATAGGGCGATGTGAAAAAGTCGAAAGAAAAGCGGCAAAGGCTGTAAAAATCAAAAAAAGCGAAACAGCCCTAAAACAGAGAACTAATGAGATTTAAAAAAAATACTTTTTCACTGGACCCTAAATAAACCCTTTTGAGAGAAATTGCTCAAAGTTTATTGTGATTTCAAAAATAATTTTCAAAGTATTTGTTTTCTTATTGGTAATTCAAATTAAAGCAAAAAATGAATAAAAATATTACAGTAAAATTTAAGTCATTCATCTTTTCATTAATAATACCAATACTAATTATAGGTGTCTTTTTATTTGAAACAAGGTATTCATTTAAATCGCCTGTTAGTTATATATATGTGGCGGAACACAAAGAGTTTCATCCCTTTATGCCGGAAGAAGATGGAATTATAGGGCGTATCGTTCTATCTTTTATTATTGATGCCGAGGGGGATGCGCAATATATAAAGAGGGAGGCTGATTCAGCGGTGCACAGCTTGCGCAAGGGGGAAATCGAGTTCACGCGCCTTAAAGACACCCTCTTAGATAACTGGCCTAAGAATGAGTATTGGAAAGAGAAAAAGGATCCAATTTTGGATTTGTTCGAAGAAGCTACTTTGCATGATCATCCCGGTTTCTTCCGAGTTATTGTTGCCGTTAGGGGAGAACAGGTTCGATTTTGGGAGGGACCGGAAGAGGACATGCCTGCGCCTTGGCGTGAAATCATTGAAGAGACCAGGAAATACTTGGTCACCATTGAAGAACATAAAGAGGAAGAAGTTGTGGCCTGGCTGCATACCATCTTGTTTACGCCAGAAAAAGCCAGAGAGAAGATAAGAGCGGGTGTGGTTGACCCGATTGAAGATGAGGACATCTCGCGCTCTCCTCAGCTTCAAGAAGCGCTTCTAAACCCTTTTAAAATCTTTCCAATATACGAAGACGAAAACCCCTTTACTCCACTTTCCTGGAGCGGTTATACTCCGGGGCGGTCCGCGGTCAATGTCTCCTGGCGCGGGGGAGTTTTCCAGGTGCGCCCAATGCTTAATGAGGTGGGTAAAGATTAAATATATTCTGAAACAATATTCATAATTAGACTTCCATTTAAATAGGACTCGAATATGCTTGTAGTAGTAAAATTAAGAATAAAGTTTTTGCTGCTTTTAAAGTCTTATTATAATGCTCATTTTAAGGACAAAGGCAGCCGGTTAATCTTTTTTGTTTAATAGCAAAGGGGGGTTACGATGTCTGTTCCTATTCCCGGCCTGACAGGATTTTGGATTTGACTTAATGTTCTTTAATAATATATAAAATTAAGAAGAAAAGACCTTTGCTCCAGAGGGGGTTAAGTTTACCGAAAAGGGTCGCCGAAGTTAGCGGAATAAGCGGATAAGGAGAAAAAGAACCATGAGAAGAACAAATTACTTACTTGCCGTATTGGTTGTAGTCTTTTGTGCCTCAGTCGTTGACATGGGTTTCAGATTTGGGATAATCGGTTCAGCTAAACCCGGTCAGGAGAATTTTACTCCGGGGACTTCAACACAGATGATAAGCAAAGGGTATCATGACGGTACGGGCAAAGTTGCAGGCGACGCCGATCTTGTGCCGGGAAATATTAAGTATGGAGTGAATATATTCGGAGTGGAAGGGGTTTTCACAGGTACTTATACCGTTGTATATGCAAGAGGGGCTGTAGTGCAAACCGGGCAGACAACACAATATTCCTCAAAAGAAGACGACGGATATTATGAAAAGGGCCTGGCGCTTGATTATACGGACAACGGGGACGGAACGGTAACCGATAAAAACACGGGGTTGATGTGGGAGCAGAAAACAGCCGGGAATAAAGATCACAAATATACCTGGTCAGACGCTTTTGATAATTTTATTGACAACGAAATGAACGGTGGATCCGGATATGCCGGTTATACCGACTGGCGACTGCCGAATATGAAGGAGCTCTTTTCGCTGGTAAAGTTTGAAGGGGCCAGCGGACCATACATAGACAAGGCGAATTTTCCGAATACGGTAAGTAGTAATTACTGGACCTCCACCACCTATGCGCCCATTGCCGATCGCGCCATGTGTGTGAGTTTCCATTCCGGCACCGTGTACACCACCGCCGGGAGTAACGACGGCTATGTTCGCGCGGTGCGCGGCGGCCCGTGATTTGATTATTTAAAATAAAAAAATGCACGGTTCTGTTTTTCCCTTGTGGATATACTTAAACAAATAGCGCATAATTGCAAGGGGATTCTTAAAATTATACCCGAGAGGATTTCGTGTTAGGAGTTACTGCTTCATCATATAAAGCAAGGTTGCTTTTCCACAGAATATCGCCGCGTGTCTATAGGATGAATATAATATAGCAGCTTGCAATACAAAAAGAAAGACTGAAAACGATTTGCCTTTTGCGCCCTATATACCTATTGCAAAAGCAAAGGGCTTTACGGCGGTTATCTGGAAAATTTATTAGCTCAGACAACTTAATTGTAGATTAGGAAATGTTTTTGTCTGTATATTCTGGAGCAATTATAGAAGGCTTCTCTTTTCATCTTTTTAAAGAATGACAACTTTAGCCTTCCATCCCATTTTTTAATTTAGGTACATTTCCAACATCTCAACAAGTCCTATAGTTTGAGCCCGAGTCAATTTATACTCTTGATAACCTGTCCCACTCATCCTTAAAGATATTTCTCCAGGCTTGCTTAAAAAGTCATGTAATTCTTCGGCTTCTTCTACATCAAGTTCTTTTTGAATCCTTTCTCTAACTTGACTTCCTTCTCTTATAGCATCGTAATTGATTCCGTCATGACCGGAGCGTTCAAAAAGGAAATTAATTCTTTCTCCTTCGGAGTGAATAAGTTCTACCTTTTCAATAAATATCCAATCTTCCCCTTCGTATGTAAAAACGAGCTTTGGCCAGAGCTTCTCATTTATAGAAATAAGAGATATGGAGATAGGTGAAGTTTTCTCTCCTATGGGAAAGAGATTTCTATTAGAGTAAAAAGTGGCATCATTATCCGCATCGTACTTTTTGAAAATACGAGAAAATTGGCTAGTTCTCTCATATCCCGGCGGAACCTTATATGATGGCGGAAAATCAAGTTTCGAATCTGCAACCTCTGAAACCAGTTCCCCCTCCTGTGCCTCTGACGACAACAGCAGTTGAACCGGATGATAAGAATATTTTCGGCTAAAAGTGACAATCATATCAAGCAAGTTATCACCATCAATGTCTCCCGCCCAATGGAGCTCAAAGTGAGGTCCGTCTATATCAAAGTGAGTTCCGTCTACTATGGAGCTGTCGAACAATGTCTGAGTAATCTTCCCTTTTGATAGTGTCAAGATGGGATTGGGTATATCCTGCTGCGGAGTATGCAATCGAAGAGTATAAACCTTCTCATCCAACTTTATTTCCCAATTCTTGTCGCTAAACCAGTCGTCAACAGCATGAAGATCAAAAGGACGCTTTGTCTTTATATTGAGAACGGGACCAGTTGAAAGATTTGGAATATCTGTAAATATAAATTTCGCCCCCTTAGGTTTTATAGCAAATGTGAAGTTACCAAAATATTTTTTTCCTTCAGGTTCAATAGAAATTTCAACTTTTTTCAGATAACCTTTACGAGGATTCTCTTTATCTATAAATAAACCTAACCAGTTTTCATATTCATAAAATACATTAATACTCTCTAAATAACGAAAATGCTCATTAACATAGCCCTCCGTAATAATGGGCTCTGAAAAAGCAAATGAATAGAAATACAGCAAAACAGCTGCTAACAAAAAACCTTTCTTACATATAATTCTCATGATTTTCATTTGTCTATTCAAATGTTATAATATTTTTGTTTTTTTGACAATACCTTACCCAATATTTCATTTTTTCGGTTCAATATTTTTTACTTTTTTACCTCTTTTGGCTATAATTCGCAAAACGGTTCTTCAGCCCTGACCTGTTCTGGCTTGGTTTGCAATTAATGTCAATAATAATTAATAATTG
>PWEK01000040.1 GCA_003553445.1 Elusimicrobiota bacterium
CGACATAAAATTAACCTCCTTTTTTCCATCTTATTTAATTCCTGAGAGGTTGTAAATCCCACAGTACCCACTGGTACAAATTTTCGGGTCAAGTGCCAAGAAATGAATTTGGTTTTTTCAAAGCTCTGTGGAAAACAATATCCTTCATAGTAAACAGACCTACCGAATTTTTCACAAATCTGGAGATAAAAAAGTCATTTAAAGATCCATTGCTATTTTATTTTGTAATTTCTATGATCATTTGGCTTGTTAATGTATTGTTAGGATTGATAGGGGTAGTCATAGGCATTTCGGAGGCCTTCACTCCGGGGTTGTTTTCTAGAATTATGAGGGGGTTGTTTGTGGGGCCCCTAGTTTATACAGCAATACTCTTTGTGTGGTCTTTATTTGTTCATCTTTTTGTTTTGTTATTTAAAGGTAAAGGTGGGGTTAAGGGTACAATAAATGTTTTTTGTTACAGCGGGAGTGTAACTTTAATTTCAGTTATACCAGTTATAGGATCTATTACAGCAATGATATGGATGGCAGTAGTAGCGATAAAAGGTATTAGATGCGTGCACAGGGTTGTAACTGTTAAAGCAGCAGCGACTTATTTAACGCCAGTTATCTTAATCTCAGTAATTGTCTTTTTTATATTTGGATTTGAAAGGTTTGAAGGAGAAGAAGCAATTCGGCAAGAGATTAAAAGATTAGAATCCGGCACCTCGTTAGAGCGCAGTATAGCTGTTTTTAGGTTGGGCAGAGTTTCAGGTACGGAAGGTGTGGAACCATTAATTGACGCTCTGGAAAATGAAAATAAATGGGTACAACGTCATTCAATAAGGTTATTGGGAAAAATAGGAGACGAACGCGCGGTGAAGCCTTTAATTTCGATTCTGGAAGAGAATCCAAATTTAAGTGGGTATGTATACCCTGCACTTATTGATTTGGGCGAGTTTGCTGTAGAACCTTTAATATCGATTATGGAGGAGGGGACTAATTTAGAAATAAATAAAATAATTGTGTTTACTGATATCGGTGAGCCAGCTGTAGAGCCATTAGCAACATTATTAGACCATGAAGATGAAGAGGTTAGTAAAAAAGCGAAATGGGCATTACAATCCATGAAAAGATTTGGTGGGATGCAAGATCACCCTGGAATAATAAAAGCTATTGGTCATGAAACCCTGTATTCTGCAGCTTCAAACGGTCAAAAGGAAAGGGTAAAGAATCTTATAAATGCCGGAGTGGATGTTAATGCGGAAAATAACGAAGGCCGGACGGCGCTTATGGGGGCAGCATTTGGAGGCCATACAGAAACAATAAAAGTCTTGATAGAAGCCGGAGGTGATGTAAATGCAAAAGATGAAGAGGGCTGGACGGCGCTTATGAATGCAGTAATGCGAGGTCACACAGAAACAATAAAAGTCTTGATAGATGCCGGAGCGGATGTCAATGCAAAAGAGAAAGGAGGCAGGACAGTACTGATGTTTCTAGACGAATCAACACAAACAGAAACAATAGAAGTGTTGATTGGCGCTGGAGCAGATGTAAATACTAAAGATAAGGGAGGCATGACGGCGCTGATGTGGCAAGCCGGTAACAAGGAAATGGTAAGACTTCTTGTAAAAGCTGGAGCGAATGTAAATGCAAGCGATTTTATTGGTTGGACAGCACTAATGTTTGCAGCCAGACTGGGGGAAACGGAAATAGTAGAAAAATTAATAGACGCCGGATCTGATGTTAACGCAAAAACTAAATGCGGGAATTATACAGCTTTGGTAAATGCTGAACGTGAGGGACATAGTGAGGTTGTAGAGCTGCTTAGAAGACATGGAGCCCGGGAATAAATTTTAGTAATAGAAAAAAGGAAGAAAAGCATTATATGTAAGAATATAATACGCATGTAGGTTTATATGTGGGAGAGCATTTATTTTACTTAAAAATAAGCTCATAAACTGAATGAACATTAAAAATAGTGTAAAAAAAGCTAAAGAATACCCGAATAGACTTTTTATTTTTAGATTAATAATATTCTGTTCTATAACTGCCGTGGTGATTTTTATATTAACGATTATTAGAAATAACAACCCGTATTCAAGTTATATATATCCACCTTGTTTTTTTACTGAATTAACAGGCATAAAATGTTTGGGCTGCGGTTCCGCGCGCGCTATTTATAATCTTTTAAACGGAAAAGTTCTTCAGGCATTAAGGCATAATTTTATAACCGTTATTTTTTTTCTTTTTCTGGCCTATACTTTTTTTAATAATGCCTTATCTTTTCTGTTTATGAAAGATTGTAAGAAAATTCAGTTACATCATAGATACCTATGGCTGGTGGTATTTGTTATTATATTTTTTTTTATTGCAAGGAATATCCCTTACAGGGTGCTATTTTTTTAAAGTAGAGGAAGTATTAACACAGGAGGTCCATTATGAAATGCCCCCACTGCAAAGGGGAGAATCAAAACGAGGCTAAAGTATGTGAAAATTGCAACAGGGAATTACATTCTTCACAGTTTCCTGAAAAGGACGCATCAGCTAGTGTTCCCAAGACAAGCGGTAAGGCTATTGCATCTTTGGTGTGTTCGATTGTCGGGATCTTTGTATGTTTATTTATAGGTCAAGTACTGGGAATAGCTTTCGGTGAAAAAGCAAAAGAAGAAATAAGGGAGTCTCAAGGATCTTTAAAAGGAGAGGGGTTGGCAAAGGCGGGAATTATTGTTGGTTGGGTCGGCATAGCGATTGATATAATAATTATAGTCGGATCAATATTATTGGCAGTTTTTCTGCCGCGTCTAGGATATGATAGTTTTTGGGCAAGTTTTCTTGACGAGGATATGCTGGAAAGATATCGTGAAGTAAATCTTCAAAGTGAATTAGGTATGGTTAGAACAGCTGAAACACTTTATTATGGTCGTACATATGAAATGCCTGAAAGTTTGGAGGATCTAATCAAAAAGGAAAAACTTGAGGCGGATTATGGGTTTTCAAAAGAGATAAGTGGAGAGACAGTAACTGAAGATGACCTCTGCTTTGAAGGAGAAAGAGTTATTATAAATCGTCCCGACATAATCGATTCTGAAGGGGAGTCTATCGATTCCTGGTAGTTTATTAATAGAAAATCTAAAAGAAACCGGACAGCTTAAAAATTGATTCAAAATTGTTGCATGAATATTATGAAAATATGATGTGTAGTTATTTTAAAATGCAAAAGATAGATGCATTGTTTCAATTCTACAAGCACTGTAGTAATATATAAAAAATTTTTTTCTTACGTAAATCGGCGGCTTTGCATCTCGTTTAAAAGTGCGTATAATATACAGAAAGATTGCAAATTTATAATAATTTATATGAACGGATTAGTGTTATCAATGAAAAGTAAGAAAGATACGATATGGAAAAATTAGCGAAGTCAAGTTTGAAATTGGGGATTATTGCTGGTGGACAACTTGGAAAAATGCTGATTCAGGATGCCAGCAAGTGGAATATTACAACATATGTTTTAGATAATGATGAAAATTGCCCTGCCGGAAAAATTGCATCACATTTTGTAAAAGGAGACAAACTGGATTTTGAATCAGTTTACCAATTTGGAAAACTGGTTGATATTCTTACATTTGAAATTGAGAGTGTTAATACAGATGCACTGAAAAAACTTAAATCAGAAGGGCTTAAAATTGCACCTGATCCTGAAATATTAGAATTGATCCAGGATAAGGGCTTGCAGAAAAAGTTTTATGACAAACATGGAATACCAACTTCTCCCTTCCAAATTTATGAAAACAAAGAGTCTATTCTGATTGATATTGAAAAAGGAAATATTAATTTCCCTTTTGTGCAGAAATTAAGGAAGGGCGGATATGACGGGCGTGGAGTTTCTGTTATAAACGACAAGGAGGATTTAAGTAAAGTACTTTCCGGTCCTTCTGTAATAGAGAAAAAAGTCGATATTGCAAAAGAAATATCTGTAATAGCGGCGCGAAACAGAAAAGGGGAAGTCAGGTGTTATCCTGCTGTGGAAATGGTTTTTGACGCGAAGGCAAACCTTGTGGATAAATTGATATGTCCTTCGTCTATAGCAGTTGAACAGTCGGATAAAGCGGTCTATTATGCAAGCAGGATTATTGAATTATTAGACATGGAAGGCTTGCTTGCTATTGAGTTGTTTGTGGATGCAGAAGGCGAGGTCATTGTAAACGAAATTGCTCCCCGGACCCATAATAGCGGTCATCATACTATTGAAAGCATCATAACATCACAGTTCGAACAACATTTGCGGGCTATACTTAACTTGCCTTTGGGAAGCACAAAACTTAAACTTCCTTCAGTAATGATCAATATTTTGGGGGAGGAAGGCTATGAAGGTCCTGCAGTATATGAGGGATTGACGGAGAGTATGGCAATTGAAGGTGTAAAGATACATCTATATGGGAAA
>PWEK01000013.1 GCA_003553445.1 Elusimicrobiota bacterium
ATTTTCTATTTTCATCTCCTTTATTAAATTTTCCATCAGAACGCTGTATTGACCGAAACGGCACGGGCCGTCCGACTCCGGCATAAAATATATCAGGACCTCTTCTTTGTCCCTGCCGTTACTGACGTAGTTTAGCAGCGTGCCAAGTGTCAGCTGCAGCGGCAGGCATTCCTTGCAGGTTGAGAATGATTTTGCTCTTCGCAGTTCGTTTTCACCGGGTTCGGGAGCCGCTGAGGCATTAAGCCCGCAGTATTTGAGCGCATTTACAAAACCCTTTGTGACAAGCCGGCCCATTGAGGGCACAAGTATACGCACATTTTTATCGAAAAGCTGCCTGTTTTTTCCGGAAGAGTCAGTTACTGTAATTTCACTTTTTTTATAGTTTATTTTTGCGGGGCGGTATTTGTCTGACTTCTTTTTTTCGTTGTTACTGCTTTCCTGGATTTCGGAGTATCCGTTAATAATATCCAGAAAAGCGTCTACCCGGGTATCAATGCCGGCATCGGCGCTGTGGCTGTCCAGTTCAAGTATCAGTGAAGGTTTTGATTTCATTTTCCGGCGAAAATACCCGGTAAGGAATGAATCCGGGCCGCAGCTGAAGTTTGTGATATAGACTCCAAAGAGCTGGCTGTTTTGCGCCACGAGCTGGGCAGCCTTCATTATAACCTGCCCCGTGGCCCAGTACATCGACGAAGGTGCAGGCGTATCTTCCAGCGGAAGCATATCTATTGTAATTACTTTCTCACCCCTGGTAGCCAGTTTACGGGTAATTGCCATATTTGCGTCGGAAGAAAATGCGTTGTAGGGCCGCCCGAAAATGACAAGCGCCCTGCTGTCGGGGTTTTCCTGAAGCTCACGGAGAACGCCGCTGCCCATTTCTTTGACTTTCCTGTTGAAATCTTCCTGGTTTTTTATGGCAGCCGCATAGGCCTGTTTTGCTTCTTTGCGGGAGGCTCCGAGTTTTTTTCCTGTTTTTATAAATTCTTTTTCAGCTTCATGAAGCCCGTTCGTGAAATTCAAAACCGGGGATAAAACCTTATCGGACCTGAGTTCGCTGAATGCGGCTTTCAGGCAGTAGGGTTCACCCTGGGCAAGTACGCAGGAGACATTTCTGTCAAGCCCGCCGGCAACGTGAAGGCTCTTTACATGGGGAAGGTATATATAATCAATGTCTTCCCGGATGAGGCTGTATATGTATTTGTGGCTTAATTCCACCGGATAGCAGAAAGCCGCTGACTGTTTTTCTGTTCCTTTCGGGTCCGGATCTTCGGGCAGAATGACATCGAAGCCGAGTTCACCGAAAAACTTTGTGAAAAGGGGCATTAGTATGATATTGTTCAAAGAGCGGTTAATTCCGATCCTGCCCCTTGCCGGCTTTTCTGTATTTTTTTTACCAAAGTTTTCTTCATACAGCAGTTTTTCTCTCGCAGAAGCCAGATCTAGCTCCTTTGCATTGAAACTTTCATCTTTTAGAAGGTTGTCGAACCTGTTGCAGACGCCCCCGAACGGGAATTTATCTCCCTCTATTTCAACAACGGAAATACTGCATTTTCTGTCGCAGTCCTGCTTTCCGCCCCGGCAGATAAAGGGCTTTCTGTATTTTATCTCTCTTCCGGACAGGTTTTGAAGGGAAATATCTTTTTCCTTCATTTTGCCTTTTATTATTTTTTTCCTGGCGATTAAAGCCACGCCGAAGGCCCCCATAAGTCCCGGGTCGGGAGGAACTATTATGTCTTTACCGGTTAAGGACGCCATGGCTGTGGGAACGGCCCTGTTGTAGCACACTCCGCCCTGCATAAATATTTTCTCCCCGTCAGGCCTGCTTCCCTTAACCCTGTTGGAATAATTCATGCATATGGAGTATACCAGTCCTGCCGAGATATCTTCTTTAGAGACCCCCTCCTGAATCGCATTCTTAATATCGCTGCCGATAAAGGCTGCGCACTGATCATTGAAGTTTACGGGGTTTTTTCCGTTCATTGCGTTTTGCGCTATATCCGTTGTTCTTATTCCCAGGGATTCTTTAGCTGCCTCTTCCAGAAAGGAGCCGGTGCCCGCGCTGCATGCCTCATTCATCGCATAATCGGAAGGAACGCCGGATGTTATACGGGTGTATTTGGCATCCTGGCCGCCTATTTCAAAAACCGTGTCCACATCGCTGTCAAAGTATAGCGCAGCTTCGGCGTGGGCAATTATTTCGTTTACGACGCAGTCGGATTTTCCGTGCAGGGCTACTATCTGCCTTCCGCTTCCGGTGACTGCGTGGCCCGTAATTGCTATATCTTTACCCGAGGTCTTGTCATTGAGAACGCTGTAGCACTTCCTGGCTGCTTTAACCGGGTTGCCGTCTGTTCTGAGGTAAACCTTTCCCAGGCATGCCGCATCCTCCTGCCTTATGAGCACGGCTTTTGTCGTGGTTGAGCCTACATCCACCCCGAGAATGCAACTGTCCTGTTTTTGCGCCCTATCTTCCCTGGCCGGGTGAAAAGTAACATTTCCTGCGGAATCCGATAAGGGAGGAAGGGTTTCAAATGAATTTTTGTTCTTTTTAAAAATCTTTTCGCCTGAATGCCCGATATTGTTGTCGGCGGCCCATATTGCGGTACCCAGCGCCTCGAAATATTCAAACTCCCGGGGAACAGTAACCCTTTTTAGCCTTTTTTTAAGAAACCTGACCATGTTTTTGTTTCTGGCAGTTCCGCCCACCAGCATTATTTCAGAGGCTTCTGCTTTGCCCAGCAGTTCAATTATCTTGTCTGCCATCATCTTTGAGAGCCCGGCCAGAACTTTCTCTTTTTTTTCTCCTTTATTCAGAGCATGGGTGCAGTCGCTTTTGCAGAAGACAGAACACCTTCCCGAAAGGCGGTACGGGTCTTCAACGTTTTTTAAATCCGGAATTTCATCAAGGTCCATGCCTATTCTTTTTACCTGCTGTTTGAAAAATTCGCCCGTGCCCGAAGCGCATTTACCCCCGGTATAGACCGCGGTTATTTTACCCTCTTTGTTAAGCTTGTATACCATAAAAGTTTCGCCCCAGGCGCTTACAACCGCCTGGTGCTCATCATGGTCATCTCTGAGTGCTCCGTAGGCGAGTTCAACCGCCTCCGGCTCGGAAATCTTAGGAAGGGTAACCAGTGATTTGAATTTTCTGCCCGTGACAGCCGTATTTGTAGAGTCGAGGCCGTTGTCATTGAGAATTTGTGAGAGGGTGTCTTTTACCCTTCCGCCGTGGTACCTGCTGAATTCAGATCTTTCGACCTCTCCGCTTCCGTTGCTTTTTAACTTTACAGCGGTTATCCTGGATGCCCCCAGGCAAACCCCTACGCTGGTTTTATTTTTTTCTATCATTTTGATTCCTCTCATTTCCAAACTTTAGAAATTATAACGAAATTCACCAATTATTCAACCCTCCTCACCAAGCCGGACTTATACTTTATGACTTATTTCAGGTCCGGTTTTGACAAAACTTTCATCATATTTAACAATAGGAATATGAAATATTCACAGGCAAAACAGGGAAGGATATTCATTGTACGGCTGGAAAACGGGGATGTTGTTCACGAGAGTATCCAGAAGATTGCCAGGAAGGAGAACATTCATTCGGCCGCTGTTGTTATACTGGGGGCGGCTGATAAGGGAAGCTGGATTATATCCGGGCCGGAAGAGTCTCCATCCGGCGGTATTTCTCCGATAAAGGTGCTGCTTGATAATGTTCATGAAATCTCCGGGACCGGAACAATATTCCCGGATTCTTCAGGAAACCCCGTTCTTCATATGCATATAGCCTGCGGAAGAGGTGAAGACAGTGTTGTGGGATGTGTGCGGGAGGGTGTGAAAATATGGCAGGTGGCGGAAGTGGTAATAATGGAGCTTGAGGAATCCTCGGCCCGGAGAATTAAAGACGAATCCTCCGTTTTTGAGTTGCTTCACCCGTGAACCCCATAAGCGCAAACCATAAAAAATTAAAGAAAAAAACAGTCGATTTTATAAAGTCGGCTTCTGAAAAAGGCGTCAAAGCTAATTTAGTTAAGGATTCCTTTAACACATACAGCGTGAAAGTTTCTGCAGAATATAAAGGCAAAAAGCTTATACTGACAATATACTACAGCCCCGGAAAGAATACATTTAAATACGTCCCAAACAATAAGAAAGAAACTGAATTATTGAATATTATAGAGGATATCTGGCACGGAGAAGGCCCGGGTAAAGGATATCATGTGTTTACCGACGGCTCTTATATTCGCGGATCAGTCGGCTTCGGGGCCGTGATACTCAAAGATAATAAGGTTATAAAAGAAATATCCGGACGTATCCACAAAGAAAAAACCGGAAATATGCGGCAGGTATCCGGAGAAATAGAGGCAGTCAGGCGCGCCCTTTCATGGTGCCTGAGG
>PWEK01000098.1 GCA_003553445.1 Elusimicrobiota bacterium
CATCCCGGGGATATCCTTCAGCCTGGGAGCCAAACAGGATGATCTTCGTGACCGGGAAATTACTGGTAACTGTCTCTACTATGCAACTTATATCCTCTTTAACAGTAATATTGCTAATATTCCTCACCACCATTTTAGTTTATATAACCTTTAGCAGGATGTTCAGTGTATATAACCTATTGTTAGTATAACATATTTTCTCACTCACATTACAATCCCTATAACTTATCTACCGCATCCCACAGATCGTCTAGGCTGCTATCAGGAGCATATTTTCTCTATTCACTTATTTAGCCTTTTTCTCTTTTTTTACCCAACCTTCTTCAACAAAGGAAAAAAGCCTTGGTACTCCTTTAGGTCTTGGTCTTTCAAGATTAACATAGTCTTCTCCATTTAGCTTGGGATCTTTGCTTTTCTTATCTTTCCGCTCCGCCATTAGCTCAACCATCCTCAAACATTAACATGAAGCAAAAAAGGTACAAGCCCCACCTACAAATAAACATATGCCGTACTGGGTTCATCTATTTTTTATAGCTTTCAGATGTTAAATAGGGCTCCTTCTGCACCTTCCCTTTTTTTTGCCAAAGCTAATGTTTTTTTCGAGATTTCCACTATCATCTCTTATGGAGAGCACTTTTTCATTATAGGTATATCTGGGTTGCGAGCACATGGATATATCAAAGTCTGCCTGCTCATAGAAGCAGTCTTCATCCAAACCTGCTTCTTCTAGCTTCTCAATAAATTCCTCATCGCTAAGGTTTTCAAGAGAGTCGAGAAATCTTTCGTAATAATTCTTGTTACCCATGGCTCCACTCCCCCTTTTTATTGTATATCTACTTATATCTCTGTAACGAACTTCCGAAAGCAAAAAATCCTGAGCAATATCCTGATGCAAACTCTCTCATCCCATCGTTCAATTTGAGTATACCACATATCCATAAAATAATTAACTCCAATTTGGATCCCTTAATACTGCTATCCATGGCCGGAATTCATCAAGTATCCCTTTTTACCAGTAGGATCAAGTGTCTCATCTTTATAGAAACGTTTCTATAAAGATGAAACTACACCCCAAGTGCTGCAGGAAGAAGACAGGAAGGCTTCCAGCAAATCTTACATGTGGCTATATGCTTCGGGAAAGACTGATAAACCGATCTTTCTTTATGATTACAGGACAACCCGGGCCAGTAAACATCCCCAAAAAATGTTGAAGGGTTTTAAAGGTTATCTCCATGTTGATGCTTACGGGGGATAAAAGAAAATTCCGGGCGTTAAAATAGTTGGTTGCTGGAGCCATGCTCGAAGAAATTTTGTGGAATCCCTGCGGGCTATGCCGGAAAAAGGAGCCAGCCTATCCTCGGTGGCAGAAGAGGGATTGAAATTTTGCAATCAACTGTTTTCTATTGAGCGGCAACTGGCTGATGAAACACCTGACAGGAGATATTCGCTGCGCTGGGAGAAAAGCAGGCCTGTTCTGGATGATTTTTTGACCTGGCTGAAAAAGAAGCAAAAGCAGACCCTGCCTAAAAGTGCATTAGGAAAGGCTATTTTGTATTGCCTTAATCACTGGGATAATCTCGAGAATTATATGTTGGATGAACACCTGGAAATCGCGCTGAGAGAGCTATTAAGCCCTTCGTTATTGGAAGAAAAACTTCTTATTCGCTAATACCCCCAAGGGGGCAACTGCTAGTGCGAGAATTTACAGTGTGGTGGAAACAGCAAAAGCCAATGGACTGAGCCCTTTTCATTATTTAACATATTTGTTGGATCGACTCCCCAACATTGACCTCAACAGCACTGAGGAACTTGATAAACTAATGCCCTGGCCCAATACTCTCCCGGAATATTGCCGAGTCACAGGGGAAAAGGAAGGTAAACAGAACAGTTGAATTGAAGAAAATATCTTAAAACCTGAGCCCTTGATAATAAGGGCTTTTTTTTATTGGGACTGATAGGTGGGTAGCTTTTGACGCTTTCGGCCTTGAAGGCTACGCGGAGGTGGCTCTAAACCAGCGTGTTTCCCATGCCTACAGTTTTTGGGGAATTTCTACACTTTTTGCCCTCATTTTTTGCTACTAAAACAGGTACTATCGGGTTCAAGTGTTACTACCAACTCTTCAAAAACGGTTTTTAAAAACCTGCTCATATCAGCTCTATATAAGCCGGATAAGGGCAGGGAAAGTACTGCTAAAAAATAAGTTCCACTAATAAAAGAACCCTGACAGATGGCCAGGGCTCTTCTATATATAATCAATCTCCACGGAACATCTCCCTAATATCTATTTCTACTCAGAACTTCTGGAATAATCTGTGAAAAGCTCCTAAACTAGCTTTTTTTCTCCTAATTTGAGCGCCCCCACCACCGACTTCGATCTGGGGGCCTGGGGACGCTAAGATCATAACCCTTTATGTCCTCACCCTCCTATGCTCAGCAGGAGCAAGGATGATTAAAGTCAAAAACTGCAAAAGAAAAAACCAAAAGTTAAAAGTGCGTCCTCACAAGGCGAACCCCATTGTTGTCGCGGATGAGACTCGGGAGGGCGTAGTCGTCAACACCAACCAGCACGAAGCCTTTCCCGCAAGGAGAGGAATGCCAGCAACCGCCTCGAACCACCCGAGAAGACTCGAACCACCAGTGTACACAAAAGCACCACTCAAAAACATTTCCACTCATGTCGAATACCCCTAGACCATTCCCTTCTTCCGGTTTCTGACCTACATCTTGAGTTTTTCTTCCACTACCATCTATATCACTGTTCTCCCTATACCAGGCAGCTGCCTTTATCGCTTCTTCAGCATTATCCTTAGCACCGCTGACATAATACCCTGGAGTCCAGTATTTCCCACTTTCTCCTGGATGCTCGATAGCCCCATGAGAGCTGTCGCTCCCCCGATAGCGCGCTGCAAGTTCCCATTCCATACTGGTTGGTAGACGGAAGCCATTTCTATCTTCAGCAACCACATCTTCATGAGGGTCTTGATCTGTCAACTCTTCCGAATCCCTTAAAACCTCGCCATCTATAGTATAGACCGGATCATAACCTAACATCTCCGATATTGCATTGCACCACACAATGCTATCATACCAGTTTATCTCTGTGACTGGCTCATTCTTCCTACCTGAGGGAACTTGCCCTGTATCACCATGGCTTCCCTCTCTACCTTTGTTGGCAAAGGTATAACCATTTTCTTCAGCCCACATCCGTACTTCATACCAAAGCTCATAGGTCACCTGGGTCTCAGCTATCAAGAAGTTATGATCCACTGTGGCTGAGCCACTGTCATCCCTTCCAGTAGGGAAGGCAGAGGCTGGGGCAAAGCGCATGTTAAAGTTAATCCCATTGACAATGTGAGAGGTCTGCTCCCCAGGATTTCCAGATGTAGTTTCACTAAACAAAAAGCACCCCGAAAAAACTATAGCTACCAAAAAAACGAGGAAAAAGGTCTTTTTATAAAGCAATCCTTCTCATCCTTTCTTTTTCAGATTTACCAAACCCTTTACATTGAGAGGTTTTCTTCACATGAATTTTACCGGTAACAGTTGAAAACGAATGATATCCGGAGCGTTTGAAAGTTTGAAGGCATTTATCACTTCATTCTTGTCTCGATCATAGAGCTCAATGATTTCCCTTTCATCTAATGACAGATCCGTTGTGAAAAGGATCCTCTTACCTAA
Organism: Elusimicrobiota bacterium; assembly: GCA_003553445.1. Lineage (GTDB taxonomy): Bacteria > CG03 > SLGR01 > SLGR01 > SLGR01 > PWEK01. Next base: position 3,680 of record PWEK01000098.1, read on the forward strand.
GGCCTGAAGACGTTTTCTTTTCTCTTTTTGGTTAGTCTTTATACTTAGCTTTTTATAACGCCGGCCCTGAATTTGAACATCGAAATAGGAGGTCATCTTTTTTCTTTGTAAGACCTTATCCAAAGCCTTTTCCATATCTTTTTTGAGGCGCCTCTGGCATTTTTCTTTGTGAAGCACTCCTTAAGATCCGTTTTTGTGGACAAAACTCTCTTTTTCAGTTTATTTTCTTGTTTTTTTGCTGTATTCCATTATAGTTACTACAACCTTGCACCGGAGCCCAAAAATGGTTCGCTTTAAGGAAATAATTGATGGCCCTGGGATTGTTAAAACCGTTCTAAGACGAGGGATAGCAGATCTTTATAATGAAAAAGAACCAGGCTCCCCACAGCGTGTACAGTTAGATCACTATGTAGTTTTTCCTCTTTGAACTTTTGCATATTCCTTCTGGAGTTATTTCCCTTATCAAATACCACTGTTTATAAGGGGTTTCAGTTTTAAAAATTTCTATTGGCGAAACTCCGGTATTAATCTAAATTACCCTGTTCCTCCACCATTTTTGAAAATTCTTCCCAGGAGATGCCATCAAATAAAGCATGGGTTATGCCTTTAAGCTGCTCACATGATAGTTTCTGTAACTGCTCCTTAATGTCTGCAGGGAACTGGCCATATTTCTTCTGGACAAACTCTTCAATTATTTCCAGAC
>PWEK01000001.1 GCA_003553445.1 Elusimicrobiota bacterium
GCCGGCCAGGGCAGAGCCGACAGCCAGGCCGTCCCAGTTGTTTTTGGCCACGTCGGTGGACCCAATGCCGGGGATGGCAAAGGGGAGTTTCAGTTTCAATCCTTCCCCTCTTCCAACCCGGGTCTCCAGCTTCACTTCCGGAAACTAAACCGGAAATAGCACCGGCTATATCCATACCTTCTGTATTCATTGACATATTACCCAGGTTCAGCAAACCTGATATTGCCTGCACTCCCTGCGGGCCCATATTTGATAAAACAGGAGCCGCCATTTTGCCGAGTGACACTCCTAAATTTTCAACCAGGCCGCCGGAACCAAAAATTCCGTCTGAATCTCTAAGGTTGGCTAATACGCCTTCCCCGTCTTCTCTGTTTAACAGGTTGCCTAAAGGAGAATTGCTTAACAGCCTTCCCAATATTGAATCATCTTCAGCTTCTTCTTCTGAAGACCTTCTGTCTCGTTCTGTCTCTTCTCTGGAAGGAGTTCGATCCTCGCCTTCAACGGCTCGGTCGCTGTCTTCTCTTGAAGGGGTTTCATCTGCGGCATCTTCCTGCGCCACATCATCAGAACCGGTTTCATCAAGATCGGTATTTTCTAATGCCACAATCAACCCGTCAGCAGCCTCCACAGCTTCACTGCTATCTGCGGTTCCTTGATTAACATCAGTTACAATCTGTTGAAGTTCTTCTGCCTGATTTATGACTTCATCATCCAGGCCTTCAACATCTTCCAGCGCCAAAACCATGCTTATTGCATCCTGAATCACGTATGCATCAACATCTTCACTATCCTTAATGCTGTTTTTCAAGTTTTCAACCATGGCGGTTAGCTCTTCGATGACAGAGACATCGCCTTCCTTGGTTTCTTCTATTTCAAGGCCGTGCTCATTCACTCTGCCCCATTCATCATCCTCCTGCATTGCTTCAGGCATATCCTCGCTGCTCCACGATTCATAATAGGGCGCAGCAAAAGAAACCTGAGACGCCAGAAAGAGCATAGCTGACGCTATACCCATAAAACGCCTTAATTTCTTAGTTTTCATTTCCAACCTCCTCTTTCAATCCTTTAAATTCGCTTTTTTCTCTCATTTGTTGTTATTATACCCTCTAAACATGAAAATACCCTGAAAGGAAAGTGAAATTTCTGTGAAATATGCTTTTTTTTCTATAAAAAAAATTAATTAAAAGTATTTATGTTTTCCAAACATTTTTAACTAAATAAAAAAGCGGGCGAATCATGGAAAAAAGAAATAAAACGAGCATAAGAAGCGGGCCAAAAGGCTGATCTGCCAGGACTGCCGTGACAAAAGATATAAGATAAGCAGTACATCCTATTAAAACACTAACTGCAAGAGACTTTTTCCAGCCTTCCACAATTACAAATCCCACCCATGGAGGAACAAAAAACATGGCGAAGGAGGGAAAAGCTCCTATCGACACAGTTCCCAGCACCACCGAAAAAACCACCAGTACAGCAAATATAATCCGGTGAGAAAAAGATGGGATATTGTTAGCGGAAAAATAATCAGGGAAAAACCTTTCGATGAGAAGACGTCGTGAAAGCCATTTTATAATAGCTAAGGTAAAAATAATAAGTATTATTGCTCCAACCAGGTGACCTTCATGAATAAAATAGAGCTGTCCCCTTAAAAATGTCTCTCCTGCAACTTCCCCATGGTGTGTATTTGCAGCAAGCATAATAGCTGCTGACCAGCCGAATATTATCATCATCGCGTAATGGCTGTTTCCACTTTTGGGATTAATATCTTTAATAAAAGCCGCAGCTACAGCCGCCCCAACAGCAGTCAGCACGCTGGGCACCCCCAGAGCAACGCCGGCAACTGCTCCTGCCGCAGACACCTGTGAAATCCCCAGCGCCGAAAGCCATTCGTCTCTCATTTTTAAAAATCCGCCTATAAGGCTCAACACTGCAGCTAAGCACAATCCCGTGATAAATGGGACCCTGAAAAGAGGGTCAAAAAGTATAAACTCTTTCATGACAATTCAATTATCCTTTCACAATGTTTTTCAAGAAAAGGTTTTTCATGACTGACAACTATAACCGAACGGTGAGAATCATGATTATCAAGCAGTCTAGAAAGCTCACCGATAGCATTTGCATCAAGGTTGTTCGTCGGTTCGTCAAGAAGCACAAGATTAGCGGGGCCTGCCAGGCATGCCGCCGTCTGAAGAAACTGAAACTGCCCCCCGCTCATCCTGTTTAGAGGCATATTCAGAAGTGAATCTATCCTTTCCGACGATTTATCGGGATCCGCCCCCAGCAGAGAAAAAAGCTCCCTCCCCAAAAGAGCAAGTTCCGGCGGAAGCTCCGGTCTCTGCCAGTGGTGAGTTATCAAAGTATGCGGTGCTTTTTTTATATCACCGGAAAACACCCGGGCAGCTCCTGTAATGGCCCTGAGGAGTGTTGATTTCCCCGAACCGTTAGGCCCTCCCAGCCCTATAATATGACCCTCCTCCACGGTGAAGGATACGGGGCCTGTTACAGGCCCCGTATAACCTGCCCGCAGATTCTCTACTCTAATAAGTTCTGCGGATTTCATATTAATTTCCCGACAGGGCTTCTACCCACCTGTCAATCATCTCAAAGTAGCCCTTCGCCTCTGCTTCGACCGGGACCTGTGCTGGAAGTCTGTGTACCGGCCAGCCTAACTGTCCTGACATAAACTCCGGTCCCCGGGACGGCTGAAATATAATATAAGTAATTATCCCTTCCTTACCCCGAAGATCCCGGACCAGACTTCGCAGGTGAGATGCGGTAGGCGGGATACCGGGAAGCACCTCAATAGTATCATATATTGGAATACCCAGGCGCCTGAAGAGGTAGTTGGCGTCACCGTGGTATGGAAGAACTCCATCTGCCGAAGCCTCTTCCATCCAGCGATCTATCCTTTCTTCAACCTTGCTTTCAAATTCCAGGGCGTTCTGCCTGTAATAGGAAGCGTTCTCGGTGTCCATAGAAGCCATTCTCTGAGCAAGGGCATGCCCCACCTTGGCCAACTTAACGGGGTCCAGGTCAAAATGGGGATTTCCTGCCGGATGCACATCTCCCTTTGACCGGTCGGCTGCCTGGCCGGTTTCTATTAGCTCTATATGAGCCGCTCCCTCAAAATACCCGGTCCTTCCGGTCTGTACCCGGGGATTGTTGGCTCCCCGTATTGCCGCCGGCAACCAGCCGATCTCCAGCTCGGCACCTACAGCTGCTACAAGGTCAGCCCTCCGCAGTGCCGCCATCATAGATGGACGAGCCTCCAGGTAATGTGCATCCCTATCGGGCGGCGTCATTACCGTAACATTAACCTTATTTCCCCCTATCTCCCTGGCAAGCATGCCCATATTGGGCACCGTCGCCGCCACATTTAACTTCCCAGAAGCCCATGAAGGGGCAATCAGAATACAAAAAAACATTAATATAATAAATTTCTTCACTTTTATTTTCTCCTTTTTTACTTTCTACGCAAACATTCTCATTAACTTACAATCAGAACGTATGAGCGCCATGTACGCCCAGACTTACGTTATACTGCAATGCGAATTTCCATCCGCTCTTTTCACCATAGGGATCATCGTAGGCCGCCTGGAGGCGGAACCTGGAAAACTCCGTGGGGGCAAAACTTACCTGGCCCGTGTAGCGCATAGAGGGGTCGTCATCCAACCGGTCAGCTTCGTCATAGGATCTGTTTGTAAGCCCCAGCACGTCAAAACGCAGCCCTGCGTTCCACCTGGGCGCAAAACCGTATACTCCCTGCAGGTAGAGTCCGTCCTGTTGCCAGATTTGGTCTTTCTCATCCAAAATTTCAAGAGTTGAAAAATCACTGAAATTACGATTCTTAAAATTTAAATCCAGCTGGCGATACATATACTCGCCCTGGAGAATCAGATTGCCGTAATCCATGGCTCCCTGTCCGTTATATTTATAAACAATATCAACTCCCCCAAAGAGGCTCTCGCCGTCCCAGGTTTCAAGGCGGCCGCTTGAATGGGCGTCTTCGGCCTGGAAGGCCCGGCCGAATCCTCCCCAGAGGCCCAGCTGGACGGCATGGTCAAACCCTATGTCCGGTCCCCATTTAAGAAATCCGGTGTACAGACGGGGAGATTTTACATCTTCAAACCCCATATCGGCTCGCCACCGGTTTCTATCAGGCGAGTAATCATCTTTCCCGGTGTTCTCCGGAAGAACAGTTACTATTTGATGATCCTTTTCTCCTACATAATTGGCTACCCCTTCGGTCTCACCCTCAAGAATCTCAACACCAAATTTGGTATAGGAGGCAGTGCGGGGCATCCAGGAAAGCTGAACCCCCAGTTCTGTCAGACCGTGA
>PWEK01000141.1 GCA_003553445.1 Elusimicrobiota bacterium
AGGAGTTGGAAGGTCTTTTGTTTCCCCAACTCTGTCGCAACGTCTTATCGGACAGCCTATACATCACCAGATTGGAGGCTGGTTTTTTTACCGGAAGTATAAATTATTGATTACTTGAAAGAAAAACAGGAATTATTTAGGGCCCAGTGAAAAAGTGTTTTTTTATTTTCGGTAACTCACTGTTTTTGACTTTTTCACATCGCCCTATAACAGCAAATTTTTCGGAGCCATCGGATGTCTTGGTTTCCTGGGCGGCCCGCAACCTCAACTGGCCGGATTGGCATTTATAGCCTTTATTTCATTTGCGGCAATAGACTCTAAAGAAAAAGAAAACTAGTCACCTCCTGTGGGTAAAAGCTTTCGGGACAGGCAGGCTGTACATATATCCGTACATCTCATTACTGAAGGCTCCGGATTTTTCTAAAGATTCCGTTATTCCAGGAACATGTTCTTTGGAAACAATCATTCTGCATGCTTCTCTTCCGGAAGAAACTCTGCCTTCTTTTACTTCTTCGCTGTGATAGTTTACTCTGCTTATTGTGGCGCCAGGGCTTCCTTTTTCTATGGCTTTCTTCATTAAATCTGTTCCGCATCCGGAATTGCATATAATGCAAAGCTCGATTAATTCATTCATAAAAAACCGCCTTTTGTACTCAACACTCTCCAACCGTGACTTTCGCCATTGGAGGTTGCCTTTAATTGAATCAATTGCTGATATAATCTGTTCTATGCTTGCAACCTGGCTGCTTGTTCCTTTTTTAATTTTGGTATTAACGATACCTTGTTTTATCGAATACTGATAAATAAACCCTTTTCCGGGTTCGTCCATCTTTCCCTTTCCAATAATCATTTCCATAAGGGCATCTATATCATATTTACTGAGTACGACATTAATTAGTTCTTTTTCTGCCGGGATGGTTATTCTTAAAAGACCGAGCATATCCCTTATTCCTCCTCCGAGCCCGAAAGTTATATGAGGCGTGGCTATGCCTCTTTCCAGGCATGTCCTGGCAATATTGTTACCGAAGCCTCTCTGTACAATGCAGCAGAGCCCTTCCAGTTCCTCAAAGAGGTAGGAGTTTTCATGCATAAGAGAGGTTTTAAGCAAAGTGGGACTTTTATAGAAAGGATGGGATGCAAGCCGGGTTATTTTGCTGCTGAAAACAGTTCCCCGCCCGGGCGTTGAAAAATCATACTTGCCCGCTATATGACTCATAAGAGCTTCTTCATATTCCTCTTCGGTAAAGAAAAATATAGTATCAAAGGGATAACTTACGAGTTCTTCTTTCTTTACATATCTGGCGATCCCTTTTTTTTCTTCAATTACAACCGATCTCCCGGATTCTGAATAATAATTTTTCACTCCTATCCGAATCAGTTCTTTTGATACATCTTCATAAAGATTCGTATCAACGTTTATAGTTATTTTAACCTTATCTTTATTTTCTCTCATTTTACTATCTCATCTTCAACAAGCGGTTCCTCAGTTTCAGAATCAACTTTTGATACCGCTTTTCTTTTACGGTTTATATAAATGCCCATTATCAAAACAGTCAGGATCGGCCCGGCAGACGCAAGTGAAAGCATCCCAAAGCCCTCTACAATGCCAACCTTTCGGCTAATGCCCAGCCCCATAGATATCACAAGCGGTACTGTTACAACCCTTGTGGTAACACCTGCGCTGTCCCATGCTATATTCACGAATTGTTCCGTTGAGAATTTTGTAAATACAAGCAGTATAATATACATCGGTATGAGAACCCAGAGCAAAGGAACATTCCAGATAATTCTGCTGATTCCAGCCCCCGCCCCGATTCCAACACCGACTGCAACTGTCCGGATAAGCGCCGATTTTTTCACAGAACCTACAGTTATTTCTTCCACAGCAATACCCAGAGCATTTAAAGAGGGTTCTGCGATAGTTGCTCCGAAACCCATGAAAAAAACGAAAATTATAACAACAATTATGCCCGGCATATCATTCTCATCGCTTCCAAAAAGCGGGCCCCTGGAAGGGATATGATAGTAGTTGCTGTGTTCTTTATGGAAATTTTCGGGTTTGTACGGAACCTTTAAGTATTCACTGTCACTATGCATGTAAAAAAAATGTTCTATCCGGCCGTTATGGGTTATACTCCTTTGCAGTACAGTTTCAGGGTCAAAGTTTGTTATTATCTTCATATCTGCCGGCATGGAAATCTCTGAAAAAACAACCGGAAGGTTCTGTCCTACCTGATCTCCGAGGTTAGCAAGCCCCGTATCCACCCCTCCTCTTAGTAGGGTCATACCTATTAGCGCGAAAAAAATACCGAGTGCTACCAGGTCTGACTAAGGGAGTTTTTCCCTTGCAATAAAAAACAAGACCAGTAAAAGCAACAGCACCAGCGGAATAATAGCCCTTATCGCAACTGTGGTATTTCTTTTCAGGGAAGATATAATGTCTGAAGGTTCAGAGTCAAGCCTTTTGTTCCAGTAATTATCTATGGCCTCCTGCATATCTTCAGTTCCTTGAAAAATGGCTGCTTTCTGCCGTGCAGTTCCTTTTTCCATGATCCAGGAATTAAAATCATCTTTACCTCCGAACAGATTTTCCGCAAGATTTTCGTCTCTGCTAATTTCCCTTAGAAAATCATTCATTTTATTCGGGTCATGATCGAATAAGGCCAGTTGAGCCTGATAATCCGCGTGATTAAAAGCATATTTCATTAACTCTTCTTCCCCTGAAAAAAGCATTGATATTTCATGGCGGTTCTCCGGACTGAAAAATTCCCCGGCTGTCATAGGGGAAGGCACCTTAGGAAGGATTATGATCCCATATAGAATTACCGTAATGATAGGTACGAGGGAGGCCAGTGAAACTATTCCAAATACTCCATGATCACTGAATCTTTTTCCTTTTGCCCGGCTGACTCCTATTCCAAGCGCAATGACCAGCGGGACGGAGACAGCGCCGGTGGTAACCGCTCCGCAATCCCATGCAAGTCCGAGAACATATTGCAGGTTTGGTTCAAAATAAGCATATACGGATATAATAGAGAGTAAGGATACTATAATGTACAAGAAAGGCTTAAGGGAGAACCCGTATAAAAACCTGAGAAGACCCAACAGCACCGCTATACCTACTCCGATTCCCACTGCATAAACAAGATACTCCACATATGTATTGAGAAGCATAAAAAGAAGGGGCGCCTCCCAGGCTATTACGCTTCTGCCTATTGTCCTCAGGGTTGTAACCGCCGGCTCTGCAAAAGTTGAGAGCAGTCCGAGTATAAAAGAAAAAGCCAGAACAGTAGGCAGCTTAGATTTCTGCGGAAGTTTTTCTCCCACTTTTTCTCCGAGAGGCATTATCCCGAGAGAAAGGCCTTCCATGAAAAAAGTCAGTCCAACAACCACCAGAACCAATCCGATTGATATTAACGCCCCCTCAAGAACAGGGATTTTGAGTACAAGAACCTGGAAAAGAAAAAGGTACAGTGTAATAAACCAGACAGCTTTTAGCTGCTCGGCAAGCTTCTTTACTGCATATTTAAAAATTAACCTTAAAGCGGGAAAAAACCCGACTTTTATTTTTTTATGTTTACTTATTTGTCATCTCCTCTTAGGGTTCAGTCTGTATCGTTGCAGTTTTCATAAATACCCAGTATTTTTAATATAATATATTTATATTTTTCTGCTTTCAAATGTGTCTGTTTTTATTCCCAGCAGATGGAAAAAATTTAACTTTTTGGCAAACTTTTGCTAATATTATGCTGCTCGTTATTTTATCTTCTGTTTTTGTTTTTTTCTGGTCTAAAATGATATCTGCTGGTTTAAATGAAATACATTGAGATTGAATATCTAAACGAAAATAATTGCGGATGCTATAAGAAAAGTAAGGAATACGAAGAAAAAGGATAGGTTATAGGGGTTTGAATGTCTGCGGAAGAGGCTGTAAGTTCATAGGTTTGCAATAGCTGCATTTCAGAAAGAATTTGCCCCAACCGAATAATGAAAATTATATCTTTAAAGAATTCAACATTGTTTTTGGCCATAGGTTTCATTATATTGTGGAACTCTGGTTTTATCGGCGCGGAATATGCGCTGCCATATGCAAAACCCCTTACACTGCTTTTTTGGAGGTACTGGGTATTGACGCTCATTCTTTTTATATACCTTCTCCTTCGCCGCCGATTAAAATGGCCGGGTTTTAATGCTGTTTTGACTGCCTTTCTCGTTGGTGTTTTTGTGCATGGCATCTGGCTGGGCTGTGTCTTCTATTCATTGCAGTATGGCGTTCCCGGTGGAATTGTAG
>PWEK01000110.1 GCA_003553445.1 Elusimicrobiota bacterium
GCTCCCCGGACTCATAATAGCGGTCACCATACTATTGAAAGCATCATAACATCACAGTTCGAACAACATTTGCGGGCGATACTTAACTTGCCTTTGGGAAGCACAAAACTTAAACTTCCTTCAGTAATGATAAATATTTTGGGGGAGGAGGGCTATGAAGGTCCTGCAGTATATGAGGGATTGACGCAGAGTATGGCGATTGAAGGCGTGAAGATTCATGTATACGGGAAAAAAATTACCAGACCGTATCGTAAAATGGGACATATAACCGTCCTTTCGTCATCTTTGGAAAGCGCGCTTAGTAAGGCGGAAAGAGTTAAAGGGTTAATAAGGGTGAAATCATGAAAAAAACATTAGTAAGTATAGTAATGGGGTCTGATTCCGATCTGCCTGTAATGAAAGAGGCTGCTGAAATGCTGGATAAGTTTGATGTCGGTTATGAGATAGATATTGTTTCGGCGCACCGAACCCCCGAAAAGTTATTTGAGTTTGCGTCAAATGCACATAGCCGGGGGATTTCTGTAATTATTGCGGGGGCTGGCGGCGCGGCCCACCTGCCGGGAATGCTGGCCGCTATATCGCCTCTGCCTGTAATTGGCGTACCCATAAAATCCAGCAATTCTATTGACGGCTGGGATTCTGTTCTTTCAATTCTGCAAATGCCCGGAGGGGTGCCGGTGGCTACGGTTGCTTTAGATGGAGCAAAAAATGCCGGTATTCTTGCAGCTCAAATACTTTCAGCTAATGACAGTTCGATTCAAGCTAAAATTACTCAGTACAAGCATGAGCTTAAAGAGAAGGTAATAAGCAAAGCGGAAAATTTGAAAAAAAAGTAATTTCCCAATATATTTATTGCATAGCCGGTTAATATATTAACCGGGAGATTTGGAAATAACCTTATGAGTTAAAATCCATAATATTTGTTTATCTTTTTTTTGTTTTTGACTAAAAGATAAAAATAATCCTTTTCAAGCTGAAGCATCTCTTTGTCTTGTTTTCTCAGCCACTCACTTATCCATCCAAATCTGGACGCAATAATAAGGTCTACAAAATTATGATAGCTTACCGGTGAATAAATATGAGCTTTTTGAATTCTTTGAATAAATTTATTTATCAGGCCCTCTTTCATTAGAAAAGCTGGGTTTTCTATTCCGGCGCAGCCCACCAGGTTTGCCGCGTCGTACATTTCCAGGGTGTCGGAAAAAAACTCAAAATCAATTACAGCCTTTATTTCATCTTTTTTCCAGATTACATTCAAGGGATGAAAATCACCGTGATTAAAAGATACAGGTATTTCATCATAATTTTTAAAAAACCCTGATTCCAGGTATTCTTTAATCTTAGAGAAGTCATAATAATATTTATGATCATGTCTTTCTATATCAGATGTTATCTTAGATACATAATCTTTTATAGAAAAGGTGCTTCCAGCTTTAATTTTTGATTTTTTAAGCATTATCAGAAATTCGGCCAGTCTTTTCCCTTTTTCCGAGTCCTGTAAATAATCCGGCTGTATTACAGGCATGCCGTGTGTATATTCGCTTAATTGCCAGTACTGGCCTTTATGGTTTATTATGTGGTTGTTGTCTTGGGATTTTAAAAAAATGGGAACTTTGTTTATCTTTTTTTTTCTTAACTCTTGCACTATATTTATAATTTCCTGCTTGCGTTTTAGCTGGGCGGGCAAAATTTTCTCCAGTATATAGAGTTTATTATTTTCATCCTTAACGCATACTCTGTATACACAGCGTTCAGGGCTTCCCTGCAGGTTTATTTCTGGAAGGCTTTTTTTAAATATTAAGTTATAATTTTTGAGAATTCGGTTGTATTCAATATTTTCCATGGTTATTTGCGGCCGAAATGAAAAATTCCAAGCCATAGCCAAAATAGCATGAAAACCGCTGCCAGAATAAGAACAAATACAGGACCGAACTGGAATATAAGGGGAACAGAAGCTGCGGTAAAAATGCCTCCCCCCACAACCGGCTCGAAAAGAAGCTGTTTGTAACCGAAACTTTCAAGGGCAGGAGTTTTATTTTCCGGATCGGCTATTTTCATTAGCAGAAGTCCGCTTGCGGTCATGCCCATGGACTGTCCGAAATTTCCAATTCCCCTCTCAAACCAGTAGGAAGGTATCATTTTGGGAGCAAGGTATACGTAGGCTATGACATTCCAGACAATGCCTATCAGGGCAAGAAGGATAAAAGGAATAAGGTTTTGGCCTATGACTCCAAGGGAAAGAGTAGCTATAGCGCTTGCTATAAGTATGTCCAGGGACAGGCCCTGTATCCTGGTTATCAATGGACGGTTTAGGGTTTTGTGCGCGTCAAATTTATCCAGAGTTTTCTCTACTATAATACCCCCTATCATTGCCAGTGGAAAAAGAGGTATATATCTGAAAAGATAAACGCCGGTTTTTCTGCCCCATGCCGCATGTTCAAAAAATACAACCCCTTGGAGAAGAGCATACCCTATGGCAATTGCTACTGCAATGTAGGCCAGATGAAGAGACAGCGGCTCTATTGATTCAGGGCGTGTGGTTATGCTTCCGGCTGATTCACGGGAGTCAAAATCAATTATGCCTGCCTGTTGCAGTTTATCTGATCTGAGTTCGGCGGGGTCTCTTAATATGCTTGAGCTGCCCTTTCTTACCCCGTAGTTAAGTAGAATTATCCCCAGTACGACCCCTATGAAAATACCTACGGTGGCAAGGCCTACCGCCATATCAGTTCCCCCCTTGAAGCCAAGCTCTTCAAAAGTGGAGGCCATGCCCGCGGCAGTGCCGTGGCCTCCCTCGAAGCCAATTTCTATTAAGGCCCCGGCCATAGGGCTTGTTGAAAAAAAGGGAGTAAGCACCAGAATGGTTAAGAGTATTCCGAATACATACTGGCCCCATGCCATGGCCTGACCGTGAGCCACCTGGGGACCTGCTACCAGCCAGATTTCTTTAAGGCTGGGAATTTTCTTACCCAGGAAAAGGCAGGCGAATATAATATTTATAAATAATCCAGGCAAAGCAGACCATACATTCAGAATGTAGTCCGGAAACAGTCCTCCTGCTATTAGTGAGCTTTCGATTCCTGCCCGGGCTGCTATATTTCCCAGTACTTCCGGGCCCAGAAAGAGAGCAAGAAAGCCTCCGATAAGAGAGCTGGGTATAAACAGCCTCTGAAGAGGCGGGCTCATAATGCGGATAATTTTTCCAGCTAAAATAATGATCCCCAGCACCAAAAATCCTGTTCCTGCATGTGCGGCATTCATAGTAAAAGCCTCCTTTTTTCTCTGGTTAGTTTTTTCTATGCTTTTTCATTTTATTGTAAATTTCTGTACTTTACAACAAAAGTATAGCAAAAAAGATTGTTATCCATAAATCCTGTCTGTAATATTAATTTTTTTAGATTAATAGATCTGCATAATTCCCGGAGTTGAAGAGTCTGTTACTGTTCTTAAGGAATGTGGAGTAATGAATTGACAAGAAGGATTACAATAATACAATTGCATATATGAAAAAGAATAAACTTACAAAAAAAGAAAAAAGAGTTATTATTGACGGGGGTACGGAAGCTCCGTTTACCGGGGAGTATGTAGACCACTCAGAGCAGGGCGTATATGTATGCCGGCAGTGTGAGGCTCCGCTTTATCGCTCTGCAGATAAATTCAAATCCGGCTGCGGATGGCCCAGTTTTGATGATGAAATACCGGGTGCTGTAAGAAAAAGTTTAGATGAGGATGAAATAAGAACGGAGATTACCTGTGCCGGGTGCGGAGGGCATTTGGGGCATCTATTTTTAGGAGAACAATTAACCCCGAAAGATACCCGCCACTGTGTCAATTCGGTGTCATTGAAATTTATCCCGTAAGAGAAGCATGATTAAAAAAGCTTTTTTGGCCGGCGGATGTTTCTGGGGAATGCAGGAGCTTTTTCGCAAGGAACCGGGGGTTGTTAGCACCCGGGTCGGATATACCGGAGGAAAGAATACCGATCCTACTTATGAAAACCATCCCGGGCATGCCGAAGCTGTAGAGATAGAATACGATGATAGGGTCTCATCTTATAAAGAACTGCTTGATTTTTTCTTTCGCATTCATGACCCCACAACACTAAACAGGCAGGGGAACGATTTCGGCAGTTCTTACCGGTCAGCAGTATTTTATGTAAATGAAGAAGAAAGAAAACAGGCGGAGGCTTTTATTAAATTAGTAAATAACTCGGGCAGGTGGAAAAGTACTGTAGTAACAGCGGTTGAACCGTTAAGTGTTTTTTATCCGGCTGAAGAATATCATCAGGATTACATTCAAAAGAATCCGGGCGGGTATACTTGCCATAAAATACGGGTCTCCAGTTATATAGACCAGTAAAGATAATCTAAGACAGGAAAGGAGAAAAATATGTTAATAATATACTCACATCCAAACAGGGATGGTCACTGCGGTTTTTTTCTTTCAACACTTGAAAAGAGGCTGAAAGAAAAAGGTATTAATTATGATCTGGTTGATTTGTACAGGGAGAACTTTGGGCCGGTTCTTAAACCTTCCGAACACTATACTTCCGGACACAGGGAAATTGCTCCGGAAGTTATTGAAATACAGAAAAAAATTAAAGATGTAAAAAAGCTGGTTTTCATTTATCCCACCTGGTGGCAGAATATTCCTTCAATACTCAAGGGGTTTATTGACAGGGTCTTTACTCCTCATTTCGCTTACAAGTACAAAGGGAAAATTCCAAGGGGATTACTTAAAGGTAAAAAAGCAATAATTTTTACAAGTACGGGAGCGCCAAGAATTCTTACGAAGCTAACTTCAGGGGACAGAAGCGTTAAGGTTGTAAAAAAAGATGCTCTTAGATTTTGCGGCATAAAATCAAGGGGTTTTGTTGTAGATAAAGCCTTGAAGCTGACCGACTCTCAGAAAGATAAAATAGAGAAGAAAGTCGGGCGGGGTTTGAAGTATTTAATTGATTAAAGAATATTTTCAGTTTATATAAGAAATGAAAATAGGATATCCCTGCATAAACAATTCTGTAGGCTGTAAATCCTCAAGAACTTTCAGGTTGAGAAACTACAGTCCGGAAAATCTTAAAGAAAAAGTAAAGGGAAACCTCAGATGCCTTCACAAGACCCTTCTGTTTAACATTAAGAACAACATTCTTTTTTTCCGGATAACATCCGATCTTGTTCCGTTTGCCTCTCATAATGTGTGCAGTTATAACTGGCAGAAACATTTCCGGGAAGATTTTAAAAGAATTGGAGAACTTATAAAAGAAAATAAGATAAGGATATCAATGCATCCGGACCAGTTTGTGATATTAAACGCTAAAAAAGAAAAAATTAGGATAAACAGCATTAAAGAGCTCCGGTACCATTCCCAAATACTGGACCTCATGAATTTGGATCAAAGGGCAAAAATACAGATTCATGTTGGAGGGGTTTATGGTGACAAAAAAGCCTCTATGGAAAGGTTTATAAAAGTTTATGCAACTTTGAATAACGAAATTAAAAGAAGACTTGTAATAGAGAATGACGAAAAAAGCTACAGCGCTTCCGACTGCCTTTACATAAGCTCTATAACCGGCATACCCGTGCTTTTTGATTTTTTTCATCACAGGATAAATAATCTTGATGAAGATAAAGGCGAGCTTATTAAAAAAATTGTATCAACATGGAGAAAAAAAGACGGCCCGGCCATGATGGATTATTCCAGTCAGCTCCATGGAGAGCGCAGTGGCAGGCATGCAAATCAGATTGATTTAAATGATTTTTCAGAATTCTTAAAAATACTCGGGGATATAGATGCGGATATAATGCTGGAGATAAAAGATAAAGAAAAAAGTGCAATAAAAGCAGCTAAACTTCTTAAAAACAACGGATAAGCAGCTTATTTTTTATACGGCTCTGTCAATTTACTAATTTTTTAAATATAATGTCTTTTATTATGAAAGATCGCAAAAGTATATCTTTATTTGTACTGCTGGCGGGTATAATGCTTCTTCTCACTTCTGCTGTTTTGAATTCTCAGGAAATTGAAGAAAAAGGGACACTTTCCGTTGATGTGGAGGATTTCAGGAGCGACAAGGGCGGAGTAGGAATTCTTCTTTTTGATGGAAAAAGCGGATTTCCGGGTGATAAAGATAAGGCTTACAGGGTGTACTACAGTACACTGCAAAAAGTCAGTTACAGTATGGTTTTTGAAGAGGTGAAATATGGAACCTATGCGGTTACTGCTTTTCATGATGAAAATTTCAACCGCAAGCTTGATACTAACTGGTTGGGGATACCAACCGAGGGGGTAGGGGTTTCTGGAGAGATAAGGGGTTTTTTGGGACCCCGTTTCAGGGATTCCAGTTTTTTTTTGAACAAAAGTACTTATGATTTAAGAATCAATATGAAATATTTGAGGTGATCAAATGGAAATTGATTTAAGCTTTTTAATATTTGGACTGCTTACGTTTTTGTGGCTGGCTGAATTTATAATTTTCCCCTCTTCAAAAAAAGGTAATATTCCGGGCAAGTTAAGTTTTTTCCTTGTTCTTGCGGGAATAATTATTTCCATCTCTTTTTCCATTGTCATGCATGTAAATCAAATGGCATTAATAGAGGGTTATCCAGGAGAAGTATTGCGCATAATTGCGCTTATAACTTATTTTATTGGGGTTTTTCTGAGATACTGGTCCTCAAAGCTGCTCGGAAAAAATTTTTCAAGGAATATTGAAGCACAGAGAGACCAGAACCTTGTTTCTAAAGGCCCCTACAGGTTTTTAAGGCATCCTCTATATATAGCTTTGATGATTATGGTTGTATCTGTCTCCCTGTTTCTTCAAAGCCTGCCGGGTATTTTGTTTTCTGTAATTATAATGGCGGTTGTTTTAGGGGTTAGAATAAAGGAGGAGGAGAAAATAATGGAGGATAACATAGGGAAAAGATATATTAACTGGAAAAAGCAGAGGTATATTGTTATCCCGTTCGTTTTCTAAATAATAATGAGTAAAAAAGTTGTTGTAATAGGGGGCGGCCTGGGTGGCATTTCAGCGGCTATATGCCTGAGAAATGCCGGTTATGATGTAAGGCTTTACGAAAAAAACAGCCACCTTGGAGGCAAGCTTAACGTTTTAAAAAAGGATGGGTTTTCTTTCGACCTGGGACCCTCCATATTTACATTTCCTCATATATTTGAAGAGCTTTTTGAAAAGGCCGGAAGAAAGATGGAAGACTATTTAAATATTGTACAGCCAAAGGTCCACTGGCGGTGTTTCTTTGAGGATGGAGAAAAAATCGATCTGTTGCAGGAAGTAGAAAAAATAAAGGATTCCAGCAGCTGCCTTTCGGATAGGGATGTAGAAGACTTAAAAGAATTTCTTAAATATTCGGAGAAACTCTATAAAGAGGTAGAGAGGGGTTATTTTAAGAAGGGTGTGGACACCTTTTCCCAGGCTTTGAAAACATACGGTTTATGGAGTAGCTTTTTCGGCCTTGATTTTTTTTCAACAATGCACAAAGGGGTTTCCAGGCGCATTAAAAATGAGCACCTCTGCCACGTCATTGATTTTTTTGTAAAATACGTAGGCTCATCCCCATATCAGGCGCCGGCGGTACTTAACATGATTCCTTACGGGCAGTTTCGCTATGGCCTTTGGTACGTGGAGGGAGGCATGTACAACCTTGCCCGGGGGCTTAAAAAACTTATGGAAGAAATAGGGGTGAAGATAAATTTAAATGCAGAAATAAAAAAGCTGATTTTTAAGAAGGGTAAGATAACAGAAGCTCTTACTTTCGATGGAGAGAAAATAAAGGGTGACATATTTGTTAGCAACATGGAGGTTATACCCGCATACCGGTCTCTAACCCGTGAAAAAGAAAAATTCATTAAAAAATATGATAAGTTTGAGCCGGCCTGCTCGGGGCTGGTCATTCACCTTGGAACAGATAAAATATTCCCATCGCTTGCCCACCACAATTTCTTTTTCTCCGGCAATCCCGAAAAACATTTTGATGACGTATTCAGAAAGAAAATCCTGCCTCAGGATCCTACGATATACCTTGTGGCCCCCAAACGAACTGATAAATCGGTGGCCCCCGAAGGCTGTGATAATATAAAAATCCTTCCCCATATACCGTATATACAGGAGAAGTCTTTCACCCGGGAGGATTATATGCTTTTGCGCAAAAGGGTTCTGGATAAACTCCAAAGGATGGGAATGAAAGGCATAAAGGAAAGCATTGTAACCGAAGACGTGTGGACACCTGAAGATATTAAGGACAAATATCTCTCCAACCGGGGATCCATTTACGGCGTGGTTTCCGATAAAAAGAAAAACAAGGGATTTAAGGCCCCCAAAAGAAGCGACAGGTACAGAAACCTGTATTTTGTAGGCGGAAGCGTAAACCCCGGAGGAGGGATGCCAATGGTAACCTTATCCGGACAGCAGGTCGCTAAATTTATAAAGGAAGATAATGATTGAAGATATATTAAATTCCCAAAAAGAATATTTCAAAAAGGGAAAGACAAAAAACATAAACTTCCGCATAGAGAGTCTTAAAAAACTAAAAACAGCTGTAATTAAAAATGAAGAAAAGATAATGAGGGGAATATCCCGCGACATAGGAAGGCCCGATATAGAGATATATACAAGTGAAATATATACGTTTATTTACGAGATTGATCTTTTTATAAAAAAGCTGAAAAAATGGACCAGGCCGAAAAAAATTAAAACCCCTCTTGCTTTACAGCCGGCAAGAAGCCGCCTTTACTTAGAGCCCCTGGGGACGGTTTTAATACTCTCTCCGTGGAATTATCCTTTTCAGCTTTTATTCGCGCCTCTTATCGGAGCGGTGGCTGCGGGCAATTGCATTATTCTTAAGCCCTCGGAGGTATCCTCACATACTTCAGGTGTTATAACAGAAATTATTAAGGAAACTTTTAAAGATGAATATATATCGTGCATTGAAGGCGGCCCCGGTGTGGCAGAGGAGCTTACAAAACAGCCCTTTGACCATATCTTTTTTACCGGAAGCGGACGGATAGGAAGGGAGGTTCTTAAAAACGCAGCAGCTAACCTTGTTCCCGTAACACTGGAGCTCGGAGGCAAGTGCCCATGCATAGTTACTGAAGAGGCGGATATAAAAAGAAGCGCCAGGAGAATAGCGTGGGGGAAATTTTTCAATTCCGGCCAGACATGTCTGGCACCTGATTATATTCTGGTCCAATCTTCGGTTAAAGATAATCTGGTGAAAGAGATAAAATTATGCATAAAAAATTTTTATGGCGGGGACCCTTCAAAAAGCAAAGATTACGGCAGGATAATAAACACCAAACATTTTGACAGGATAATTAAACTTGTTCATAAAAAAAACAGTAACAACTTTGATTATGACAGGGATAACCTCTATATCCCTCCGACTGTAATAGAGGATGTTTCTCAGGATGATGAGATTATGAAAAATGAGATATTCGGCCCCTTGCTTCCCGTTTTAAGCTACGAAAATATCCATGAGGTTACAGGCTGCCTGGATTCCAAACCCAGGCCCCTTAATATTTACCTTTTTACCGCTGGGAAAGGAAAGATAAAAGACTTAATAAAGAATACAACTTCCGGAGCGCTTACAGTAAATGATGTTTTAATACAGGCTTTTTCCCCCTATTTGCCTTTAGGGGGAGTGGGGGAAAGCGGCATGGGGAAATACAGGGGAAGGAGTTCCCTTTTGACTTTTTCAAATCGAAAAAGCATTATGAGGAGAAGTTTTTTAATGGATTTAAAGTTCAGGTATCCGCCTTATAAAACGGCAGTGGGTAAGTTAAAGAAGTATCTAAAGATATTGAGGTGAAAAAATGGAAAAGAAGAAAGTTGTAGTAGTTGGAGCGGGGCCAGGTGGGCTGACAAGCGGGATGCTTTTAGCTCACCGGGGAGCAGATGTAGAGATTTATGAAAAAGAAGACCGCCCGGGCGGAAGAAACCGGGATATAACCCTCGGAGATTTTAAGTTTGATACGGGCCCCACTTTTCTTATGATGAAATATGTTTTGGAGGAAATGTTCCAGGAGACCGGACGCCGGGCCTCGGATTATTTGGATTTCGTAAAACTTGATCCCTTCTACAGGCTTCAGTTCCCGGATAAAAGATTTTATCCTTCCGGAGACATGGAAAAGATGAAAAAGCAGATAGCCGATGTTTTTCCGGGAAACGAAAAAGGTTTTGAAAAATTTATGGAAAAAGAAGGAAAACGATTTGAGAGCCTGATTCCCTGTCTTCAGAAAGACTATTCTAAATTAAGAGATTTTCTTGACCCTATTTTTCTTAAGGCCGCCCCCCGGCTTGCCGTAGGCAGGACTCTTTATCAAAATCTGGGAAGATATTATGATGCCGAGGAACTAAAGCTGGCTTTTACATTCCAGTCAAAATACCTGGGCATGTCTCCCTGGGACTGTCCCGCTCTTTTTACCATTCTTTCCTATATGGAGTATAAGTACAATATTTATCATGTTACAGGCGGGCTGAACATGATATCAAGGGCTATGGAGAAGGTTTTCAAAGAGGAAGGCGGCAGGGTCCATTACAAATCCAAGGTAAAGAGGGTTATTAATGAAGAGAAAAAGGTAAAGGGTATTGAGCTTTCAGACGGACGGAAAATAATGGCGGATGAGGTAATAATAAATGCTGATTTCGGTTATGCGGTTACAAACCTTCTTCCTGTGGAGAAACTTAAAAAATGGTCTCCTAAAAAACTTGAAAAAAAGAATTTCTCCTGCGGAACATTCATGCTTTATCTGGGGCTGGATAAAAAGTACGAGACGGTTAACCATCACAATATTATATTTGCCGATGATTACCAGGAGAATGTCGAAACAATGTTTAAGGAACATAAAATGACCGACGATTTTTCTTTTTATATTCAAAACCCCTCGGTTACCGATTCCACCCTTGCTCCCGAAGGTAAGTCGGCAATATATGTGCTTGTTCCCGTGCCCAACAACAAAAGCGGCATAGACTGGGATAAAGAAGGGCCCTCATTCAGGGAAAAAGTTATAGATAGAATAATCCAGAAAACAGAGATGAAGGATATAAGGGACCATATAGAAGAGGAAAAAGTTATAACGCCCCGGGTGTGGGAGGATAACTATAACGTGTATATTGCCGCCGAGTTTAATTTAGGTCACGACCTTAACCAGATGCTCTATTTTCGTCCCCACAATGAGTTTGAAGAGTTAAAAAATCTTTATCTGACCGGTGGAGGAACTCATCCGGGAAGCGGACTTCCAACAATATATGAGTCAGGCAGGATATGCGCGAACTTGATTTCCAAAAAATACAAACTGCCTTATGAAGAGCCGTCTTTTGACCCGCAGAAAATACTTGAGAATGTGTGAATCCAGGCCAGTTATATTGTGCAGCAAATGCCTGGGATTTGCCAGCTGCCGGTATAACGGAGAAACAATTCCCGCTCCTTATATAAAGAAACTGGAGAAGTTTTGCAAAATAGTAACGGTATGTCCGGAAGTATCAATAGGATTGCCGGTACCCAGAAAGCCTTTGAGGCTTGTAAAGGATAAAGATAAGTTAAATCTTATTCAGTCCGAAACTTATATAGATTGGACAGGCAAGATGGAAAATTTTTCTAGGGAATTTTTGGATAACCTTAAGGAAGTGCACGGTTTTATACTTAAATATAAGTCTCCCTCATGCGGTATGATGGCAACAAAATATTACTCTTCAATGAAAAAAGGGGCTACTGTTGGGAAGGGCCCCGGGCTTTTCGGAAAAGCGGTGATTGAAAAGTTTCCGGATTATCCGGCTGAAACAGAAACCAGATTGACAAATTTTGCCATAAGGGAACACTTTCTTTTAAAGCTCTTTACTTTTGGTCGTTTTTCAGAAGTAAAAAAAAGTGGAAAGGCAAAGGGCCTTATTGATTTTCACGCAAAATACAAGCTTCTTTTTCTTGCTTATAATCAGGCAAACATGAGAAATATGGGAAAGATGGTTGCAAACCAGAAGGAAAATGGGATAAAAGAGACAATTAACCGGTATGAAAAACTGCTTCATAAGTCTTTTAAGGAAAAGGCTTCCCATAATTCACATATAAATGTGATGGAGCATGCACTTGGTTATTTTTCAAACGAGATTACAAAATCTGAAAAAGAATATATTGAGGAACTTAAAAAGGATTACAGAGATAAAAAAATCCCTTTAAGCGCCCTGAGAACGGTGATTAGATCCTATATAATAAGGTTTAATATAAAATATCTTAAAGATCAGAGTTATTTCAGTCCTTATCCTTCGGGGCTGGTAGAAGTAACAGATTCAGGAAAGGGTCGAAATCTTAAGCATATATGAAAATTCAAACTTCGGGGATTAAGTCTGCTTTATATATTGTTAGACCGAAGAAAAAGAGAGGACGGATTCCCGGTTTGACAGCAGATGACTTATTTAATAAATTTATAGTAATGATTATTGTTACTGATTGATTTCTGAAATTAATTTGGTATTATTCTAAGAAGAAAAGAGTAGACGGAAATAATAAAGGAGGAAAAAGAAATGGTTAAATTATTTGTATGTCAGGTTTGCGGAGAACCTTATCTGGGGGCAAACATAGATGATTGTCCTTTTTGCGGAGCACCTAAAAAATATCTTAATAAGATAGAAGATTATTCTAAATTATGGGATGTGGAATTAACCCCACAGGAAAAAACCGATATGAAGGACACCCTTAACTTAGAGATTAATGCAGCTGCATACTATAAAAAAGTAAGCAAGGCTAACGAAAAATATTCTAAGATGGACCGGTTATTCAAGCAATTTGCAAGGGTTGAAGAAGAGCATGCGGAAGTAGCTGCAAAATTTTTGGGTGTAGAAGAACCCGAACTTAAAGGAGAAGACCCCAAAGGATCACCCCAAAAGGATTTAGAGAGGACTAAAGAATTGGAAAACACTGCTGTTGGGAAATACCGGAAATTTTTGAAGAATGCTTCCAGTACAAAAGTGAAGAAATTCTATGATGCCTTAATTCATGCCGAACAGGGGCATGCGCAGATAGCTTCTGATGATTTAAAATAAATTATCAAAAGACAAAATTAAAATATGCTTTATTTGAGGATCATATTCCGGAATAGACTTATTTGCAATTGGTAAATAGAGTTTTTCGTTATTAATATTAAGTTCAAAACGCCCCGGAGCGATTTGATCTGCATTGACCGGTGATAGGGACAAAAGATATAAGAGCAAAGAGAGAACAAAACCGTAAGGTTTAATTTTTAATACCATAATTTGTTATGTTATTTTATTTAAATGTCTTTTTCAAATTTAATTCTCCAGGCATTTATTTTTAAAGCCAATCACAATTGTTCTATAAGAAAAACATATTAACCTGTCTTTTTTCCTTTAGATATAGCTGTTTCTACAAGGGAGCGTTTTCCCTGGCTATCTTTTTTAAATTTTTCCAGGATAATTTCGGCTTTTCTTGATGAAACAGAAACAAAGGAAAAGCTTTTGCACATATCCACGTTGTTTATAATATCTGAGGAGACCCCTGTTCTTTTCTCTAAAAAATCAGTTAGTTCCTGTTCATTTAGCTTGTCTTTTTTGCCTTTAGCTATAAATAAACGGGTTTCTCCGGATTTCTTTTTTGTTTTTTTTCGTGTTTTATTTTTCCTTTCTCTTTTGAGATTTTCAGTATAAGGTTTACTATCGGGAGGTGATTTTTTTATTATCTTGGCAGATGTGATTCTTTTAATTAACTGCATCTTTTTATGTTCGGAAGGGGTGACAAATGTGATGGCAATGCCGGTATTGCCGGCTCTGCCTGTTCGGCCTATACGATGAACATAGGTTTCGGGGTTTTGAGGTATTGAATAATTTATTACATGAGTTAAATTGTTTACGTCAATTCCGCGGGCGGCTACATCAGTGGCTACAAGAATAGAAATATGTTCTTTTTTGAATTTATTAAAGATCCGCTCTCTTTGGTTTTGAGATTTATCGCCATGCAGGCTTTGTGCTTTATAACCCTTTTGCTTTAATTTTTTGGTCAATTTATCAACTCCCCTTTTAGTTCTGCAGAAGGTTAAGCCGTAAAAACCTGATTCCGTATCAATAACGCTGGTTAAGACCTTAAATTTATCTTTTGCTCTCATCTTAAAATATATTTGTTCTATCTGATTTAATGTAACCTCATTTTTTGTTTTAATATGTGTGTATTTTTTATTCATAACCTTTGAGGCCAGTGATTTGATTTTTTTGGGCATTGTTGCAGAAAAAAATAATATGTTTTTATTTTTAGATGTTTTACTCATTATTTTTTCCACATCATCAATAAACCCCATGTTCAGCATTTCATCTGCCTCGTCAAGGATAAAGTGTGTTATTCTGTCTATTTTGAGTGTCTTTCTTTTGATGTGGTCAAGAACCCTTCCGGGGGTTCCGACTACAAAGGATGCCCCTTTTTTTAAATCTTTAATCTGCCTGCCAATAGGTTGTCCTCCATAGATTGAAACAGCTGAAAAAGACCTATCTCCCTTCAATGAATTTATCTCGCTACAAACCTGATTAGCAAGTTCTCGGGTGGGCGTTAGTATCATTACCTGCACGTGATTTTTGCTTTTTTTAAGCTTTTCAATAAGCGGAAGAGCAAAAGCTGCTGTCTTTCCTGTGCCGGTATGGGCCTGACCGATAAGATTCCCCTTATTATTTAATAAATGGGGAATTATTTGTGATTGTATTTTTGTTGGCTTTTTGAATCCTTTTTTTGAGATGGCGCATATAGACCTCTCTTTTAGTCCTAAATGTTTAAATTTTTTCATAATATTACCTGTTCCTTTTTATCCTTGATTATATGTTAAGAAAAGTTAAACTGATGACCTGATAAAAACTGATTGACTCTCAATATTAAAGAGTGACTATCTTTTTGGCATTTTTCTGTATTTTACGAGTTGACAGGAGCTAATTTCCGCAAAGGATTTTATTTATCCTTAGACAGAGTTGAAAGCCTATTGACCTTTGTTTATTAACTTTTATAGGTTGTTTGACCCTTATGCTTTTAATTTTTCAATGCATGCAAGCAGTTACTTAATCTTTATATAATTTATCCTTTATTTGTATCTTGTTTCTTTTAATATCTCAAAAAGAACCCTCTTTCGTTTCGAGAGATCCTGCTTTATTGCAGAAACTACTGTCTCTGCTTTAAATGAAATCACCGAACATTCTTTGAGGAACCCTACTATAGCAGTTTGTTATGCACAAAGCAAGGAAGCGAAGCCTTGCTGTTATAAGAAGGTGATTTTAAAAATTGTCTTTTGGAGGGGAAAGAAAATATTCAGTGTTTTTAAAGGCTGTGTGATAAATAATGAAGGTTTTTTTGATTTGAGGTGTGGAATTATTTAAACTGAAAAAGGGATTTAATAATGCATAAAAAGAGACAGGAGAATAAAATGAGTCAGAGAGCTAAAAATCCGATAGGCATTTTTGTATCTTTTATCATTATATTGATTAGTGGTATATCTTTAGTTGTGAATGCGCTTTTAAACATTAATTTATTTATGCAGTTCCCCCATGTTTTACTGCGTTCACTTCTTTTGTTTATTGCAGCTATTGTTTTGTTATTAGGAATTAGTTATATTTTTTTGGGAATAGCTTTATTTAAAAGGAAGTTTTGGGCCTGGTATCTGACCTGCGCTTTTTGTATCTTGATTTTTCTGAGGCCTCTGGTTGATTTATCTTTGTTTGGGGCCGGGTCATTAAATTTCACTACAATAGGAATTAGAACCGGTGTTGCTGTGCTTTTTTTAATTTATTTTATGCATCCTGAGATTAAAGAGGTGTTTTCAATAAAAAGCAATAGATTTAAAATAAAGAGCTTATATGGCGCAATTCTTTTAGTTTGGGTTTTCTTTACTCTCTTTGTTTCTTCATTTAGCATGGGTTATAGATATATTTCTTCAATGGGAGATAAACCGAATGTATTAGATAGACCGGGACTGGAGATTTCTGAGGTTTCTAAAGACAAAAAGGGATTCAGGAGAAAAGAAATAGCTGGGTTTTCAACCCTTGTGCCTGATTCTTTTATTTCATTGGAGTCTGAATGGGGAGGAGCTGATAGTGTTATTATGAAAGAGGAATCCGGTAAGAGCGACAGCTTTATTATAATCGATGCCAAATCTGATGTCTTTTTTGCGACTTCGTTTTATGAACAATTGGGTTTTAGCAGCACATACGGGTTTGAAAGAGCTCTTTATGAAGAGAAATACGGGCTTTTATTGATGATTTATAGAGATTTTATGTATGCCGGAAAGAACACAGAAATTTCTGAATTTGACCATCCCGAAGTCAAAGGGTTTACCCGTATGGGTATCAAAGATAATAATGTGTCAGTAACAATATACGATAAGGATGGCAGAGATGTTGGCTATATGCGTTTTGTGGGTAAAATTGCATCCAGTGAAGATGTATTTACTATGATCTCCAGTTTAAAACTAATTTAAAGAAAACCCTTATAATTTCCAGTTAACAAAAACCATAACCGGGGAGAGTTCTTCCGGAAGGTTAGATAAGAAAACATTTTCCGGCATTATGTTTATTGTGCCTATCTGAATACCCCTTTCCACATGTTCGGCATAGTTAAAAAAACCAAATTGTATGCCCGTTAAGTTTTTTGCGTAATTTACAGTTCCGGTCTGTAATCCCTTTAGGTCTCCTTCCGTATAGTTTATAATTCCGGTCTGCCAGCCTGTATAATTACCGCTGGCTATGTTTGCCGGAGCCCACTGAATTCCTTTGTAACTTTCGGCATAGTTGATAAGAAGCGCAATGCTTAAGCCTGAGCTGTCTCCCCTGGCTCCTTGAGCGACCCCAAAAGCGACAGCTTTATGCGGGTTCTCCGCCCATATTCCAATTGATAACCCTTCAATTTTTTCTGTCCTTGGATGAAGAGCAACATCAGGGGTAAGGCTCAATTGAAAAGGGCTTTGCGCCAGTAAAGGCGAGGTAAAGATGATTAACAGAGTAATTGTTGATAAAAACTGTTTCATGATATTCTCCTTTTTTAGGTGATTTTTTTAAATTCTTATTTTATTTTATCAGAAAATGGTTTTTAGTCAAAATGGAACAAATTTTCAGGGAAACACCGCCTGTATGACCCGGCAGGGATAATATACAAGAGGCTTATGTTTTCTGTAGCTGGAACCATATTGATTCCTTTTCAATAAACGAAATTTGTTTGTTATCCTAAAATTAAGAGAGTGCATATTTTTTATGATAGCGCTATCTTTAAGCTTTCTTTCCTGTTCTGAAAAGAAACACTAACGGATTCCTGTTAAAAAACATAGCAACCGGTAAGCAGCCTTAAAAATATGGGCCGGGATTATAAAATATTCCGTTTTCAACTTGACAGGAGCTTACTGGGAACATATAATTAACATATAAGTTAACAATGTGTTCCTGGTAATAAAAATGAAATACAGTCAGTTGAGTCAGTTAAGAAAAAAACTTTATTTTAGCCTTGATGATGTGGTAAATATATTAGGCATTAAACGCTCCTCCGCAAGGGTGCTGTGCAGCCGGTATGTGTCGGAGGGGGTTTTTTCAAGGATTAAAAATAATTTTTATGTCTTAACCGATAATTTAGAAAGATACAGACGAAACGACATTATGAAACTCTCCAACTACCTGCAGGTGCCCTCATATATATCGCTTACAACCGCCATGGCGCAATGGAATCTGACCACCCAGGTTCAGATAAACACCTGCGAGGCCTGCTGTAAAAGAAGAAGCCGGGAGAATAAGGCAGGGCAAATTATTTTCAGCTACTTTAAAATAAGCAATAAATATTATTTCGGATTCGTAAAAAAAGACGGTATTTTTATTGCAGAGAAAGAAAAAGCTCTTA
>PWEK01000057.1 GCA_003553445.1 Elusimicrobiota bacterium
AATAAGTTGAAAAAGTTAAAAGAAATGCGACAGGGCTGTAAAAATCAAAAAAAAGCGAATCAGCCCCAAAACAAAGAACTCATGAGTTTCAAAAAAATACTTTTTCACTGGGCCCTAAGTATAGATAAATTGTTAGTTTAACTTGAATGAAATGATTAATAGATATTTTGGCTCCCCGGGCTGGGCGGAATGATAAAAGGAATTCAGTTTATTTATCTGTGCCTTTTACAGAACATATGGGGTTGACCCAGTTTTAATGAACAAATAAAATCAAATTTGTAAAAGATAATATCACAAGAAAAGACTGGTTTATACCCCTTTGGAGGAATTTTAAGGGCTCATTCGGCATCCTGGTGAGCGGTTTTTGTCCGGAAAGTCCGGAAAACGGCCGTTTTGGCTCTAACTATGAAAAATTGCTGTTAGAGTTGTGAAATTTTTACGGTATTGAATATGCCTGTTACAAATATAGTTGGATTAATTTTTAGGGAATAGATAAGGCAACGGCAAATTCTTTAAGCGGGAAATTTTATTATTAATCGGGTAAATTCTCCAATTTGGCTTTGGACATCTATAGTTCCTTCCAAGGATTTTATAATATCCGAAACAATTGAAAGCCCCAGCCCGGTACCTTTGCCTTTTGGCTTTGTGGAATAAAAAGGCTGAAAAATTTTAGCAAGTTTCTTTTCTTCTATCCCTTCACCGTTATCGGTTAGTTTTATAACAACCCGGTTGTCACTGCTTTCATATGAAGTTTCTATTTCTATTACCGGGTTTTCCTGCTTATCAAGTGCCTGCAAACTGTTTTTTATGAGATTCACAAAAACCTGAATTATTTTATCGCCCGGGAGCCTGAGCCGGGGCACCTCGGATAAGCTCTTTTTAATTTCAGCTTTGGATTTCTTAATTACAGGACTAAGAAGTTCTAAGGTCTCTTCTATGATGTCATTTATATGAATGTATCCTGGTTCTTTTCTATCGGAAACCCGGCTGTAGGAAAGAATTGAAGAAAGCATTTTCTTCATCCGCAGGGCCCCTTTTCTAAGCTGACTTAAATCTTCCTTTGATTCATCAGGAATAATTTCTCTGATATCTTCTTCTAACAGCTCAATATTGGGGATCATAGCCGTCAGAGAATTGTTAAGTTCATGAACAATTCCAGCTGTCATCTGTCCTACGCCTGCAAGTTTTTCTTTTTCCAAAAGAGCAGCTTCAGTTTTTGTATGTTTTATTATTCCGGTAATAACATCGGCAACGGCCCGAAGAAACTTTTCTTTCTTTTCATCACGCTGTTCACCGGGTTTGGTGTAAAAACATAATACCCCTGCGGTCTCACCCTCCAGAATCAATGGAACAATATAATGGCCGTGAGGTTTTATTCCTTCATAGGATGTATCGTGCTCTTCATTTATATGGTCGGTAAATATAAGCTCTTGTCTTTTAGCCGCACGTCCGCAAAGGCATTGACCGAACTTAATCTCCGAACAGACCTTCCTTACAGCAGAAGGCATATTCTTTGCGGCCGCCAAATGAAGAAACCCTTCTTCTTCAACAAGAAAGACATAGCCTTTTTCGACAAGAGAAATGTACTCGTTATCAAGTATTTCATAAAGCATACGGTTCAGCATCTTTTCAAGCGGGATATTCTCAAGTCCTACTCTGAGGATTCTTGAGGTTATTTCTTCAATAGCAAAGAGCAAATCCTTGTCTTGTAAAACAGCTTTCTGCTCTGTTATATCACGAGCAGTGTGGTAGTATAACTTTTTACCGGAATTTGTCTTTAGATCAGTCGGACATATAAAGGTCTTAAGCCACCTGCCGGACCTTTCATCTTTATATTCGGTATTGCTCCATGTTCCGGTTCTGAGGGATTTCTCCAGTGTACACTCATCAACAGCACATTTTTTACCGTGTATCAACATTGGACAGTATTTTCCCTGTATTTCGCCGTGGCTCTTATTCAGGAACTTTGCCACAGCATTATTTGCATAATAAATATTATGTTCATTATCTATTAGAAGAATAAAAAATGGAAGTTTATCCATAAGTAGTTGGATACCCCGAGGTATATCCGGATACTTGTAATTGTCTTGTTTAATCATATCGAGAGTCTCCAGTAATTTCTGCAAAAGCGGAACATTTAACTTCCCCTCTGCCCGTTCCGGAAATTTCTCATCGCCTCTTCCAGCTCTTCATCTACGATGTGGGTGTAGATCTGCGTGGTACTGATACTTGAATGCCCTAGGGCCTTCTGTACCAGGCGCAGGTTCCGGGTCTCCCGCAGGAGATCCGTTGCGAAGGTGTGCCGGAAAGTATGCGGGCTTATATTTTTTTCAGTTATGCCGGCGCGGCTGGCGTAAGTGTAAACCATCTCCCGGATATCTTTTGCCCCCACCGGCTTTCCGGTGCCGGTTGTAAATACAAGATCGCAGCGGCCGATATCATTAGCCTGGCGCTGCCGCCGACTCCGAAGCAGCTGCAGGGATTCCTCACTAAGCCACAGAATGCGGTTTTTTTCGCCCTTGCCCTGTTTTAGGCATAGTTTCCCAGTCTGGAGATCCACATGAAGGTTTAAGGCCTCAGAGAGGCGCAGGCCGCTGTCCAGGATTAATTTGATAAGAGTTTTGTTTCGCTGCGGAGCCAGGTAGCGGCAGTTGAAGGTTTCAAGCAGCTTTTGCTGCTCCCGGGGCGTTAAAATGTAAGGAATTTTTCTTTTTGCCATTTTATTTGTTGTTTTTGCCCTTTTTGTGAATGATCTCCGATATGTGCCATTATGGGGGGTTATTCACATACATTTGAGAGTTTAATTATCCGTTTCCAAAAATCAAGTACTTTCGGGGGTTATTCACACGCTTCCCTTTAATACTCAGGATTCTTATTTTTCCTTGATGAATTTTTCTTTTAATAGAAAATCTTTCACTTTTATTATCTCTATTCTTTATATTTACCCACATTAAGAAGGTGATAATCCCCGGAAATAATATAATCAGCTTTCCCATCTACTGCACATTCAAGAAAAATATTATCAGTCATATCTTCCTGTATAATATCTACGTTACTTTTTACTTCGATAAAAAAAGAGTGTTTTCTCAGGTTATTAACTATGGGAAAAATCTCAGCGGGAGATAGTCCAAACTTGGAATACCCCAAAACTCTAATTAATTCTTCTTCAATTTTTTTACTTGACAGCATCTTTGCTTTCCCCCTCTTAATCAGATCATACAATTTCCGGGGCAACCCTTTCCAGAAAATCGCGGAAATAGCAATATTTGTCGAGTACTATACTCCTCATTCAATTCCTCTAGATTCATGAATAATTTTTTCAATATCTTTTTCCGTAAGTTTTGAAAACCCTTTCTCTTCCGCGAGATTTTCAGCATAAGAATGAATTTCAGCTTCTTTAAAAGGAATTAGAATAACCTCAAATACTTCCCCTTTTTTTGCTATATCTTTTGGTAATGACAAGTGTCCGTCAGGTAAAACTTTGCCTATAAATTTTTGTGCTTTCATAAAATTTTTTCTTCTTATAATGTATCAAAACCCGAAATCGGCCTATTTCTAGCCCTGATTTCCCCATCGATCTTAATTAAATATAACATATTCCCTTATAAAATGTAACAATATCTGCATAATGTTACATTTCTGCCACATGTCTATTCACTCTTCTCAGATAATCCCCGCTTCATTTCATTTATTTTTTCATCCAAGTATCTAAGGCTCATTATTCCTTCCACATATTCATCTACGCCAAGACTCACGGCTTTCTTTATCTTATCTCTCGTATAGAGATAGTGGTCGGTTATCCTCATAATTGTTTTTATCTGTTTATTTTTTTCTTTTATCTTTTTCAAAACATCCAGTCCAGACATATCAGGAAGGCATGAATTAAGAAGCACGATATCCGGCCGGTTTTCGCTGATGCAGCTTAGCCCCTCTTTTCCGTTATGTGCCACATCCACACTTTGATTTCTTTTTTTTTCAAAGAAATGTTTAATGGGGCGAGTTATGCTTTTGTCATTATCAACAATAAGTAATTTACACATAATCTTTAATCCTTCTCATTTTTTATGACAAAGGTAAAACAACTTCAAATTCGCTATCCTCACCTTCCCGACTGCTAAAATTTATTTCCCCTCCATGAGCTTTTACTATCTGATATGAAAAGGCAAGCCCCAGTCCGGTCCCTTCATTTCTCTTTGTGGTAAAGAAATAATCAAATATTTTCTCTTTGTCTTTATCCTTTATTC
>PWEK01000130.1 GCA_003553445.1 Elusimicrobiota bacterium
CATGCATGTGCTCTGCCAGCTGAGCTACCCCAGCCATATGTAAACCCTCATCATGGAGCGGGTGATGGGAATCGAACCCACATAGCCAGCTTGGAAGGCTGGAGCTTTACCACTAAGCTACACCCGCCCTTATGGTGGGCAGGGGAGGATTCGAACCTCCGTAGGTCCATCGACCGACAGATTTACAGTCTGTTGCCTTTAACCACTCGGCCACCTGCCCCGCTCTCAAAATATAATCGCATCACAAATTCCTAACATTTTTTAATTTTATGGAGCCGATGGCCCGAATCGAACGGACAACCTGCTCATTACAAGTGAGCTGCTCTGCCTGATTGAGCTACATCGGCAATAACACGATTAAGTATGTATGTTAAATAAATGAGTTGCCTTTGTCAACCCTGCCGGAATCTGCGAAAACGGCACTTCAAGCATACTCTTTGGGCCCAGTCTCTTATCTGCCCATACTAAGGCGCTTGGCCAGATACTGCGGTATACCTGCGGCCTGTATTTCTTCCTGGGTTTTTTTTATATCGTATTCAACTCTATTTAACCTTACAACAGAAGAGTCTGAATCATATATGCATACAGATGCGAAAGGATTACCGTCTCTTGGCTGTCCTACAGAACCTACATTGACAATGTAGCTGCTGTTTTTTTGCAAAATCACCGGTTCATTTTCCTCAAAAAAGAACGTTTTTACTTTATTTTCTTTGTTTTTTTCATAGTAAACCGGAGTATGAGTATGCCCAACAAAACATATGCCCTTCTTCATTTTTTTGAAATTTTTCGCAGCCTTTTTTTCAGTAAAAATATACTCGCTTAAGGGGAACATCGGACTTCCATGGACAAACATAAACTCATCCAACTCTTTTTCGGACTTAAGGCTCTTTAAGTAACTTAAGTTCTCCTCTGAAATATTCTCTTTTGTCCAGCGAACCACATCGCCCGCCGTTGATCTGAAATTTGACATATCTTCAGACCAGGCTACCGCCCAGTCATGATTTCCCATGATATTCAAACACTTCTCTTTGTTTCTTATAACTTCTATGCACCTGTTAGGCTGAGGACCGTAACCCACTACATCCCCGCAATTAATTATTAAATCCACCTTTTCTTCATAAAGAAAACCCAAAACATTTTTCATTGCATGATAGTTTGCATGTATATCCGATATTACACCATACTTCATAAAATTGATTTCCTTTTTTTAAAAAACCGCTTAAATACTCCAAATGGAAAAAGCAAGAGACCGGCAATCCTTACAATTCTCCAGGGCTCAAGAAATACCCGCCACACCCATTCCCCTCCTGGGTATCTAAGCCATCGAGGTGCGCGGGAAAGACGACCGCTTATCACATCAAAACTGCCCCCGACCCCCATTATTATGCCTCTTTTTATTTTTTTGCGTATTTTCTCTATCCACAGTTGCTGCTTTTTCATTGACAACCCCACAAACACCGCTTCCGGAGCGGTTTCGTTTATCTCCTTAATTATTAATTTTTCCTCAGATTTTTCGAAAAACCCGTCCCTGACTCCACATATATTACAGTCCCTATACCGCCTTGTCAACACATCAGCTGCTGCCTCTGCAACCCCGGGACGTCCCCCTATTAAATAACTCCTTGCTCCTGAGGCTATAACCCTTTCCATAAGTTCAATACCCGGATAGCGAAAAACAACCTTTCCTTTAAGCAGAAAAGTTGCAATCTGAACCCCTATACTGTCTGCAATTATAAGTGCAGCATTCCTTAGAGCGCTCTCCAAATCAGTGTTTCTCCATGTCTCCATAAGCATAAGAGAATTTAATGTTACGACGGATGAACAACTTTCTTCTTTTGACAATTTTATAGATTTACTGAGAATGGCCTCTTTTGGCAAATCGCATATATTCATTACACCACCCTCAGCTGGCATGCTGCAGTTTTACTGAAATTGTTTTTGATACACCGAACTCCTCCATTGTAATTCCGTAAAAGGTATCGCACATCTTCATTGTCTGTTTATTATGGGTTACAATGATAAACTGTGTCGTCCGGGTATATCCTTTTAACATCCTCAAAAAACGGTGCAGGTATGTATCGTCAAGCGGAGCATCTACTTCATCGAGAACACAAAAAGGCGTCGGTTTCACTTCATATATTGCAAACATGAGGGCTATAGCCGTTAGTGCGCTTTCACCGCCTGATATCAATTTCAAAGAAGTAAGCTTTTTCCCTTCCGGATTTACCCTAATTACAATACCGCTTTCAAGTATATTTTCAGGGTCTTCCAGCAGCAACTCTGCCTTTCCCCCTTCAAACAGTTTTGAAAATATTTTCCCGAAATTAACATTGATTTTCTCAAAGGCATCTATGAACCTGTCCCTTGTCTTTTTATTTATTTGTCTTATTATCCTTTTAATATCATCGCCCGCTTTTTCAAGGTCAGTTACATGGGATTGAATAAATTCGTATCTTTCTTCTTCTTTTTCAAGCTGCACAGGCGCCTGTAGATTAACGGAATCTCCTATATTTTCCAGCTGTTCTTTAAGTTTTTTTATCTCATTTTCATCTACAGGTTCTTTTGAATAATTACCCATAGCGTCATCTATATGAGTATTCATATCCTCAAGCAGCCTTTCTTCTATAGAACTCAGTCTTTCCCTGAATCTTCCCTGAATCTGCTTTTTTTGCGATATTTCATCTCTTAATTTGTCTGCTTTTTCCGCTTTTATACCCAGTTCTCTTTTGGCTTCCCTGAGATTGCTGCTCATGCTTCGTTTTTCGCTTTCCAAACGGTTTATCTCCTCATTTAACATGTTTTTTTTCTTTTTTAAGCTTTGAATCTCAACTACATCTCGACTGTGCTGATCTTTTCTCTTTTTCTTTTTCAAAAGCAGGTCTTCAGTAAGGTCTCGTAGTTTTTTGTTATCTTCAATAAGGCGCTTTTTTTCTCTTAATAAATTTTCCACATTTTGCTTCTTTTTATGGACAAGCTCCTCAATGGCTTTTTTTCTTGCCTGCATCTCAATGAAATCTTTATTGACACTATCGGCAACCTCTCTTTCCCTGGTTAAATCCATTCGCTTTTCCTCTAGTTTCGAGGTTAAGCCTTTTATTTTTTCTCCCAGAATACGGAAGCTCCGGGGACTCTTTATTTCAATGGAGTCAATTTCTTTTGAAACAGAATCATATTCTTCTTTCATAAACTGATAATTTCCCCGATTTTTCCCCGCCTCTTCCTTTAAGGCCGAAAGCTTCTCGCCTTTATTAATTTCATTTCTCTTAAGGTCTTCAAGAACTTTCAATATTTCCCTCTTTCTTTCCATAAGCCTGCTGTTTTTTTCCTCTTTCTCTTTTAATCTTTCCTTCACTTCCTCTATATCAGCTTCAAGAGAAAGAAGCTGTCCGGTCCTGGGGGGAATTTCTCCTCCTCCGCTTATAACGCATTTACTAATCTTCATCAATCCATTGTTCTCGCTCGCGCCTTGAAGAAAATATCCGATTATTTTGCTGTAATCCCCTTTTAGTTCACCCGGTATCAATGGCGATTCTGACGTCTGAGGTATTTTCCCGGGAATTACAAATGTTAAGGGAGGAAGATTCTGTTCTTTCAGAAAATTTACAGCCTCATATGCCGCTTTCTCGCTACGGGCTATCATCCAGCTCATTTTATCTCCGGCCGCAAGCGAAATACGCTTTAAATCCAGACCATTTACTTTTTTCTCAAGGATTGAAGAAAGCGGACCCTCTATTTCCTTGAATTTTTTCTTGGATATTCTTTCGATGCTTAGCAGCTGGGGCAGGTATTTTTTTCCGGAATTATACTCGCTCTTTATTGTATGATATTTCGCCAGCAGTTTTTCCCTGTCCGAGCTTACAGAACCCATTGAATCTTCTATCTTTTTCGCTTCTTTTTCATATCCCCTAATTTTCACCTTTATATTATCAATGTTATCTCTTGTGTTTTTTTCTTTTTCCTTGAATTTTTTGAGTTTTTCCTTAATCTCTGCACAGCTTTTCTCAAGTTCCTTCTTTCTGCATATAAGTTTCTCTCTCTGATCAACGGCACTCTCTCTTGTTTTTTTCTCTTCAATTTCTTTTCTTTCCAGCCTGGCAATATCTTTCTGCCATGAATCAATCACATCTTGAATTTTTTCAACTTTAAGATTCGCTTCATTTTTTGTCTGATGAATTTTCCGTAATTCAGTTTTAATCGCTTTAAGCTCACTTTCCTTTGAGTTTCTTTCATTCGCATCAGAGTTTTCTAATTCCTCCTGCAGCCGTTTAAGAGACTGATTATTATACTCTATCGTTTTCTTTACTCTCAGCCTTTCTTCATCTAAGCGCTCATTACCGGAAGCAAAATCTTCTGTTCTGCTGTTTATTATCTCAACCTTGCTATCAACCTTATATATATTGCGGTTTGCTTGCTGAAGTTTCTGTTCTACCGAGTATCTGTTTTGTTCCAATTTATTAACTTTTGAAGACAGGCTTGTTTTTTCTGCCAGTATCTCTGAAAGATTCTCCTCAAGAGTTCTAGCGGATTCAGTCTTACCCCCCAGAGCCACCTTAATTTTCTTATACTCCTGACACAGCCGGCTTACCTCAAGATTTTTCAGCCGCCTTCTTGCATTTTTATATTTACGTGCTTTAGCTGATTGTCTCTTAAGCCTTCTTATGTTCTTTTGAACTTCGGCCATTATATTTTTAACCTCATTCAAATCATCCCTGGTTCTTTCAACCTGCCTTTCCGCCTCAAGCTTTTTCTCCTTGTATTTTCTTATACCTGCAGCTTCTTCTATTATCGACCGCCTTTCAACGGGAGAACTTTCAAGCACAAACCTTACATTATCCTGTTCCATAACAGAATAAGACCTGGTTCCAATACCGGTATCTAAAAACAGCTGTTTTACGTCTTTCAGCCTGCACTGATTCTTATTTATGTAATATTCGCTTTCACCTGATCTGTATATTTTTCTTCCAACAGTAACTTCATTATAGTCAATGGGGAGTATATCCTTTGAATTATCCAGAACCAGTTCAACATGCGCAAACCCAAGCGGTTTTCTGGATTTTGAGCCCTTAAATATCATATCCATCATTTCGTTGCCCCTTAACCTTGATGCGCTCTGCTCCCCCAGAACCCAGTTTATTGCATCAAGAACATTGGATTTTCCGCACCCGTTTGGGCCCACTATGGCAGTTAATCCCTTGCCCAGTTCAAACTCAACCTCATCTGCAAAAGATTTAAACCCAAATAACTTAACTTTTTTTAGATACATCGTACCTTTCTCTTTCCGAAAAAATACATCCGCAATACTCCTGCCTATACAATCCCAACTTTTTTGAAAGAAGAATACCTTCTTTCCATCCTCTTCTGAAATCCCTGTAAAGAAAATTGATTCCCCGGTTTTTTGAAATTTCTTCTCCAACACTTTTTATTTTCTCATGGTTTTGATATTTACTGTATAAAAGCGTAGTTGTAAAAGAATTAAAACCTTTTCTCTTTGCATAAACTGCCGTGTTTTCCAGACGAAGACGATAGCACTCTTCACACCTTGCATTTTTCTCAAACCTATTCAGCTCATTAAACCACCGTTCAGGCTCATACTCCATTTCTATTATTTTACCCCATCTGAACTTATTCATATAATACCCAAGTGTCATCAATCTTTTATTATATTCCCTGTAGCCGTGAATATTCGGATTACACCAAAAAAGGGCAATTTCATTCTTTTCCTTTTTCAAAACATCCATTGGATAACAGGTACAAGGAGCGCAGCAGGTATGAATAAGCACCCTGTTTTCACTTTCCATTTCCGCAAACCTTTCTCTTTATTTTTCTGTCTAAAGGAACATCCGGAAAAACGCCCGGCTCAAGCTTATACTTCCGGGCATTTTTTCTAAACCTCTGGTATAAATCATTTACATAGTTTTCCTCAGGTTTCTCTCTATTATCATACAGGTCTTTATAGGGTTGGGCCTTTTCCGGGTATTTTTCTTCAAGCCAGTCATAAAACATTTTCTTCTGATACTCCTTGATAATCAGGGGGCTGAATAAAGCATAAGAAGCTCCGCTCGAAGATGCCTTTTTTAAAACACGTTCGGTTTCATACCCGTCGGAAATAAAAGGAAGAAAAGGCGATAAGGCGACCCCTGCAGAAACCCCCGCTTTTCTTATTCTTTTTATCAGCTTCAATCTCTCCTTTACCGTAGGAGAGTTTCCGTCAAGCTTCTCCACAAGTTCTTTTGACACAACCGGCAGCGAAACTGTAACATAAGCTTCAGCACTCTCCTTTATCTTCCGTATTAATTCTATATCCCTCATTATCAATGGAAACCTGGTCACTATATGAACCGGAAAGCCATAGCGCTGTATTATCTCAAGAAGCCTGTTTGTAATTAAAAACTTTTTTTCAATAACATCGTACGGCTCACAGGATTCACCAATAATTATGACGCCATAATCAACCCCTTCTTCCAGTTTTCCCTCCAGCATACACGGAGCATTTATTTTCAACTGCACAATTTTCTGTTTTTCCTCTTCCAAACCCGTGGATATTTCATGCTTCTTTTCCTGAATATAGCAGTACCTGCATCCAACAGAACACCCCCTGTATGGATTTAAAAGATATGTTTCAGGAGAATCCGCATTTTCTTTTTCTCTGCGGCAGAGAACATTTGTTGCCTGATAAGGCTCAAACCT
The DNA here is from genome assembly GCA_003553445.1 of Elusimicrobiota bacterium. Taxonomy (GTDB): domain Bacteria; phylum CG03; class SLGR01; order SLGR01; family SLGR01; genus PWEK01. The sequence continues at coordinate 6,688 of PWEK01000130.1, forward strand.
GGTTTTCAAAACAGACTCCATTCATCGCCTTTATCCTTGATGCCCAAATGCCTGTAAGCAAGAGGCGCCGCCTTTCTTCCACTGGGCGTTCTGGACATAAATCCGGACTGAATTAAAAACGGCTCATAAACATCGGCGATGGTATCCTCCTCCTCACTAACCGCTACTGATAGGGACCCCAATCCAACCGGACCTCCTTCAAATTTCTCTATCAAGGTCTTCAAAATCCTGCGATCCATCTCGTCCAACCCCATATTATCCACTTCAAACATCCTAAGCGCCTTATTGGCAACATCTTCCGTTATAACACCGTCCGCCTTAACCTGAGCATAATCTCTTACTCTTTTTAGAAGCCTGTTTGCTATCCTGGGAGTTCCCCTGCTCCTCTTAGCAAGCTCTGCAGCGCCCCCCTCTTCAATTTTTATTTCTAGAATTCTCGCCGAGCGAACTATTATTTTCTTTATCTCCTTTTTGCTATAAAAATTCAGTCTTTCGAGTATCCCGAACCTGTCCCGCATAGCCCCTGTTAAAAACCCCGCTCTTGTGGTTGCGCCTACAAGCGTAAAACTGGGAAGCTCCAGTTTTATGCTTTTTGCGGAAGGGCCTTCTCCTACAATTAAATCAAGCTGGAAATTCTGCATAGCCGGATACAGCGCCTCTTCTATGTTTTTTCCGAGTCTGTGTATTTCATCAATGAAAAAAACAGACCCTTCTCCAAGATTCGTTAAAAGCGCTGCAAGGTCTCCGGGTTTCTCAAGAGCGGGCCCTGTTGTTTCCTTAACCTCTACGCCCATCACATTTCCAATAATATGAGCCAGGGTGGTTTTCCCCAATCCCGGGGGTCCGTAAAACAAACAGTGATCCAAAGACTCAGACCGCCTCTTCGCAGCCTCCACAAACATTGAAAGTTTTTCCTTCACTCTTTTCTGGCCCACGAACTGATTAAAATCAGTAGGCCGGAGAGTCAGGTCCACTTTTCTTTCAATCTCATTCACAGCTTCCGGAGAGACTACTTTCCTGGAGTCTTTATTCTTATTCATGCTTTTTCAACGCCCTTTTAATTATTTCCTCAGTACTTACAGGCTCTTCTATTTCCTGAAGCGCCCTTTCAACAAGCCCTTTCGCTTCGGTCTCCCGAAAACCAAGGCTCACCAGTCCGCAGACCGCTTCATCCGCTTTATTTCTTTCCTCTACTGTTCCTTCGTCATAACCGGAAAATTCATCTATACGATCCTTCATTTCAACCATCAGCCTTTGCGCAGTTTTTTTGCCTATGCCTTTTACCGAAGAAAGTTTAGCCACATCTTCTCTCATAACAGCCTTTGAAAAATCGGCAGGATTTATCTGAGAGAGAATACCTATTGCTTTGCCGGGGCCGATATTTGAAACTGATAAAAGCAGCTCAAAAAATTTTTTTTCTGTCTCCGTCTTAAAACCATAGAGGTCTTCCCTGTCCTCCTTTATATAATGGTAAACGTAAAGCATCACATCGTTTTCCACAGCCGGTAAATCGCAGTAAGTTTTTTCTCCCACTACAAGCTCGTAGCCTATACCTGAATTCTCAACTACAATTCTGGGAAGGGCCTTTGATATCAATATGCCTTTCAAATAACTGTACATCTGATTTAAGTTAAAATGTTTTTCATATTCCTGCTGTTTTTATGGCATAGTACAGCAGCAAGAGCATCAGAAGCATGATCAGGTTTGGGGATATTTTTAAGCGCTAAAAACTGTTTTACCATAAACTGCACCTGCTCTTTTGCCGCTCTTCCATAACCAACGAGCGCCTGTTTTATCTCCAACGGGGTATACTCAAACACGCTAATTGATGAGTGATCAAGCGCAAGCATTATAGCCCCTCTGGCCTGCGCAACACTCAGCGCGGATTTTGTGTTCTTAGCAAAGAAAAGTTCTTCTACTGCCACTTCACGGGGCTTATGATTTTTTACTAGGCTGCATACCTCGCTATATATATGCCCCAGCCTGACAGAAATACTGTCGGAACTTTCAGTTTCTATGCATCCGTAATTTACAAGTTTGACCCTGTTATGATTAACCTTAATTATTCCCCAGCCGATATTTTTCAGCCCCGGATCTATCCCCATCAATAACATGATATAATTCTTTCAATATTATAAATTGTTTTTATTGACATTAAGTGCAATTATATAGCATCTGGATACCCCTGTCAAACTAAATGTCATTAATGAATTTTTTAAAAATTATCCAGCTTTCATCCAGACGATTCTTCAAAGTATTAAGTTTTTTTTCCCGGGTTTTTAAGTAGCCTGATGAGTCTTCCATACTTTTTATAATCTTTTCCACAGATAACTCAGACACTTCAATACACGGAATATGCATGTAACTGCAAAAACCCCTTACCTTCGGGTCATAAGATACTCCTACAGCCGGCACGCCCTTGATAGCAGCAATCATCACAAAATGCAGCCTCATCCCTACAGCCAACGAAAGCTCCTCAAACCTGCTTTTTATCTCTTCCGGATGCTCCCATCCCACATTTTTCACTTTTTCCAAGTAATCCTTCTCTTTATGAAAAGGCAGAGAAAAACAAGACCATCCCCGCTTATCAAAATAACCGCATAAATCCCGGAAAACACCTTCTACGGGATATTTTTTCCATTCTCTTAAAGACACGCAAAGAGTTCTGTTTTTCTCTTTTTTCTCAGCTTTAAATAATCCGTCAATTCCGAAAACCGGGTCAGCTCCGAGATGAATTTTTTTTCCGTCTTTTGTAAACCGTTCTGCTAACCTCAAAGACCCCTTATCCCTTACAATAAACAGGCTGACCTTTTTAAAAGCAATTCCGCATAAATATTTGCTAAAAGCCCCTTTCAAAGGCCCTATTCCCTGGTTGAAAAAAACTGTTTTTTTACCCAGCAATATTGATAAAAAAAGAAGCGCAAAATAATAATATATTGTTATACTTCCGGAAGCATCCTGAAAAAGCCCCCCACCTCCGAATAAAACCACCTGAGATCTCATAATACAGGATATAACCGCAAAAGGATTATAACGGCATACTATTTTGTTTTTTTTTGATACGGAAATATTATACTTTGAAGAGGCCAGTATAAAACACCTGGAATTTATGGCAAAAGAATCTATTCCCTTAAGAATCTCCTCCAGTATTATTTCATCTCCTGCATTTCCATAACCGTAATAACCGGCAATAGTTATATTTAATTTTGACATGTAGAAATTAGTTTAACTAAGACGACTCCAAAAAGCGCTCCCAGCAGCAGCCCCCATAATGTCCTTACCAGCTGGACCGTAAGCGGGGAGTGAATATGCATAAATGTATTTATCACAGAAACGGGGGCAACAGTGCCCATTACAACCATAAAGGCATATATATCCCTACTGTATTTTTTGTAATAATACAGCCCTGCAAAAAGCAAAGGGTAACCCCAAAGGAATTCTTTAAATCTCGGCCTGATAATAAATATTTCCTCAAGCAGCCGCCTGAAACGGAGTTCAATCGAAAACACCCCGGATGAAATATTTGAACTTCTCATTAAGTATACTATCATTATACCCATAAACAGTAAAAAGAGTAAAGCTTCCCCTTTTTTTACAGTATCTTCCAATTTCAACCTATTCTTAAAAAAAATCCAGCCTGCGAAAATAACAGGAATTGCCAGAGACAGTTTCACCCCCCTGAGATACCTTGCCCCGGATAAATACCCGTGAGTAACGGAAAGAGCAGCTATTAAAAGCCCGGCAGAAAGAGAAAACAAAATGTAAACCGCGGCCGACTCCCTGAATCCCGTATCGACTTCGGCGGAATTTTTAATTGCAGCCATAGGAAATAATACGGCGCAGAAAATTGCAATGAAATTTAATGCTGATTCAAAATAAGCAATAAAAAAAAGACTTGAGACTAAGGCAGCACCGAAAAAAACATAGCTGAATATTTTCTTCTCCGTCATCCAGGAAAACAAACCGAAAAGAGACACTAAAGCCCCAATAAGAGCTGCAATATTATTAACCTTTCTAACGCCTCTAAAAGGAGATGGTTTACCTGCCACAAAACCTGACTTTTCCACAGCCTCTTCAACTTCACTGAGTTTATTTCCGTGAATATAGAACGCTCTGACCTTGCGCTCTATGAGAGCCCTTGTAACTCTCGGAATTAAATAACCGGACTCCAAATCATAAGGCAGGCTGTGCAGCCGGACAATCTCCGTTTTGCGGCTGACATCTTTAAAACCCCTCTGGTAGTGAAATTCCGTAAGAAAAACCTTTACATTTTTTTCCCTCAATAAGCTGTTTACCATTTCAATATTATCCGGAAAACCCAGAACTTCGCTTCCCTTGAAAATAATACCCCAGGGGGATACCCCTTCAAAATACCACCTGATGAACTCTTCATTTACGTACTCATCGTTAACAGGGCGCACATAGCTGTACTCGCCCGGTAGCAGCCCCATTCCCATATCTTTCAAATCACTCCAGGCCGCTCCCTTTACTTTTAAATAAAAACTATCTTCCTCTTCTTTGTATTCAAGACCGTAATCAGTTTTTATCCTTAAAACTTCTTTTGCATGCTTAAACAACCCTCTTTCAGAGAAAATAAGCGTGAAAGAATCATCCTTATGTATTTCTTCAAAAGGGGAATATACTCCGGGAAACCACCTGCCTGCATAAGAGTTCTCCACCCACTCATCAAGCCTCTTTTCATGGCCCAATTCATTACTCTCTGAAGAAAGCAAAAGAACATTCCTGTTTTCTCTTTCAATCAATACTCTTTCCGAAAGAGAAGGAACACATAATAAAAGCCCGGAAAGAATAAATATAGTGGCGGTTTTTTTTCTCACCTGCTGGATTCTCGTATTATTCTCAAGTTGTCCTGCGCCGCCTTATTATCCGGATATAAAAACAGCACAAACTCAAAATATCCTTCAGCTTCTTCAATGTTCCCCAATTTATAATTTAGATTCCCGGAATAAAGATTGGCTTTCAAATCAACAGGGTTTATATCCAAAATCTCCCCGGCAGTTTCAATTGCATCATCCCAGCGTTTCTCATTCTTCTTAATTTCCATTTCTCCATAGAGCCTGTCTATCTCACTCTCCTTTTCCCCATAAATTCGCTGCGATACTCTTTCAATGTTTCTCCTTGCCTGAGTCAGCTCATTATCCGCTTTAAGAGCTTTTGTGAACGCTTCAATCGCATCCTGAAAATTTCCTTTCTGTTCCATAATAAAACCGTAATTGTTGTATAACCCTCCATCCGGAGTTCCCAACTCAATAGCCTTCCTGTAATATTCAGCGGCTTTATCATTCTCTTCTTTCTCAGCCTTTATATCTCCCATCACCCTCCATATATCCCTGGAAATGGGATTTATTCTGGCGGCCTCCATTAAACTATCCAGGGCCCTTTCTTCCTCATTCATTCTCATGTACATAACCCCCAAATTGTAATAAATCTCATCATAGCCCGGGTTTGCATTTATTGCCTCTTTGTATGCCCACACGGCATTTTCAAGGGCCTCGCTCGTCTGCATTCTTGCATAAACATTTCCAAGCTCATAATTATTGTCAACTATTAAAGGATATGTTTCATAGCATCTGAGGAGCTCTCTTTCCGCCTCTTCAAGCCTGCCCTGCCGGGAATACTTAAAACCATTGTAAAAATATACCGACGCTCTATAATACCTCCAGTTATGGCGCACAACTAATGCCCCGAAAATTAACGAAGCTGCAGGAACCAAAAAAGAAAAGCGGCCCGTATTAATTTTCCTCTGAGGAAACAATGCTTTCTCTCTGCCCGCTCCGGCCAGCATACCCGCATTCAGCCAGAAAAGCATAGCGGGCATTGGAAAATAAAGAGAAACATTAAGCAGATTGTCTATAAGAAACGCAGCCGCAGTTATAGTTAATACCATGACTTTTATTTGATTTTTTCCCCCGCTTTTAAAGATATTATAACCACCCTTAAAGAAAACAATAATAAAAAGAAAAAACAAACCTGTTCCCGCTATACCCGTCTGAGTAAGAAGCTCCAGTATAAAATTATGGGAGTTGTTTGCGTGAGTTCTGTGAGGTCTGTATACCTGCCTATCTACAATCTCCCCCTGATAAAAAGGGTAAAATATTTCGAAATTCCCCCACCCCTTACCCGTTACCGGAGAATCTTTAAACATTCTAAGGGAAGACTCCCATATCAGCATTCTCTGCGTATACGCAGCGCCCATTCTTTCAATGCTTACAAGAGACTTTATTCTTGAAGAAAACTGGTCGGATGAAAAAAAGAATACAGTTCCCGTAAGAATCGTCAGTACAGCTACAGCTGCTATCTGTTTCTTTATTCTCTCTGCAAGCTCGCCCTTTTTCCTTGCCATTACAAATACCAGAATCAGTATTCCGGCCCCAAATCCGACAAATGTACTTCTTGTCATTGTAATTCCCAGGCCGGTCAGGTTAAGAAAAAGAAGAATAAAGCTCCTTTTTAATTTCTTTTTTTCCAAAATATCCATCAGCAGCCAGAAGACAACAACCATAAGATAACTTGAGAGAAAATTTGGATTACCTAATGTTGAGACGCTCCTTTGCCCGTAAGGGTCCACTGTCTGGGGCCATATAAAATCAAGGTTCAAAAACTGCATTAATGCATAAAATGAAGCGATACTGCCTGCTGCAATAACCGCATATCTCATCTTTTCCCTAAAATCCTTTTTTTCCCAAAGCGCAGCAGCAGCGTAAAAAGGAATCAGGCAGGTAAAAATAAGCATTAAAATTCTTCTCCCCGCAAAAGCCGAAATCGCGTCCTTAAAATCCGGAAACTTGAAAAAAGATATTATTACGCTTAGAACGGCAAGGCCTGCAAAAAGAAGCAGCGGCTTATCAAGAAATGTAATGGGCAGTCTTATCTCTTTTCTTTTATAAACCTTAACCGTAATAAGAAATACAGCCGCAGCCAGCAGTATCTGATATATTCTTTCCTGTATCAGGTAAGGATTTCTTGTTCTGTCTGTGAAAAATATTAAAGGTGAGATAAAAACTGCCGCTAGAAATAAAACCCCAGCCAGCTTTTCCGGTTTTTTCATAAACACTTATTTAAGAATAAATTAATTAATTCTTTCTTGTATTTCATGCAGCCCCTGCAGAAGTTCGGAGTTGTCCTTATGGTGCTCCAGTCCTTTCTTATATACTTCCCTTGCCCTTTCATACTTCCCCTGAACAGCATATATATTTGCCAGATTTAAAAAGGGTTCCACCTCGTCCGGCTTTCGGCGAACCGGCTCCTGGAAATACCACTGAGCCTTTTCTTTATTCCCTTTTTCAGCCATAATTTTACCCATCTGGTAATAAGCGAAAGGAAAGACAGGGTCAACAATATTCTGATATCTCCTGAATGACTTTATTGCTTCCTGGGTGTTTCCAACTCTTGAATGCATCATCCCTTCCTGAAAATGCAGCTGAACATAATTCGGAAACATAGACCTGACTCTCTTGTAAGCATCTACAGCCTTTTCATAATATTTCTGGGCTTCTTCCCTGTTGCCCTGATTAAGCGCATGAGTTAACTGGTCATTATATACATTCCCTTCAAAGTAATACGCCATTATAAAGGAAGGATGATAATCCTGCACCTTAGCATATTTTTCAAGAGCCCTGTCCCACCTCCTCTGTCTGCTGAAAGATATCGCCTGATTATGGTATTTATTCGCAGTAAACCTTCTGCTTGCATGAAATGAATTATAGACTGCAAATCCAACCAAACCAAGAATCGCAATCAATGCCGGCCCAACATTCAAACCGGGCGACTTTCTTTTTTCTTTCTTAAAAGGCGCAGAATGCACAACCAGCAACCCCAGCATAACCCATAAAATATAACCGGTGGACACAAATCTCGGATTCACATCAACAAAAGCATGGGTCAAAACACCTACAGTTCCTGCAATAACTCCAACAAGATAAACCTCATGTTCAGATCTCACCCCCCCTACGCCTATTAAAGACAGCCTCTTAACAGCCACATAATAGATACTAGCTAAAAGCCACAAGAAAACAGTCAAACCCAGCATACCTTCATCGTATAAAACTTCCATAAATTCGTTATGCGCATGGTCGGTTTGCGTATTATGCCTTCCTTCCAGATGAAATATCTCAGGGCGCCGATATGACGGATAAACTATCCTGAATGTTTCTATTCCGTGGCCCAGCAATACGGCCCTTGCCGGACTTACATATATCGGCTCGGATACCATTCTCATTGTCGCCCCCCATGTAAATAGCCTGAAAGTTACCGACCTTGGTCTTTGAAACGAAGCAATTACTACCGCCAGTATTGTAAAAACCATAATAGAGATAGTAGATATTAATGCGATTTTCTTTAAAACCTTCGGATTTCCCTTTATCAGGAAAAGCGTAGCAAGAATAATGAATACAACCACTCCCGCGGCAGCCCCCAGCCAGCTTCCTTTCGCCCCGCAGGTGTATAGGTTTATAAAAATAGCAAGAATCATTAAACCCCAGTACCACCTCCTCTTTATCATTGCCTTTGCCATCACAAGAGGAAGAACAATCACAAGCCAGGCTCCAAAAAAATTAGGATTACCGAAGGTGGAGAAAACACCGGCAAATGCCCCCGCCCACACATGCCAGTCGTAACCTAATTCCTGTATAAAACCATAAATCAACACTATCACACAGGAACCAAGAATCCAGTTGAGAACCCTGTTGAAATCCCTCTCCCTGTTGAATTCATAAACTATAACCAGAAAAACCCCGACATAAGATATCCTCCTGAGTAAACCCGGTTCAAAAGTCTGAAGTTTATAGGGAGTAATTATAAAATTAATAATTCCGGAAAGAAGAAAAAGTATAGCCGGAACAAGAACATATTTCCTCTCCATAGGAAGCTTAAAATCACCCAAATTAATGCGTTTTATAAGCCAAAGAATAAGAATAAGAGGCCCTACTACCTCAAGGTGGGTGATTTTTATCTGTGCTGAGTCATATGTCCTAAGAAAAAAATGTACAGCTATAGTACTTACAAGAATTGGAACAAGGTATTTAATAGCTATATCCAGATACTCGTCAAGTTTATTGAAAAAAATCCCGAAAAAAACAGCACCAATCCCACCAACCGCAAAAATTATATGAAGGCGCTGAAGAAGTTCTCCGTCAAAAATCCTGAAAAAGGGCAAAATTATCAACAGTACAAATAAAATTATATCAAGCATTGTGTATTCAACCTTTCTTATTATGGAGCCGGTGAGGAGAGTTGAACTCCTGCCTATCCCTTACGAGGGGATTGCTCTGCCGCTGAGCTACACCGGCTCAGTGCCTTATTATAATTACAGAATAATTTTTCAAGAAAATCTTAACTTAATTGAAATGAACTGTCAAACACTCATAAAAGGTTTTTAATTACTTCGCCACCACAACCGAACCATACTTATAACCATCCTCAGTTTTGATGCGGTAAATATAAATACCCGACTCTATTGAAACTTTACTACCTTCACCGGGGCTCCAGATTATAAATCTGGAAGAACCCTTCTCCTCCCTGAAAATTTCATTTCCCCTGATGTCGGTTATAAGTACTTCTTCGGCCTCCTCTCCGAATTTAAGCTCCGGATTTGAAGGGGTTACGAAACTGCGCTCAGGCAATACTTCCTCCGGAGCCGTCTTATGGTATAAAAGCCTTACTGTAATTTCATCACTTATCTCCTCATATTCATCCAGCTTCACTTTTATTACTATTTCTCCCGGCTCTGCCCTTGGAGTCACAGTCAGCCTTGTCCCTGACAGTGAAACTCCATGAGGATTACCAACAAAATCTGCATTATAAGGTTCATCCTTAAGAACAGTACCGTTTTCATCCGTAATTTTAACACTATATATCTGATTTTTCTCACCTGATACCGGAATCTCCAGCTCTTCTGGACCTGAAATTTTAATACTCTCGGGGTCTGAAAGAACTGTAAAACCTTCTACAAAATAATCCCGAACCTTGACCGGCGAATAGTCCCAATCCCAATTCTGACGGGACTGCTCCCGAGCCTCCATGATGAACGCTTCGAACGATTCCTCGCCGCCAAGGGAGGCGTTGTACGTAGCCAGGCTGCGGTTGGTATCAAAAAAGTCCACTTGTTCCCATTTCGAATTTGTCTCACCGGATAACTCAAGCCATCTATCATAGTCATGCCAGCTTGAGCCTTCATAACTAAATCCTTGAAACCAGCTATGGCTATCATCCCAGGCATGCCAAGTATTGCCATCAAAGGTGTATACATCAATATCTGCGCCCCCACCCTGGAGTAAGTACGTTAAATCCTCTTTCTCGTTGGGTTGCATTATTATGTTGTTCAACACGCTTACACTTTTATCGCGACCACTCAATTGCAATGCTCGATGAACATTGTATACTATGTTGTCACTTATCTCCAGATTGCTCTGGCCTATTTCTTTCTCCGGCAAATTGTATGGTCGAAGTGTTATGCCCCCGGCACCTCTATTAC
>PWEK01000107.1 GCA_003553445.1 Elusimicrobiota bacterium
AGCATATTCTCAATATAATGCGGCTCCTGATATGAGAGTACTCTGACAAATTCCGGGTTTTCGGTAAGCCCTACGAGGATATCCCTCTGTTGGCTGTTCATTTCCGGCAAACCTTCCCTGATGTTCTCATAGGCGCCATGGCTTATGTTTGCGGCTATAAGGTTGTCAATAAAAGCGGAGCTCTGTCTCCAGGCTGTCCATCCCAGCACAGTACGTCTCACTAACCTACCCACATCCATTGGATCCTCAACTCCCTGTGAACGGGTACCCGTTTCCTGCGCGGAACTTTCCTCATCTCTTCTCTCTGCCTGAGTTAACTCTATCCATTCACCGTCATCCCATCTGTATTGCTGACCTTCGTCGTCTCTTGCTACTACGAAACCCTCAGGTATTAACCCGTCCTCGCCCAATGTAAAATGTTCTCCCATATCCACCGAAAGACCGTCGTGTTCTGTCTTTACACCAGCAACGCTTGTTTTACCATCTTTTATATGAAGTGTTAATTCAAAGTCATCAACCTGAATACTTGTAACTTGAACATCAGCTTCAAGGTCCGAGGAAGTTGCGCTTATTTGAGATTCATCAGCAATATCAATAGGAAGAGAATTTCTCTCCAAACCAATCGATTCAAGTTTACTCAAAAGATCGTCTCTCACCTCTACAGCTGAATCTTCACTAACCGGCTCGCCTTTGTCGATAATCATATTTACGGTCAACCTTAGAGCCGCTTCAGGAGTAGCGAAATTTTCACGGGTATAAGCTGGATGGTAAGTTCCAGGATGTGATTCGGTTATATACCTTTCCCGAAAAACATTATATACAGCTATGCCGCTTTCCACAATATCTCTATCGTTTCGTAACCCTTCCGGAAGAGCAGCTTTTATCTCCTGAGCAAGCTCATTGTCACTAAAATCCGGGGTCTCTTCTACAGAGCTCTCTTCAACAGCTTCTATATCCGCTTGAGGTAATTCTTCCCACTTTTCTCCAATCCACTGATGAGGATTACCATCTTCACACCTTGCCATTGTCATTTCCTGCACGGGAACAACGTCTCCGTCTTCATTTATTGTGAATTCATCTCCCTTATCAACTATAAGACCATTGCTCAAAGATGTGTTGTCTTCAACGGGAGTTAATATTGTTGTTCCCTGAACCGGTTCAAGACGTTCATTAAGAGGAGAATCCGGAGAAAGATACCATTCTTCCCCCTCATATTCAACCTTCATGGCTACTCTACTCCTGGGGTTGACCATATTCAGGAGACTCATTCCGTCTTCCGTGGTTCTAAATGTGCTGCCTGCACCCACTGTAATATCCCCGTAGTCTATTCTATTTCTTGCAATTAAAACAGCACCGGACATGAAATTAACTTCATTTCCCTCAATACGAAGTTCAAGTCCTGTTGACCCCACTTCCCAGCCACCGTAAATAGAGCCCTCTTTCAGAACCGTGCCGTCTCCGAATAAAGCCAGGTTTCCTTCTCTTATGGAAATCTGCCCGGATGAAACAACATAGTATGAGTCATTTGAATCGTCTAGGCGTACGCGGGTATTTACTTTCTCGGGCGAATCTGCCTCTTCCTGTGCGGGTTCAGTTTCTTCCTCTTCAGTTTCTGCGACATCTGTATCCGCTGGTTCGGAGTCCGGGGTTGTTTCGTCCGCGGCGGCTCCTGCCTGTTGAATATGCAGTACTTCGCCGTCGCTGAGGTGAAATTCCCCGTGGATTATATGAACGGTATTCCTGACTGCATCCGGCATTATCTCAGCGCCTGCTTCCAGAGTGCCTCTTCCGGTCTTGCCGAGAGCGCTGTATTCAATTTCAATATCCTGATTTGTCTCTACATTGAGTTCGGTATCAAACCTTATGTTTATTCTTAAATCGTTTATGTCTTCACTATCCTGAAGTGAAAAATCCTGACCTAGTTCAAGACCTTCCCCGAATATCTCCGCCACGGTAGTATCAGTCATCTCTATATATCCGTCTCTTTTATGCCATCCTTCTACCGGAGATCCTTCCGTAACCCGCTGCCAGGACCTGCTTTCCGCGCCGTACACATAAAATTCTTCCTCTCCGTCAGAGAGAAGGTTAGCCGCAAGATAGTCTCCCACTTCCATAAGTCCGTTCACATTGTCAAGCTCCTCTATAGTAGCCTTAAGCGAAAATGGCTGACCTTCATCCAGAAGCAGACTGGCGACTATATACTCATTTCCGGTTTCGAGCATCCAGCTTGCATTCTCAACGCTCTCTTCATTGATGTCTCTTACAAATTCTACATCCAGGTGGGAATTTTGAAGTATCGAAGCCCTTTGAATATTACTTTCCTGCATGGCCGCGATTTCCGAAACACTGCTGCTTAATATGTCAAAATCGCTCTCATCGCCAAGGATAAGGCCCAATTCTTCCGAAAGCTCTCTGTTGTATATATTAAAAAAGTTACCTGTAAAGTCATTCAGTTCTTCAGATGAAAGATTTTCCCTGTCATTCAATGCCATACCCGCAGTATAGTTCTCATCATGCCTCACTTTAATTCCGAGGGCTATGTCAAGCCGGCTTATACTTTCTATTTCCTCCGGCGAGTCTTCAAAAATATCAACACCGCTGATTTCTCTTACAGCTTCGGCTGCTCCGGACTCGAATGTCAGAATCAATGTTTCGTGTTCACCCATTCTGTAATCTTTTATCGTAAGCTCCTGGCCGTATTCGTTTCTCAGAATACACTCATTGGAAGATTCGACCTGAAAATTGTTATTCAAAACAACATCTCCCGCATATTCCCGGAGAATTATATCTTCCTGCGTATCATAAATCCTGTGATTTTCGGCTTCGAAGCTCTCGTCATCCAGTCTTTCTAATTCTTTAAACTCCAGTCTTCTGTCGTTTTCCAGGTCATTTATACAGTGTTCGCCCCAATACACAATCTCCAGCTCCCGGTTAAACTGCACATCTACAGACTCCGTGCGAATTTCTCCGGTCAGTGGATCCCTCACGGTTAAATCGTCCCGATTCAGTTTATCTTCTTTCAGGCTCCATCCTTCTAATCCTTTTATATCGCCTTCTTCAGTCACCTCTTTCAGAATGCCGCCGTCACCAGCATAAAAGGTGTCTCCGTAAGTCATTACCAGTGTTTCCTCGATGTAATCTGCCCCGCTTAAACTCTCAACATTGGCAGATGTGAGTTTTTCCCCTTCAACAAATCTGTGCATGAACTGCTCAAGGTATCCCGTCTGTATGATGACATACATATTCTGCATTCCCGCATAAGCATCCTGGTTTACGGGATCTCCATCAATATCCGTATTAAGAAAACCCCTGGCGTCCTGCAGCGTGATTTCACCGCGTTGATACAGCACCGAAGCGGCAATATGACCTTCGGAGAGCTCTTGCGCAGCATCAGAAGCATTTAAACTGAAGATATGTGACAGTTCTCTCATAATCCCCAGGTCATGAGCCTGAATCAGATGAACATAATTTGCAATTTCATCATTTCGCTGCGCTTCTCTAAGCCTCTTTCTTACTGTTTCATAACTAAAACCGTACTCCCTGATTCCTATGGCTGCGCCCACATGAGCTTCTGTCAACTCGGCGGCTGCGGTATCCAGGTTAAATTCAGGAACTGTTAAAGTAAGTTCATCTAAAACGCCCCGGTCATAAGCAGCGGTTATGCTCCTTAAATTTATATCTTCCTCTTTTAGTTTTTTCCTTACCTCTTCTCCGGTGAAGCCGTATTCTTCACCATATTCCCTGATTCCTATAGCTCCCCCTACATGTTCGGCAGACAGTTCCTCAGCCACGCTTTCGGCATTGAAATCATCAATTGTTAATCTAATCTCGCCTAGAAAACCCCTGTCATAGGCATCTACCAGATACGAATACCCTATTAATTCTTCATCTTCAATATTCGCTAATTGTTCTCTGACTTTTTCACTATTCCAATTGTATTTCTCCAACCCTAGCGCCCCTCCGAGATGGTTCCTTGTCAGTTTATCCGCGGCTGTTTCCGGATTAAAATCATCCAATGTCTGAGTGAGGCTACCGAGACAA
>PWEK01000095.1 GCA_003553445.1 Elusimicrobiota bacterium
AAATAAGCTGATAAAAAAAGAATATTCGCGCCGGCGGAATAAAGGGCTTTCAGTTTTGAGGTTGTAAATAAAGCAAAAACACCCGCAAGAAAAATTATAAGAAGGCCCGGTATATTGCCGACAGGGATGAGATAATCCCCCTCAAGCATATTGGAAACGGCGGAAGCGAGAAACCCCACCATGGGAAATATGGGGGAATACGGGGTAGGCCTTAAATCGGATGTTCCGGTGGCGGTAAGCCCCAGAAAGACAATGCGGTCTTCAAGATTATGAAGGTCATAAAGCGGCTCACTACCCGAGCGTATAGAATCATACGAACTTACTATTCCCATAAAAGAAGCCATATCAATATTTTCGGGGCTGAAACCCCCAGGATGGTTGACCAGCATGCGGCATTTCTCATCAACCGGGATATCAACTTCACCGTCTTTAGTCTTTATAGAAATCTTCCTTCCCGGCTCAATTATTACATCGCCCCTTGAAGCTCCGAGATAATTCACCACAACATCAAGCGCGACACTCGGAAGAATATAATCTCCATACCTCATCACAAGGGGCACTCTTCTGGTAACACCATCGGTATCGGGCTCCACGTTCACATACCCCGAACCCTTTGCCGCCTCCGCAAGCTCTTGAATAGGAAGAACCGCTCCATCGGCTTCAGGGATAGGCGTATTTTCAAGAGCGGATGAATCCCCAACGCTTATTCTCTCCAGAAACTCACTGCATTTTAGCTTTCCGAACCTGTCTTCCAGAATTTCCTCCGGCGCGCCGGTTTTCTTAAAAAGGTAAAAAGGGAAATAAACACTTCCTGCAGCCTGCGACTGACTGGCCAGAAGAATATCATCTTCGGGAAAATCACCCGAGGGTTCGGTAAACAAAACATCAAAAACAACATCCGAAGGAGAAAACGGCTTCATCCAGTTTACAAAAGAGGCCATGTATCCCCGCCGCCAGGGCCACCTGCCGAGCCCGTCAGAAGAGACACTTTCATCTCCCACAGCGACTATAAACACCTTATCGGATGCCGGGCTGGGCCCCCTTAACCTGAAGCGCCAGTCAAGGGTTTTCAACTCCAGGGTCTCCCATATCCCCAGAAAAGCCAAAAGAGAGACCGCAAGAGGAAGAAAAGTAAAATATAAAATTATGTTTTTTCTCTTTTTCAATACATAATTATAATAATATGGTTTTACTATATATTCAACTCAAGTATCTTTTTTATCTTACCGGCCGCATCTGCCGGGTTCTCAGAAAGATTAACAGCAGAAGATACGGCTGCTATTGAAGAAACCGCCGAGACATCCCGAATATTTTCCGCGTTTATCCCCCCCACCGGCACCACCTGAATACCCGCTCTGCCGGTGACCCTTTTAAACCCTTCAATTCCGATTATGTCCCTTTTCATAGATTTCGTTGAGGTATGAAACAGGGGGCCGCATCCGATGTAACTGGCCCCTTCCTTTTCCGCTTTAACTGCTGCTTCGGGGGTATGCCCGGAAAGGCCCAATATCCCGGAAAAGATTTTTCTTGCTTCCCTCGCCGGAATATCCTCTCTGCCGAGATGAATACCGTCAGCGCCTGCGCAGAGCGCTATATCAACCCTGTTGTTTATAATCAGGGGTATCCCTGAAAATTCCAGCTTTTTCTTTAAAAAAAGCGCTGCCTTAAAAAACTCCCTGTCGAATAAGTCCGGAGAGCGCAGCTGCAGAGCGCTTATATGAGGAAAGATATCAGTTATATTTTCCCGCCAGGGTTTTTTTTCCCATGAGAGAGGGTCAAAAAGAAAATATACTCCCTTTTGAGGAAATTTCATTAAAAAAGAAGCCTTTCTTTTTCCATTGTCCCTTATTTAAAAAAAACGTGGGTTCAGCTTTTCTTTTCCCCGTACATACTTTCTGGGTCTTTTATCTTTTCCTCTCTGTCCTTCCACTCTTTTCCTTCCCAGACCCGGTAAAAACAGGAGCGGTTCCCCGTGTGGCACGCGCATCCGCCCTTCTGCTTTACCTTAAGGAGTATCGTATCCATGTCGCAGTCGGTTCTTATCTCTTTGACTATCTGAACATTTCCGGAGGTTTCCCCCTTAAGCCACAGTTTATTGCGGCTTCTTGAAAAGTAACAGGCCTTTCCCTCTTTCAATGTCTTTTCCAGGGATTCCCTGTTCATATACGCCAGCATTAAAACACTGCCGTCTGAGTAATCCTGGGTAATACAGGGGACAAGCCCTTTTTCGTTAAATTTTATTTTACCTGAATCCATTTAGTTCTCCTCTTTTAGTGTTCTTAGTGCCTTTGGCATAAAACCCTCATCTGCATAAAGGGCCTTCCCAACAATAACTCCTGTCAGGTTTGAAAGCTTCAGCTCCTTCAAGCTTTTTAAGTCTTCGACGCCCGAGACGCCTCCGGAAGCTATAACAGAAATATCAACCTTCCGTGCGACTTTTTCAATCCACCTGACATTCGGGCCTTTCATTGTGCCGTCTTTTTTAATATCAGTGACAATAATCTCCCTTACCCCCATCTTCTGAACTTCCTGCGCAAAATCACAGGCATCTTTTATACTTACTTCTTTCCATCCTGCAGTTGCCACCTTTCCTGACCTTGAATCAATCCCGACAATTATTTTTTCAGGCCATTCGGATACCGCCTTTTTTAAAAAGCCCCTGTCATACAGGGCCGATGTTCCCAGAATTACGCGGCTTATCCCTCCCGCCAACAGCCTCCTAACTGTCTCATAATCCCTGATACCCCCGCCTGTCTGCACCGGAATATCAAGCTCTTTTGCAATCCGTAAAATTACCCCGGCATTCTTTGTTTTCCCTGAAAAAGCGCCGTCTAAATCCACAACATGAAGCCTTTTCGCCCCCATATCCTGCCACTTTTTTGCCATCTTCAGAGGATCCGGGGAATAAACAGTTTCATCTTCCGCCCTGCCCTGCAAAAGCCTTACACAATTCCCCCCCCTTATATCTACAGCCGGAATCAGTATCATTACACTCTCCTCATATGCACATTTCTATGGCGTCAAGCCTTCGAAAACCGCAAATTATATTACCCCTTTTGTGGAGGGAAGGCCCTTTCCTGAAACCTTTACAGCTTTTCCGATTGATTTTGCAAGAGACTTAAATACACTCTCCGCAATATGATGGTTGTTTTCACCGTAGGCAAGGTTAATGTGAAGCGTGGCCCTCAGGGCCCTTGCAAAAGAATACATAAACTCCTTTATTAGAGAATAATCAAAATCACCCTTCGGGTCCCAGGGAACAGGGTAGTCAACATTATAAACAAGAAAACTCCGCCCCCCCAGATCAACGGCGGTATCGCATCTTGCCTCATCCATCGCAAGCATGGCCCATCCGTAACGCTCAATTCCCTTCCTCTCTCCCAATGCCTTATCAATCGCCTTTCCAAGAACCGATGCGGTATCCTCAACTGAATGATGCGCATCGACCTCAACATCCCCACCGGCCCTTATCCTCATATCTATCCCTGAATGCCTGGAAAGCTGGTTGAGCATATGATCGAAAAATCCATAAGGCGTCTTTATGTCGGCGTCGCCATTACCGTCAAGATTTACAGAAACCTCAATATCTGTCTCCCGGGTCTTCCTTTTCTCTTTTGCTTTTCTCATTCTACCTCCACATTATATCCTGAAAATGATTCTATTACCGCTTTCAGAAACCTCTCGTTTTCTTCAGGCCTGCCTACCGTAACGCGCAGTTTGTCGCGCATACTCTGTGACTTAAACCTCCTTACTTTAATATTCCTTTTTCTTAGGGAATCTAAAACCCGCCGGATTTTCTCTATTTTCATAAGTATAAAATTCGCTTCGGTATTATAAGGTTTAATGAACGAAACCCCCTCCAGCTCCCTGTAGAGTTTTTTTCTGGATTCAACAAGCTCATTTACAGTATAAAGAATAGACTCCCTGTTTTTAATCACCTCCTCAACTACAACCTGGGCAACCGAACTGAAATTGTAAGGAAGCTGGGCTTTTCTAAGCTCGCGGGCAAGATTTTCATTTGTAATAAGGTACCCGGCCCTGACACCCGCCAGCGAAAAAGCCTTTGAAAAAGTCCTCAAGACAACCAGGTTTTCCCGCTCCTGTACGGAGCTGATGAAACTTTTCCCGGAAAACTCATAATACGCCTCATCCAGAACAGTCAAAACCGAATCGCTCGAAAGTATTCTGTTTATCTTTTCTTTACTGTAGCAGTTTCCGGTAGGGTTGTTCGGGTATGCCATAAAAACAATATCCGGAGAAACCGAGAGAATATCTTTATCGGGAAGACTGAAGCCCTCTCCGTGCGGTATCCCTTTGTAGACGGTTCCGGTAAGTTCTGAAAGAATTCTGTACATCGAAAAAGTAGGTTCGGCCGCCGCGGCCTTTTTCCCCTCTCCGCCGCAGGAAAATAAAAGAAGCATTATCAGTTCATCCGAACCGTTACCCAGAACTATATTTTCCGGCGAAACACCGCAGTAATCGGCAATGTATCTCTTTAATGCAGCATTGTCCGGGTCGGGATACCTGTTCATCCTGATCCCATAAATTCTTTCTTTTATCTTATCCTTTATTTCCCCGGGTATATCATAAGGATTCTCCTGCGCATCAAGTTTAATCTCCCCCTCATCAACATCCTGCACTTTGTACGGCTCCATCGCGGATATTCTTTTCTTTACATACCTGTTCAATCTTTTAAAACTCTCCTTTTTACCGAAAGAGAATGATACTTCATCCCCTCTTCCTCCGCTATCCTCATAATCTTATCTCCGGCTTCCTTCAAGGCGCTCTTACTGCATTTTATAAAAGGAATTCTCTTTAGAAAACTCCTTACTCCCAATCCCTCGCTGTATTTTGCCGCGCCGCCCGTAGGCAGCGTATGAGAAGGGCCTGCCCAGTAATCCCCCAGGGCTACCGGGGAGTTCTCCCCCACAAAAACCGCGCCGGCATTTCTCACTTTCTTTTTGATTTTTTTAACGGAGTCGTTCATGCACATCAGCTGCAGATGCTCGGGAGCTATGAGATTAACTTCCTCAACCGCCTCTTCAATGTCTTTTACAAGAGCAAGGTTAACCTGAGAAGCCAGATCACCCGGGATTCCTTTTCTGACCTCCTCAAGAAGCTTCTCATTAAAGGTGAAAAAAAATGATCTCGAATCGGGAGAATGCTCGGCCTGAGCAGCAAGATCCCCCACTATAACATTAACATCCTGGAATTCATCAGCAATAACGGCAACCTCGCTTGGGCCCGCAAACATATCAATACCAACCCTGTCTGAAAGAAGGACTTTCGCCTTCTGAACGTAGCTGTTTCCCGGGCCTGCTATAAAATCAACCCTGTATACGGTCTGGGTTCCGTAGGCCAGGGCTGCCACTGCCTGAGCCCCCCCGACCCTGTATACCCTGTCAACGCCGGCAATCTCGGCAGCCGAAAGGACCCCAGGAGTAAGTTTGCCCGGGGGCGTAACCATAACTATTTTTTTTACGCCCGCAACTCTCGCAGGCACCGCCCCCATTAAAACAGAAGAAGGGTAGCTGTACCTGCCCCCGGGAACATATAAGCCCGCGCTTTCAACCGGCTCAAAGATGTCTTCTATGTCAATGCCTTCCTTCGAAACCGAGGCGCCCCGGCACCCCTCCAGCTCCTTTAGTGAATATCTCTCAATGTTTTCAGCAGCCTCTTTAAGGGCATCATACAACTTTTTATCCACCCTGGCGGCCTGGCGGCGGCGTTCTTTTAAAGAAACCTCTATCTCATCCGGGGACAACCTCACACCGTCAAACTTTTTTGTATACTTTATAAGCGCCTTATCACCCTTTTTTTTGACGTCTTTTATTATTTTACTTACTTTCCTAATCATTATTCAGGCTTTCCCCGTTAACTTCTTCCTCTTCCCTAATGTCAGCCCCGAGGCTTCTCAAAATATGAACAATATTATCATACCCGCGTTCAATGTGGGATATCCCTGTAATTTCAGTAAGCCCCTTTGCAGACAGGGCCGCGATAATCAAAGCAGCGCCGCCTCTTAAGTCACAGGCCTTTACCGGAGCCCCCGTAAGGTTTTTAACCCCCGTTACAATAACGGATTCACCCTTAACCTCAAGGTCCGCCCCCATCCTCATAAGTTCGGCGCAGTGAAGAAACCTGTTTTCAAAAACCTCCTCGCTGACCACGCTTACCCCCTTTGTCCGCGCCAGGTAAGCGCAAAAAGGGGCCTGAAGGTCTGTAGGAAACCCCGGATACGGCGCCGTTCTTATTTCAGAAGGCATGGGGCGCGAAGGCCCGCAAACCCTTATTTTGTTCCCGTCCACATCCACATCCGCGCCGCTTTCCTCCAACTTATGAATAAGGGCTTCCAGAACATGCGGATGGGAGAAGTCTATTTCAACCTTTGACCCTTTCAGAGCCCCCGCAATAAGGTATGTGCCCGCCTGTATCCTGTCATCCATAACTGTAAAATCAACCGGCCTGAACTCTTTCCTTCCCCTTATCTTAACTGACCTCGAAGAAGGCTCTATCTCCACACCCATCGCTTCCAGAAAAGCCAGCATTTCTTCAACCTCGGGCTCCCTGGCAATATTTTCCAGGACCGTCTCCCCCTCCGTACGGCTGGCGGCTATCGCAAGGTTTTCCGTAGCCCCCACAGAAGGGTAATCCAAATTTATAACCGCGCTCCTGAGCCCGGATGAATTTAAGTTCACAAAACCCTTAGAAACCTTAATATCCGCCCCCATTTTTTTGAATCCCTTGAGATGAATATCTATGGGCCTCGTTCCAATTGCGCATCCTCCCGGCAGGGCAACCCTTATATTTTTTTTCCTGGCGGCCAGGCCTCCCATAACAAGAACCGAAGCCCTCAATTTTCTAACCAGCCTGTAGGGAGCTTCGCCCGTAAGCCCATCAGACTTCCTTACAGTAACCACGCTCCCGTTTCTCTCAACAGTTTTACCCAGCACCCTAAGCATAGCTATCATCACCGTTATATCGGTCATATCGGGAACATTTCGGATTATGCTTTCCTCATCGGATATAAGCGTAGCTGCCAGAATAGGAAGTACGGCGTTCTTCGAGCCCCCCACATTAACTTTTCCTTTTAACGAAGCAGGCCCCTTTACACATATTTTTTTTGTTTTTTTATTCACTCTTATATTTCCATAATAAATTTTTCCGGAGCGTAAAAACAGCAATCAGATTAATTTTCGCCATTATAACAAATTTAACCGCAACTTTTCTATTATGCGGACCGTCCGTAAGCCAGAATACCTGTTCGCATTCTCATTTATTGCGGGCCCACCTCGCTGATAAAAACCCTGTCTATGCCGGAGTAATCCTTCACTAAAAAAGGTTTGCTAAGATTCTTCATCTGCCGTGCATACCTAATTACCGCCTCACCCTGATCATACCCTATCTCAATAAAGATTCTTCCGCCTCTCTTTACATACCTTCCGGAGCGAGAGAGTATTCCCTTTATAAAACTCATTCCGGAGTTTCCCGCTTTTAATGCACCGGCAGGTTCCCTTCTGACCTCATTTGAAAGCGCCTCGTAATCAGTTTCCGACACATAAGGGGGGTTGGAAATAAGAATATCAAATTTGCTCTTTATAATGTCTTCATCTGAAAACATGTCCCCCTGGATAAAATTAACCCTGTTCTCAACTTTATGGATTTGAGCATTACGCCGTGCGACTTTCAATGCAGAAGGGGATTTTTCCAGAGCCGTCACTTCCGCGCCTTTAAGCTTTGCAAGCGCGACAGCAATATTGCCGCTTCCGGCGCCAAGTTCAACCACTGAAGGTTTTTTTTTCATTCCGTCTATATACTCCATGCATTTTTCAACCATTATTTCAGTTTCCGGCCTCGGTATGAACGTGGCGGGAGTAACCGTAAATTTCATCCCCATAAAACAGGCCTCGCCTGTTAAATAAGCCGAAGGGACCCCCTTTTTTCTTTTTTGGATAAGATTTCTGTAGAGCCCGACAGCTTCACTATCAGGCGTACTTTTTGATTCCAGAATTAAAAAACTTCTCTTAACCTTAAGTATGTGCCCCAGAAGAAACTCGGCTTCAACCTTATCTCCGATAACCCTTCTGCCCTCATCAAGAAGTTCACTGACAGTCGGTTTCTTTACCATCAAAGCTCTCTTAACTGCTTTTCTCTGATTCTTTTCTTTATTTCTTCCAGGAATTCGGCTAAATTTCCATCGATTAATTCTTCGAGTTTATGAACTGTAAGGCCCGCCCTGTGATCTGTCACCCTGTTTTGAGGGAAATTGTATGTCCTTATTTTTTCGCTTCTATCTCCCGAACCAATCTGATTCCGCCTTCGGGCCCCCTGCTCTTTTTCCTGCTGGATTTTAACATGCTCTTTTATTCTGGCTCTGAGCATATTCATGGCTTTTCTCTTATTCTGCATCTGCGAGCGCTCATCCTGACACTGCACAACAATTCCCGTAGGCAAATGAGTTATCCGCACTGCCGAATCGGTTACATTAACATGCTGTCCGCCCTTCCCGGAAGCCCTGTAAGTGTCAATCCTCAAATCATCTTTACTTATATTTATCTCCACCGGATCGGCATGAGAAAGCACCGCCACACTGCATGCGGATGTATGTATCCTGCCGCCGGATTCTGTCTCGGGCACGCGCTGAACCCTGTGAACACCGCTTTCCCATTTCAGATTTCCATACACATTTTTTCCTTCAACAGAGAAAATTATTTCTTTAAATCCCCCCAGGCCGGTTTTATTCGAACTGTATATATCAATATTCCATCCGGAACTTTCGGCAAACCTTGCATACATGCGGTATAATTCATAGCAAAACAGCGCCGCTTCGTCACCGCCTGTTCCGGCCCTTATCTCAATTATCACATCTTTATTCTCGTCCGGGTCCTTAGGCAGAAGATAATTTTTCAATTCTTTTTCAGTTTTTTCAATTTTTTCAGATAAGATTTCCATCTCTTCGGCAGCAAGGTCTTTCATATCGGCTTTTTCCTGCTCAAACAGATTCTTTGCCTGCTCGTATTCTTTTTTGAGTTTCAGGTATTTCCGGTATGTTTCCACCTGCTCTTTTAGCTCGCCATACCGGCGGCCGAGTTCTTCAATTTTTGACGGGTTATCAGCTATCTCCGGAAGGGTCAGCTTCTTTTCAACTTCTTTATATTCCTTTTTTAACTTTTCAAATTTTTCAAACATGTTCCTGTAAACCCCATTTTATCTATAAAACATAAGCTTGCAACTCTCTTGAATAATTCCCGCCCTAAGTTTTTCCTGCTTCAAATAATAAGCTCGCGGCTCCCTTAAATAATTTCCCACCATGTTTTTCTTGCTTCAAATAATAAGCTCGCGGCTCTCTTAAATAATTTCCCCCAAGTTTTTCTTCCTTTAAATAATTTATCCCGCAGCATATCCTGTTTTCTATATTCAAGGCAACAAACCACTGCCTTAAGCTTGCAACTCTCTTAAATAATTCCCCACCATGTTTTTCTTGCTTCAAATAACAAGCTCGCGGCTCTCTTAAATAATTCCCCTCCAAGTTTTCTTGCTTCAAATAATAAGCTCGCGGCTCCCTTAAATAATTTATCCCGCAGCATGGCCTGTTTTCTATATTCAAGGCAACAAACCACTGCCTTTACTTTTTACTTCGATTTGTACAGCCTCTAAGCGGTTCGGAAAATATTATAATTAGGAATTTGATTGTTAAAACGTTTAAAAAAAGGCGGGATTGAAAAATGGGGTCAATTTGTCCAGTATCTTATTTTTTAAAAAGCACCATCAATTATGGACTGGAACAATCCATTTTGAAAAGCTGATTTTTCAGTTTGTATCTTCCCGGATTGAACCACTCTGACAAGCTGTTTTTTCAGTCTGAACTTTCACGGATTAACCACTCTGAAAACAGGTTTTTATTTTTTTCCGTACTTTCTTTCAAACTTTTCAACTCTGCCTGCTGAATCGACTAATCTCTGTTCTCCGGTATAAAAAGGATGGCATGCAGAACACATCTCCACTCTTATCTTTTTCTGTGTTGAAAGCGTAGTGAAGTTTTCGCCGCACGCGCATTCAACCTCTACCTCATACATTTTTGGATGTATTTTCTTCTTCATATATTTATCAGCTCCCTTTTTCTAATGTTTTTATTGTTTTTAAACTCTCACTTCTTCTATTTTTCAGCGTACTTAAACCCTCTTTTCACACTGAATTATGGTGAGCCAGGAAGGACTCGAACCTTCGACTAACGGCTTAAAAGGCCGCTGCTCTTCCAACTGAGCTACTGGCTCACTTTTATGTTTTTCACATCTTCTATATATTCAACTTTTTTCAGTTTTTCTACTACCTCTTCGGGAATATCTCCATCCACTTCTATTATTGTAACCGCTTTTCCGCCAATCTTCTCCCGCCCCACTTCCATAGATGCAATATTTATTTCATAATCCGCCAGTATGGTTCCTATGTGCCCTACTATGCCCGGCCTGTCTATGTTACATATTGCAAGCAGATTTCCGGAAAGCGGTATATCAAATATATACCCGTTCAACCCGGTAAGTCTCGCCTTTTTGCCGATTATCCCCCCTTCAATAGAAAAATCGCCATTAAACTCAATCTTAATTTCCCCGTACATGTCATTGTCGGAAACCACCTGTTTTGCAACTCTCATTCCCTTCTCGGTTGCTAACATCTGAGCATTTACCAGGTTTACCCCTTCATTAAATTGAGAAAGATACCCCATTAAAATGAACCTGCTTACTGATTCACCGCTTTTTCTGATTTTGTCTTTATAGCTTATTACTGCCTTTTTTGTCAACTTTTCAGTATATTGGCCTGCAAATACACCCAGTTTTTCTGCAAGTTTTTTCAGTTCCACTTCTATGTCAGCACCAACAGCATTTACCGCATTTACAATTTTACCCGTTTTAAGAAAAACTGAAACCTGCTCGGCGATTTCAACGGCAACCCTCTCCTGGGCCTCAGAGGTTGCAGCCCCAAGGTGGGGGGTATGAATAACATTGTTCAGACCCAGCAGCGGCGAATCGCTTGTCGGTTCCTCTTTGTAAACATCTACAGCAGCTCCGGATATTCTCCCCTCTTTTACAGCCTCTGCAAGATCCTCTTCATTAACAATTCCGCCCCTGGCGCAATTTATCAAAAAAGAAGACTTTTTCATCTTCTTTATCGTATCTTCATTTATAAAGTTCTTTGTTTTTTCGTTTACGGGCATATGAAGAGTGATTACATCGGACTCCTTCAGGAGTTCTTCCAGTTCTACCATATCGGCCTTAACCTCTTTAGCCTTATCGGCGCTTGTGTATGGGTCATGAACGAGCACATGCATTCCGAATGCATTTGCTCGCTTTGCCACCTCATACCCGATTTTTCCAAGCCCCACAACCCCCAGCTTTTTTCCGTATAACTCCTTGCCCTTGTACTTTTTCTTCTGCCATTTTTTTTCCGAAAGAGCCTGATGCGCAAAAGGAACATTCCTGAGCAAACTAATTATCAGGGCCCATGTATGCTCACATGCCGAAATTGTATTTCCGGCAGGTACGTTCATCACAACTATACCCTTCCTTGTGGCAGACTCCAAGTCAACATTATCAACCCCGACCCCTGCCCTGCCAATGATTTTCAGCTTATCCGCATTATCTATTATCTCTTTTGTAACGTTTGTTCCGCTTCGTATTATTAACCCGTCATAACCCCTTATTTCTTTTTCAAGATTTTTTCCGTCAAGCGAGGAATCCATCTTAACCTCAAAACCGCTTTTTCTTAAAATTTCCAAGCCGCTTGAAGAAAGATTGTCAGTAACAAGCACTTTCAATTTATTTTTCATTTATATTTCCTCCTATATTCACCAGGTGATATACAGTTTATTTTCAGGTATTTCATGCAGTTTTAACTACAGGAGCAGACCTCTTTTCAACCACTTCGCCGTTAACGATGCACTCAACAACATCTTCTCTGTCAGGAATATCATACATTATATCCAGCATAATATTTTCAATTATCGTCCTCAGTCCTCTTGCCCCTCTTGATTGTTCACTGGCCCGGGTTGCTATTTTATGCAGAGCGTCCTCCGTAACAGTTAGCCTTATTCCCTCTAATGCAAATAATTTCTTATATTGCCTTACAAGAGAATTTTTCGGCTCCTTTAATACCCTTACCAGATCATCCCGGTTTAAATCATTAAACGGGCCTATCACAGGAAGTCTTCCAACAAGCTCCGGGATCAATCCGTACTTTGTCAGGTCCTGCTGCTGGGTCTTGCTGAACAACTCCCCAATATTTTTTTTCTTTCCCCTAACCAGCCTGGACCCGAAGCCGACCTGTTTATCACTGATTCTACTTGAAATTATACTCTCCATACCGTCAAAGGCACCACCGCAAATAAAAAGTATATTCGTGGTGTCTACTTTTATGAATTTCTGATTTGGATGCTTTCTCCCCCCCTGTTTATGCACATTTGCTACCGTTCCCTCCAAAATTTTCAGCAGCGCCTGCTGTACCCCCTCACCCGACACATCCCTTGTAATTGAAGGTGTTTCCGACTTTCTGGATATTTTGTCTATTTCATCTACGTATATTATTCCCCACTGCGCCATCTCAACATCAAAAGCAGCGTTCTGCAACAGGCGCAAAATTATATTTTCCACATCCTCACCTACGTATCCCGCTTCTGTCAGAGTGGTAGCGTCTGCTATTGCAAAAGGCACGTCAAGTATATCCGCAAGCGTTCTCGCCATAAGTGTTTTCCCGGAACCGGTCGGGCCCGCAAGGAGAATATTAGACTTTTCCAGCTCTACGTCATCTTCTAATTCTATAGCATCTCTTCTGTTTTCAAAAGAGAAGGGCCCCTTGCCCGTCAAACCCGCCCGTTTATAGTGATTGTATACAGCAACAGATATAATTTTTTTAGCCATCTCCTGTCCTATCACATACTGATCCAGAATATTTTTTATTTCGCTCGGACGGGGCAATTTCCTGGTCGCAGCCTTTCTCTCCTTATCCGCCACCCTGTTTATTAATTCATTGGATTTTTTTATGCATTCATCACATATGAATGTGCCCCTATCTCCTACCATTTTGAAGGCTTCATTTTCACCTTTTCCGCAAAATACGCATTTTTTCATATCAAACTTAAAAATATCGTCACTCAATGCTTTAACTCCGTTATTTTATCTCTTTTCTGCTTTTAATAACTTCATCTACAATACCGTAATCTTTCGCCTCTTCCGGAACCATAAAAAAATCACGCTCGGTGTCCTTCGCCACCTTCTTTATCTTCTGTCCCGTATGGTCTGCCATAATTCTGTTTATGGTTTTTTTAATTCTCATGATTTCCTTCGCCTGAATACCTATATCCGTGGCCTGTCCCTGAACCCCGCCAAGCGGCTGATGTATTAAAACCCTTGCATTTGAAAGAGCATATCTTTTTCCTTTATCTCCCGCCGCCAGTATAACAGCGGCCATCGAGGCGGCCTGCCCCATGCAGATTGTGGAAATTTTAGGCGTTATATACTGCATTGTATCATATATTGCCAGTCCCGCCGTTACTGAACCACCCGGAGAGTTTATATAAAGGGAAATCTCCTTATCTGGACTTTCGGCTTCAAGAAACAGCAGCTGAGCAATAATCACATTTGCAATATTGTCGTTAATCGGGGTGCCGGCAAAAATTATCCTGTCCTTTAACAGCCTTGAATATATATCATAAGCCCTTTCTCCCCTCTGGCTTTTTTCAACCACCATAGGAATAAGCTGCATTAATTCATCTTTTTTTTCAGACATTCTTTATAAACCTCCTGTTTAGTTCTTTTTTAACTCTTCTTCCACTTTTACTTCTTTTATTTTCGCATGTCTTTTTATAAATTCAAACACCTTATTTGTTAATATTGAGTTTTCATTCACAAAGTTTTTTACTTTATCCGGATCATTTGTTCCGAACATTTCCATCATTCTCTTTTTTTCTTTTTCCCGGTCTTCATCTTTTACTTCAATTCCTTCCTGCTGAGCTATCTTAGATAATATTAATCCAGCCCTTATTTCCCTGACTGTTTTTTTCTTCATGGATTCGACATCAATTTCAGATGGGTCCCCCCCCTGCTGCTGAATATACGCCTTGCCTCTCTGAAGGTTCTCCTCTGTCTTTTCTTCAACAAGTCCTTCCGGTACTCCAAACTCGTTTTTACTTAAAAGCTGCTCTACAATCTTATTCTCAAGCTCATTCTTTGCATTTCCATCCAACCGTTTTTTCATATTTTCTTTTATGTGTTTTCTCAGTTTCCTTTCATTTTCAAAACCCATACTTTGAGCAATTTCCTTTTTAGAAGGAACCGACTTTTCTTTAACCTCTTTTACAGTCAATTTGCAGACCGCTTCTTTTCCCGCAATCTCTCTGTTCTCATAATTTTCAGGGAACTTGTACTTTACTTCCTTTTCTTCATTCTTTTTCATTCCAATTATATTCTTATCAAATCCCGGCAGAACATTTTCTCCGCCTATTTCAAAGTAGCTAAGCCGCGGATTATTTAAATTTATTTCCTCATCCCCCATAAAAACCCTCAAATCAACAAAAACATGGTCTCCATTTCCGGCAACACCATCCCTGCTTTTCAAAGTGCTGTTTTTTTCCCTTAAGTTTTCAATTGTTTCCTCTATGTCTTTTTCACTTACTTCATAAACAGGCTTTTTCAACTTTAGTTTTTTATATTTCTTAACCTGTATATCAGGCATCACTTCCACTTCAGTAGTTAAGTGAAACGGGCTTCCCTCCTCGAGTTTAAAGTCAGTAATATTTGGTGTGTTTGCCGGATTAATCTCCTCTTTTGTAAAAACATCTGTCAGTATATCGGGAATGTAATTATTTAGAAAATGTCCTTTTGCTTCTGATTTAAACCTTTCCTTTACTATCCGCAGCGGAACCTTGCCCTTTCTGAATCCGGGCATAGAAACCTCTTTTGCTATATCTTTATAACATTTCTTTAAATACCCATCTACCTCTTCCCAGGGCATTTCTATTTCCACTTCCCTTTTGCATTCTGAAATATCGTTAATTTTATAATTTATCTCTTTTTCCATCTATTCTTACCTCTCACTTTACTTAAATCCTGGTGTCGCGGGCGAGAGTTGAACTCGCACTCCCGTGGGAACCAGGTCCTAAGCCTGGCGCGTCTGCCAATTCCGCCACCGCGACAACTAATTTGGTGAGCCGCCAGGGACTTGAACCCCGAACCCAGTGATTAAGAGTCACTTGCTCTGCCAGTTGAGCTAGCGGCCCGTTTTTATCTGGTACCCTCGGGGCGATTCGAACGCCCAACCTACGGCTTAGAAGGCCGTTGCTCTATCCATTGAGCTACGAGGGTACATTAATTACCCTTACTTTTATTCTTTTTCCAATTTATTTCTTTGAGTGCCTATGTTAGTAAAATTTTCAAGTTATTGTCAAACTTGATAACGCAAGTCTTTTCTAATGTGGGTTCTCTATAAGGTTAGATTACATTAACTCATTTACTTTTGCAAGTAATTTGCTCGGCACAACGGGTTTCATGATAAAACTGTCCGCCCCCATATTGAAAGCTTTTTTAACTTCTTTTCCTTTTGATGCGCCGGTGCACATAAGTACCTTGATTTTTTTTGTTGCCGCAGTTTCCTTTATTATTTTACACGCCATCCATCCATCTATTTCAGGCATACGCGCATCCATAACTACAACTTTCGGTTTTGATTTGCGCGCTATTTCTATAGCTTCCTTGCCCGAGGTTGCCTTCAACACATTGTATTTCGCCGCAAGAATGTGAGACAGCATTTCCACTACAGTGGGTGAATCATCAACTATCAAAACATAATCTTTCTTTTTTCCGAATATCAAATCAGCTAAACCTCCCCGGTTATTTAAAAAATCCCATTTATTCTTTTATTTTTCTGAGTACATCTGAAAGCTTTTTCTCTATATCGCCGCACCCCCCGTTGTCTTTTTCAGTATTTTTTTCAACCACATCAAGCCCTTCCAGCAACAAATCCAGATAAGAACCATTATTACAGGATTTGTCATCATCTATTTCAGTTAAAATACTTTCAATAAGATTTACTACTTCAGGGAGATTATCATATCCAGCAATAGAAAGAATTCCCTTTAAGGAGTGAACTGTTCTGATGGTTTCATCAAGAGAAAAACCGTTACACGAATTTTCTTTCATTTTTTTAATATCGTTTTTTATTATCTTTAAGTTCTGACTTACTTCGCTTTTTATGATTTTCAGCGTGTCATCATCCATAGCTCTGCTCCTTTTAAAGATGAATGTTGTTATCCTCTACTATAAATTAGTAAGTGAAAAGAACGAAAAAGTCAAATATTTTGCGATACTCCCGCTTTTTATTATCATAATTAAGGCTTTTCCAGGCTAATTTTTTTTAAACCTATTATAGAATTTGATACATATACCTCATCTGCAGATAATAAATCTTCATAAAAAATATTTTTCTCTTTTACTTCACCCGATTTTACCAGATTCCTTCTAACAGTTCCATTGAGCAATCCGCACTCCAATTCAGGTGTATATATGCTCTCCTCTTCCTTTATATATACATTGGATATGGCTCCTTCCGTGAGTTGCCATTTTTTGTTAAAAAACAACACATCATAATATCCGCTCTTTCTAACCCTTTTCAGCTCTCTGGCATATAGATTTCTGTTTGTGGTTTTATGGTAAAGAAACACATTACCGGGATCCGTTTTTTTATCTGAAATAACCGCTCTTTCATCCGCAAACTCTCCGATGGCCTTTTTTTCAATGCGGATATACCCGTTTTTCGAAAGAAGAATTCGCAGCTTAAAGATGCCCTCCGGATATTTTTCTTTTAATTCCTCCAGTATCCTGTAAATTTTCCGTTCATCGTAATCAAAATTAAAGTATTTTGCGGATTTTTCCATTCTAGCCAAATGGGCCTTTATGTTTACGGGTACGGAGTCGTAAAGCACCGTTTCAATTATTCTGAAACTTTTCATTTTCCTTCATAATCAGAAACCTTGCTTTGGTTTTCAGTTCTTCATACTCATCTTCGCAGTTGGAATCATTTACAATACCTCCCCCGACTCCCATTTCACCCTTTGAGTTTTTCAAGAGCAACGTTCTTATCGCCACATTAAATCTGCTCTCTCCTGCAGGGGTCATAAATCCAAGGGCTCCACAGTATATTTTCCTGTCATTTTCTTCAAGCTCTCTCAATATTTTCATGCTGTTTATTTTAGGGGCACCGGTGACCGAACCGGACGGGAAAATATTTTTTAAAATGTCAAAGAGAGATACATTTCTCTTTAGCTTGCTCTCTATTGTGGAGGTCATCTGAAAAAGGGTTTTATACTCTTCAATCTCAAATAAGTTTTTCACACTTACCGTACCGTAATTCGATATGCGATTTAAATCGTTTCTCAGTAAATCAACAATCATCACATTTTCACTTTGATTTTTTCCGTCATTTTTCAAAAACACCCTGTTTTTAAAATCTTCTTCAGGGTTCATCCCCCTGCCGACAGTTCCTTTCATAGGCTTTACTTTTATAAAATCCCTGTTTCTGTAAAAAAACAGCTCGGGAGAAATTGAAACAATGGAATAGTCTTCAAATCTCATAAAAACATTATAAGAGGCCCCCTGCTGCCCTTTTAAATCCCGATATAAATCAAGAGGATTTCCATTAAAATCAAACATATACTTTGAGGTAAAATTCAGCTGATAGGTGTCCCCTTCGACTATATGGCGCTTTATTTTCTTAAGCTTTCTGCAGTAACGCTTTTTATCAATCATCAGTTTCATTTTTTTCATCTCGTACCCTGAATAGTCAGGATAGCTGAAAAACCCTCGAACGAATTTTTCTTTCCGATGGTCATATACGGCAGGTTCATCGAAAACCATCATTACCGCCAGAGGAAACGAGCTTCTTGAGCTGAAACCTTTTAAGTTAAAGGCTTTCTCCATTACATAGCCCAGTTCATAGGAGAAAAAACCCGCCAGGTAATACTTTTTTGAAAAATGTTCAATCTCACTGAAAAACTTATGCACATCCTGATTCTTCCTGAGATAAAAAATTCTCTTTGGTTTTGTAAAATAATAGGATAGATAAGAATCAGCGTTTACTTTATTTGTTTCAAATATAAAAATTTCTGTTCCGTCTCTATCTTGATTCATTTTGAAAAAATCTATTTATTCTTTAATATTTTGATTTTTAAAAGCCTTTTTATTTGCGGCCTTTTTGTAAGCGCTCCTGGAATCTATTATACCTTTCTCAACGAGGCTTTTAAGATGTTGTTCTAATGTCTGCATGCCTTCCGCCCTGGCAAGCTGGATGGTTGAATACATCTGGGAAATTTTTTCTTCTCTAATCAGGTTTCTGATGGCATCATTGGCAATCATTATCTCAAGCGCCGCAACCCTTCCGCCTGTTTTCTTTTTAATCAAGGTTTGGGAAATAACCGCCTGCAAAGATTCTGCCAGCATAAATCTCACCATCCCCTTTTCATTGGCTGGAAATACATCGATTATTCTGTCAATTGCCTGCGGGGCGCTGTTGGTATGAAGTGTTGCCAAAACCAGGTGCCCCGTTTCTGCTGCGGTAAGAGCCAGTTTTATTGTCTCTAAATCCCTCATCTCCCCTATCAGAATAATATCCGGGTCTTCCCTCAGGGCTGAACGCAGCGCAGCGCTGAAACTCCGTGTATTTTTATGCACTTCACGCTGATTTATTAAACACTTTTTACTTTCATGCAGATATTCAACAGGGTCTTCAATAGTTAAAATATTCAAATAATTTTTCTTGTTTTTGTATTCAATCATTGCTGAAAGAGTTGTGGTTTTTCCCGACCCCGTAGGCCCCGTTACCAGGATAAGCCCGGAAGGACTGTCAACTATTCTTTTTATAACACGATCATGACCGATATCCTTTAAACTCATTAACTCTGCCGGTATAGCCCTGAATGCAATGGCCGAACCCCTGTATTGATGAAATGCATTTACCCTGAACCTTGCCCCGTGCGAAAGTTCATACGAAAAATCAATCTCATAATCCCTGTTGTAAATTTCCCTCTGCTCATCATTCATTATCATTTCAATCATTTTTTTTAAAATAGCACCGTCTATAGGTGCAATGCCTACTCTGTAAATATCACCATCAATCCTTAATATTGGAGGCATGCCGGCTGACAGATGCAAATCCGAAGCATTTTTTTTAATCGTAAACCTGAGAAGCTCATTCATGGAAAGCGGCTTAGCCTGTTCGGAAAAAATCACATATAAAAAATCCATGATTTTTTTATACTCTTTAAAGCCCTTGCTATTAAATTCTTCCGAAGAATCTGAACTGTAGCCAATATTGTAATCCACAAGATGCTTTCTGTATGAAAGTATCTTATCCTCAGATTCGTTATCTGCTTTACAGGAACCGGCTGTTTCGATATGAGACAGCCTGTTGTGCAACTCCCGGAGACCCGTAAAAAATTTATTAAAATAACTTTTTTTATCTACCCCCAGAACCGACAGCGCTTCTTCCAGGCTTTCTTTTTCAAGCGACACCTTAATAACATCCCGCATTTCTTCATCCCCGACAGAGGAAAGTTCTTTCTCCGTTATATATTTTCTGCCTGAAAGCTTCCCGGAAATGAGGTTAATTAAAATAAAAAGGCGGGCGGGACTTTTTTCTTCAAAGACTGTATTTTTCAAATTTTTAATGGCTCTTAAAAATAAGTTTTCAAAATCCTTTTTATCTTCTGAAATCAACTCCGCCCAAAAACCCATATCAAATGGCTTTTGAAAACTCAGCAAAAGAGCTTTTCTCTCTCTGCCGGGGCTGATTTTATTTATACATTTTAAGAAGTACTTTCTAATAACCTTTAAATAAACAGAGTTCTGTGGATCTGTATTTATATTCCCCACATTTTCATATTCCCATTGAATCACATCATGCTTTTTCCTGGCATTTTTTCGGGTTAAATCCGACAGATACCCCTCCAAAACATCCCTGCTCCATTTTATATATGTAGTTTCTTTTGGATTATAAACATGAAGATTTTCCGTAATGAACTTATGCGCCTCTTCAACAACACCCTCAAAATAACGACCTTCCTCAACACCCATCCGGGAAACGAGAGAAAACAAATATTCTCTCGTTTCCTCACAAAAACTACTGTAATTTTTATAATTTCCCGTTCTTATCTGAATAATTACCGGAAGGATATTCTTCTGGCTTAAAGATTCTCCTGTCATCTTTCTCCTCTCTACAGGGTGCTTACAACCTTGAAAATGTTCTTTCCCAAATTCTGCGCCGCTATTGATTATCAAATTTCAATTAATAAAATTAATACGGTCAAGCAGTATTAGTAATGTTAACATTTAATGACTGAAAATTCCAATTTAATCATAAAGGATATAAAAAAAAGCCTTAACAGGGCTTGCCACGTAAAATTCCCTGAAATAAGGGGTCTTTTTCATAACATAAAAATAATTTCATCTTTTTCTCATTCGAACATAAACCTGCCCATCGATGAAATATACGGAAACCTGCTTCTTATAAAACTTAGAGAAAAAGCCAATTTAAAAAATTCAAATTTCCTTAATATTCTCTATGACAATTCAATCCCAGAAAAAGATTCCCCAAAAGGGTTCAAAATAGAATATGGCTCAACCAGCCCCGTTGTTCTTTCCCCCGGCATTCCCTATTCCTATCAAAAGATGATTACGTATGATGAAAAAACCCTTTTTAAAAACAACAATAACATACTTCATAGCATTCCTGATGAAAACCAGAGAACTTTCCAAAAAAGAATAGACCGGATAAATAAAACGATAAAGGAGGCTTTGCAGAAGAACGGTTTAAACACAGTAGAAAAAATAACTGCCATAAGAAAAGAGTTCTTCTCATTATTAAAAATTGATCCTATAAAGGAAAACCCTTTTTCCAAACTACCCACAGCCCTATGCGCCAGAACGCTGGAGTTGCTTTACCAGAAAGGCTACCCTTTCTGGGATATCACGCTTCCGGAAAACTACTCAAAATATAAAAAGCAGACATATCTCATTGAAGGAATAGACTGCAATAATCTCAGAACCCCGGTCAGATTCGAAAAAGATTATTTCATATTCAAATACTCGGACACAGAAACCAAAAGAATTAATAAAAACAATATTTTTAGTTCATTGTTAAAAAGAGAAACAATTCCAACAATGCCTCTTGTAATAATGTGTTTAATGGTGGCGCCGCAGATAATTCATATTGGGGGCGCTTTCTGGCCCAAATACGCTAAGCCTATCGCATATAAATTAATAAAATGGCTGGGAGTAAAGAGCGATGTAGATGACCTTCTTAAATCAACTAAAGGCTTAAAGCCTATAAGCATATATAAAAAAAGCAGGTTTTTCTACGGGTTTCCTTTGATATACAGTGTCTTTGGTAGAAAAAAAATACTTGAGCATCTCGATTCCCTTAAACCGGAAGAAGTTGAACTGCAAAGGCGTGTATTCAAAGATTAAATTTAAAAGTATTCTTATATTCTTCCTCTTATACCAATACAGATAATATTTGACCCCTGCCTCTCCCTTATAACCCCAAAAACCCCCGAACGGTGGTGAATCCTCAGAAAGGCGCTCACTTCAGGAAAAAAAGCCAACCTGCCTTCCGCTTCAAACATCATATAAAGAAGAAACCTTCCCGGTTTCGGCTGCCTCCGCCTTTCTTCAATAACCGGTGTTCCAAAAGCATATGAAGGCCCTATGCCATAAGCGACTGAAATATCAACCATATCATCCCACGGAAACCTATTCCACCTGATTGCAGCAAGCCCGTTTATTTCAAAATGCTCCTGTATTCCTGAATGCTTACCAATATTAACTTCTCCTTCTAATACAAGATTCGGCCTGAGCTTAAGAATATTTCTGCAGGCAGAAACCGCAGTAAACCACGAATCCCTGTAATCGGTCTCCATCCTAAAAAGTATATCAACAAACCTTGTTCTGCTCCATCTTCCGTGATAAACTGAATATCTCCAGTTTTTTAAGCTCTCTTCTTTTAAAGCTGAATTTAAACTGCCTTCGCATTTTGTAGATGATAATGATAGCATTAAAATTATCCAAAATCCGCAATGCAATAATTTATTATACATAATAGATAAAACTAATAGATAAAACTAAAGAATATTTTTTTCAGTTTATAACAGTTTTTCCTGACTCACCTCAGTACCGTAGAATTCTGCAAGGAGTTATTTTTCTTAATCGATTTTTGCACAGAAAAATTTTTCCACTCTACGGCACCCCGAGAACAGTCATT
This sequence comes from Elusimicrobiota bacterium, assembly GCA_003553445.1. GTDB lineage: Bacteria > CG03 > SLGR01 > SLGR01 > SLGR01 > PWEK01. The sequence continues at coordinate 22,300 of PWEK01000095.1, forward strand.
ACTGCTTTTTGAGGTTTTTTTCATGATTTTCACATGTATTAGCAGTTTACTTTTATTTATAAATCCATTAAAAAGCTTTTTTCGCAAATTCCTTACACCTGTTTCATTTCATTAAATATTTCAGGTTGTGTCAAGAAGAAGAAAAAAATTTTTAGCTTTATTTTTTTAGTTATAATAGATGGAAGATAGTAAAAGAACACTGTTAGTCAGCGTTTATTAAAGTATTTTTTTCACGGACTGCCCGGATGGCTATGCCGTAGTATATCTAAAAGCGCACATTATATGCCCTATAAGTACCCTAAATGGTGGAGGCGGCGGGAATCGAACCCGCGTCCAGAAATCATGAAACAGGGTATCTACAGGCTTAGCCCCGTCTTTTTTTCTTCCGCACTGTTACGAGACAAACAATATGCGGAAGGTTTCCCCTTAAGGTTTCGCTTCAGAAGCCAGGGGTTACTTCTGAAACTATACCGTCATTATGGCACTCTCGACGGCATGACGATCAATGACCGCCGGAGCGGACTGCTTTTCTTTAAGCAGCCAGTGCTAGACTATCGTCTGCGTTTACTTAATCACCGGAGTTTTTAAGTGGTTCCGGCGAACACTGCCTGCTGCCCTAATCTCTCTGATTCCTGTCGAGCCCTAATCGCCCCCATATGCTATTTCAAGGTTCTATTGTAATTCTATGCTAAATAAACTACTATGTCAAATAAAATTTGTAAAATATTATGTTCCATGTTAATATTTAAAAAAATTTGTAAAGGGAGGTTTTCATGAAAATATTTATTATCTTAACAGCGGCACTTTTGATTCCCGCTATCGGACACAGCGGATGGATTGAAGAGGTAATTAGAACAGAAGCAGAAGACAAACTGGAGCCCGTGGTTTCAGATGTCGGGACCGCTATAAGCGGTGGAATGTATCAAAAAGCCGGAACACTGGGATTTCCGGGAATTCAAGTATCAGTCGGAGGGAGTGGAATACCCGTATCAAGCGATAATGAATTTATAGATCAAGATTTTGTAGCTATTCCCTGGGTTACTGCTAAAACCGGACTGCCGATGGGTTTTGACGTATTTGCAAGAGGTTTTCAGTATAAAATTGCCGGCGCGGATACTTCCATAGGAATACTAGGCGCGGGTGTAAAGTACAGTATTCACGAGGAATCGGTACTTAACCCGTTTCCCGGCGTCTCCGCTCTTATAGCCCACAACAGGCTTAGCGTCTCAGATTTCAACGTAAACACCACATCTTTAGGCTTATTAGCCGGTAAAGACCTGGTGATTATAACCCCTTATGCCGGAGTTTTTTACGATATTATACGCTCTGAGATAGACACGGACACACCGGTTGGCACCTTGAAACCTTCAAAAAACTTAATGCGTTTTGGAGGCGGAGTTGAGTTTTCTCCTCTGCCTTTTCTTGTGCTTAATGCTTCTTTTAATATAATTGAGGGAGATATTGCCTATGAAGCAGACGCAGGGGTCAGGTTTACGCTTCCTTTTTAAGATAGAAGCCGCCGCAGGCGGCAACCATGGAAGCATTATCCGTACATAAACGAACACCGGGGAAATAGGCTTTTATGTTTTCAGGGGATTTTTCATCAAAAAGCTCCCGCAGCCTGCTGTTTGCTGCAACTCCGCCGCATACAAATATCCAGTCTGCTGAATAATCCTCAGCCGCCTTTATGGAATTTTTTACAAGGGGGGTCAAAGCCGCTTTTTGAAAGGAGCTTGCCAATTCTTTAAGCTCCTTTTCCCCGGAAATTTCTTTCAGGTCATATTTAATTTTGTACAGAACAGCCGTTTTTAATCCACTGTATGAAAAATCATAACTGTTGCCCAGCTTAGACACCGGAAAATTGAATCTGTTTTCTCTTACTCCCCTTGAAGCCTTTTCTATTGAAGGCCCCCCTGGATAGGGCAAACCCAGAAGCGAAGCCACTTTATCAAAGGATTCCCCTACAGCGTCATCTCTTGTATCTCCGATGATTTCATAATCGCCCCACTTTTTTATATAAAAAAGACGCGAATGTCCGCCTGAAATCACCAGCCCTATACCGGGAGGAGGCGGCAGCTGGGTAAACACATGTGAAAAAAGATGCGCCTCTATATGGTCAACTTCTTTTATAGGAATATTCAATAAATAGGACAGCGTCCTGGCAGAAGTTAACCCCACTAGCAAAGATCCCTCAAGGCCGGGGTAGGCGGTAACCGCCACGGCATCAATATCTTCATAATTTATTCCGGCCTCCGTCAAAGCCTCTTGAATTAATAAATTAAGCTTTCTTAAATGTTCTCTTGAAGCCAGTTCAGGAACAACCCCGGCATATTCGGAATGAAGGGATACCTGCGAAAATATTTTTTCGGAAACTATATTTGTACCCTCTACAATTGAAACAGCCGTCTCGTCGCATGATGTTTCTATTCCCAGTATTTTCATCTGACTATTTAATTACTATCCCTGTTTAATGGAGCACTTCTTCAACCTGAACAAACTCCACTCCCGCTATTTTTAATTCCGGAATCATCTTTTCAAGAGCGGAAACGGTATTTAGTCTTTGAGCATGACATATAGCCACCATTGTTTCTCCGGGATCAACCCTTTTTTTTATCAGGCGAAGCCTTCCCTTGATGTAATCCAAATCGTCTTTATTATCCAGAAAGAGAGTATTAAGAGCAGTTTTCACACCGTAATCCCGGGCCATTTCATATCCAAGTGTTCTCCCGGTAGTCCAGGAATCAATAAAGAAAAGATTTTTGTCTTTTGCAATTTTTAAAAATCTGCTCATTGACTCAGGGTTTGAGGTAAAAGAAGATCCCATGTGATTATTCAAGCCATTAATGCCCGGCACATCTTCCATGGCTTTTTTTAATGCTGACCTCATCTCCGTTTCATTCATTTCATTTAAAAGCACGGGTCTTCCCGGGTTTACTTCCGGATATCTTTCAGGCTCCATCGGCATATGAAGAATGTAGGGGATGTTTTTTTCATTAAACTTTTCGGCATAATAGGTTGATTTTCTAAGCCCCGGGAGTATGGCATAAGTTAAATCTATACCCAGTTCAAGAAAGCGGCCGATATCGCTGTTCTGACCCAAATCATCAACAATTATTGCGACCTTATATCTTTCCGGGACCACAGTTAATTCAATGCAGCTTAAAACTGCTCCGTGCAGACCAACCTCTATCTTCTGCGACTTTTCCTCTTCATGGATATCAATTACATCGTATCCGCTTCTCCCGGCTACTTCCCTTAACAGCCGGCCTACAAGATCCATCCGTTCAGGCGTTGTTTCAATCTGCCTGTAAAGCTCTACCCATATCATTCTGTCCTTTTCTTTTTCGGTCTTTACAGCGGAAGATATTTTTTCTTCTTCCTTTCCCGCCTCAATCAGATACTCAGTTAATATATTATCTATCTCATATGCCTTTTCCGTCAGGTCTTTTACCCTTGTCCTGATAAAGATTATTCCGGAAGCTATAACTAAAGCAAGAATTAAAAGAATAACTTTATTTTTCTTCATGCAGTTCTTTAGGGCTGTTTCTCATAAATATTTTCCTTGCCATAAGCAAATCATGTGCCCTGGCCAACTGGGGGTCGAGAATTTTTTCACCCGGCTTTTCTTCCTCTTCATCTTCATCTTCATCCGGATAGTAAATCTTTTGCTGCTGCTCAAAGATTTTCCTCCGTTCATCTTCTGTAACAGAGACCAGAATATCCGGCTTTATTCCCTGTTCATGTATCTTCTTTCCGTTGGGTGTAAAGTACTGCGCGGTTGTAAGACGAAGTGAAGAGCCATCCTCCAGATCGATAATACTCTGGACAGATGCTTTCCCGAAACTCGTTTCACCGATTATTATTCCGCGCGCATGGTCTTTTATAGCGCCTGCGACAATTTCAGAACCGGAGGCGGAGCCCTTGTTTATGAGAACCACCAGAGGAATATCGGGGGATACCGGCTGCCTGGATGTGCGGAATTCTCTTGTCTGATCCGACCGTCTTCCTTCCGTATATACAACCAATTCGTTCCTTTTTATAAAAATATTGGCAGTTTCAACCGCAGAACTCAACAGGCCGCCCGGGTTGTTCCTAATGTCAAAAATCAGACTGTCAGCGCCTTTCTCTATGAGTTTATTCAACTCTTCCTCCATTATCTTCGGGGAGTCCTTTGTGAATTCCACAAGGCGCAAATACCCAATGTCATTATCCATCATTCTGGTGTAAACTTTCTGGGGGACAATTGAAGCCCTTGTTATTTCATATTCTATTAAATCATCTTTATCTTCTCTTTTTATACCGATTTTAATATCTGTACCCACCTCACCCCTCATCTTGCTGACTGCCTCTCTTACGGTCAAGCCTACGGCAGATTCCCCGTTAATCTCCACAATCCTGTCACCCGGCATTATGCCAAGCTCATAGGCGGGGGTTTCGGGCAACGGACTTACTACGGTAATATACCCGTCTCTTTCCGTGATTCTAATTCCCAGGCCTCCAAACTTACCTTCCGTATCTTCCTCCAGAATTTTAGCATCTTCCGGCTCCATAAACTGTGAATACGAATCCAGTGTTTCAACCATCCCTTTCAAAGCCCCGTATATGAGTTCCCTCGTATCCACTTCCTCTACATAATTTTCTCTTACCAGAACAAATGCGTCAGAAAAAATACGCATCAGCTGCTCAATGTTTTCACTGTTTTTGCTGTATATTGGTTTTATCACCAGCAAAGAGCATATAAAACCGACAAATATGACTAATAGAGTTAATTTTCTTTTCATTTTTTTCTCCTTTATTTTTTAACTATTTATTATCTGCGCTATAAATATCTTAATGCATTTTTATTTAAGCCACTCGATAGGGTTCTCGGGCTGAGAGCCCCTGCCCAATTCAAAGTACAGGTTTTCTAAAGATAATTCCCCTATTTCCTGGGCGGGTTCAACCTCTTGAGCTACTTCTACCCCTACATTTTTTAAATTCCCATATATAGTATAATAATTCTTTCCGTGTTCAATTACAACCATATTACCCTTGCCGCTGAAATAGTCAGCATAAACAACCTCCCCGAAGCCAACGCTTTTCACAGTCCTTTCGTCTTCGGGTTTTATCTCAATCCCCCTGTTATAAATAACTGTATCCAGCTGTGAATGCCTCTGTCTGCCGAATTCTATTACCACCTCCCCCTTTAACGGCCATGGAAGACCCCCCTTTGCCTTCACAAAATCCTCAGCAAGCCTGTCTAACCGCTCAATATTCTCAGCTTTTTCTTTAAGCGATGTCACCAGGCTGCTTAATTTTTCTTTTTCCTTCTTAACGCTTAGCAGCTCTCTCTCCTTTTCCTTTCTGTCTTCTTCAATTTCTTCTAGTAGCTCCATATGCTTTTTGTTTTTCTGAATAAGCCTTCCCTGAAGTATAAAAACCTCTTGCTTTCTATCCAGCTGCTTTCTCTTCTGTTCCTGCAAACTGTTTTTGAGTTCTCTCTTTTCCCTTATTGATTCTTCGCTTTCTTTATACCTGTTTGTTTCATAATCAAGATATTTTGCTTTATAGAATTTCATTTTATTGTTCTCTTTAGACATAATCTCAACATACCAGGGCAGCTCTAAATTTTTTTCATAAAAATATCCCTTTAAGGCTTTATCAAGCCGCATACCGTACTGTTTGCCCTTTCGCATTTCATAATCTAATTTATCTTCAATAATCTCAATGTTGCGTTCCGCATAATTAATATCTTTTTCTATATCATCCACCTTTTTCCTCGTGGATATCATCTGTGTCTCAAGATTCTCCAAACTTATTACTATCTCTTCTTTTCTTTCATCGAGATGATTAAGCGTTCTGTCAATCTGATTGATGCTCTTTTTGTATCTTTCAAGCTCAGACTCCTGCTTGCGGATTTTTTCATTTATTGAATCCAGATCCTGCTCAAAACCGGAATATACCCTCTCTGAAACAAAAAAAACAAGCACTGTCAAAACAAGTTTAGTTTTCATTTTCTTAATTGCAAATAACCGATCACTCCCGGCACAAAACCGCTTAATAATATAACCGCCAGTGATCTGAATGTCCTTAACCTCATTGCTATACCCAGATAACCGCCTACAGCATGGAGTAATGTATAAGCAGCTATTGCGCTAAATACCCCTTTGAAAAAAATAATCATAACTTCCCTGATAATCGCATACTCAACTTCAGATGCGGCATTGAGAGCAATATTCTTCTTTGCCCCGGCGGAAATAACATGTCCGGACGACGCTGAATATGAAAGGAGCACAAAAAGAAAAGCAGATAAAAACAAAACAGATGAAGAAATACCACCCAGCTTATCTATAATTTCCTCTGCTTTTTGAGCAGCAGAGTATGAAAAGTCCACATTATCTATAATCTTCAGGTTCTCCATAGCTCTTGATATATTAATCATATATGGTAGATTAATCTCATTCATTTTTAAAGTCAAAGTAGCCGGCAAATTAAATCCTTCAGGAATATCTCTTTCCCCTGAAAAAATTTCCAAAGCCTGCTGAGAGGTTAAATAGCTTTCAACGGTAAAATAATCATTTCCGGAGATGATATCTTTAAACCCCTCGATCCCGGATTCGCTGTAACCGGACTGCAGGTAAACTGTCATCTTTATTGAGGAGGATAACTCGCGTGCGAAATCTTTCGCTAATGAAAAAAATTCAATGCCGAACACCAGGGCAAAGGCGGCGGCAGTTATACAGAAAGAAGATATTAAAGTGGACCTACGTGATTTCCCCATTTTCAAGCCTCAACACCTTCACTGCCTTTCTATCTGCTTTTATTCCGGGTCGCGCAGAGAAAACAACCACGGTATTTTTGCTTGCGTAATCCGCCAGCATGCGCAAGGCTGTTTTCTCATCTGAAAACCCCCCGTAATTAAAATCACATATAATAATTTTCGGCTTCCAGACCATAACCATTGAAAGGGCGAGGGTTTTTTTCTCAATAAAGGATAATTTAGAGGGGGATACTTCCCTTTTGGCCATCAGCCTGCTTTTTTTTAATACACTCATAATGTTGTCGAAATAATCATTTTTCTTGTGAGCCTTAAGTTTGAGAATATATTTCATGTTTTCAAAAACACTTTTTTCTTCAAGAAAATAAAAATCTTCTGACATATATCCGGTCTCTCTCATTCTATTTTTTATCTTCCGGCGCTTAAAATCAAATATCTCTTTATCTTCGATAAAGACCTTTCCCGATGTCGGAAATATCTGCAGGGCCAGAATTTTGAGAAGCGTGCTCTTTCCGCTACCGGCCGGGCCCTCCATTTGGAGAAAATCCCCCGGGTGCAAATCAAGATTGATGTTTTTTAAAATCTCATGCTTATCCGGTTGCCTTAAAAATACGTTTTCTAATTTAATAAGTGAAGTCAACTGCGAAAATCTCTTAAATGTTTTTCCGGAAATATTTAACCGGCAAATGATAAATAAACTTTTTTTTCACTAAAAACCTATATGTTTTTTATATTCTTTTCCTGCATTTTTAATCCGGGAAAATCCAGTCTGCTGCCGGGAATTTTATAACTGAACAAATCTGCGGAAAAACATCCCTCTTTCCTCTCCACCCCGATTTCCTGCGGGCAGGACTTGTAAGAAACAGATTCCCCCCTGTTTAACAAATACCTTCCTCCGACAAGCACGAGTGCAGAAGCCACTCCTACCGCAAGGGCTGCCTTAATCTCGGGAATTCCCCAAAGATGTACCACAGCAACCAAAACAAGGGTGAATCCCCAGATAAAAATCAAAATCCAGGCCAGCCTGGAGCTGATTATAAGAGAAAACAACGGCCTGAATACTAAAATCACCGAAATATTCATCTGAATCATAAACAGTTTTCTCATTCTTTTCCTGTTTAAAAGAGATGATGAAACAGGATTTACTAAACCAACTACAGCCGCTATTATTAAATCAGCTATAAAAATTAAACCGGCCCACGAAAAAACTAAAAGAGCGACAGAGCATAAAAAATATCTTAACCCGTATGCAATGCTGAAAGTAGCTACTTCAATATTTCCCGCGATTACCGCCAGCGCAAAAATTATGACAGAAGATACTTTTAACCCGTCTTCTCCTATTTTCGCTATTTCTTCAGCCGGCTTTATTATTATTCCAATTAATCTTTTCACCTTTTTTCAATCCTTTCTTTACTTTTAATCTCTCTTATGTTTTAAATCTTCAGAATCGTTTCTTTTTCCGAATCCTTCCCGCTTTCACCTGTAAATGCGCCCAGAAGTTTTCTCACAACACCCTTCCTCGTCCGGCGCAGCCTGTGATTAAGCCTATTAACCTCAAGCTGCTTGTTTCTGTATGCAGTTTTCCACTTAATGTCTCTCTGTGCTATCCTGGCCTTAAGCTCCCTTACTTCCTCTTCCTTATCTCTTAATGCATTTTTATAAGAGAGCGCTTTGGACTTAAGTTTTCTTAATTCTTTAGTAGCCTCAGAAAACTTCCTCGAAAATTCTGATTCATTCTGGGCTTTTTCCAGCTGCATTTTCTTAAATTCCTCTTCCTTCTCATGCAACCTTACATTCCATTGTCTTTCACTGCTGTATTTCTCTTTTCTCAAATCTTCTATTTCTTCCTGAAGGCGGTTACGGTAGTCAAGAAGCTCTTTTTCTCTTGAAGAATAAATGCTGCGCCACTGTGATTCCTTCTGCTGAAGCTTCTCACGCAGAAAAAGCTTAAGGCGCCTCTCTTTTTCTTTTATTTTACCCCTGTATTCCTCTTCAAGGCTCCGGTTTTCCTCTCTCAGGTTTTTAAGTTCTTCTTCTTTCTGCCTTAACAGCCTATTTGTATCCTCCCTGATTTTTTCATGATTGCGGACCAGTTCAAGTATTTTTTCTTCTTTGTCGGTTATTACGCTGCCGACATCACCGCTTTTCCTGCGAACCCTGCTTATCTCGTCCCTCAACCTTTCCGTTTCCTGGATTAATGACTTTCTTTCCCGCTCGTGACCGGATGTCAACCTTTCTATTTCTCTCTTATAAAGTGAAACCTCGCTCTCTCTCTCAGACTCCGCCGCACGCGAGCGAGCTTCAGCCTCCATAATCCTGAACCGCGCATTGCTGAGCTCCTCCTGGATAAGTTCAGTCTCGTTCTTAACCTCTATATATTTATCCCTGTACTCTTCAAGCTCTTCCTTCATAATAGCAGATTCGTTCTCTTTTGTTGAGAGCCTCAACTGCAGTTCGCCTGTTGTATTTTTCAGGGAATTTATTTCATCGATTAATTCTTTTTCTCTTTCGTTCCATCTTGAAATTCTCTTTTCATAATCACTGCCTATTTTTTCATGTTTTTCTTTCAGTCCCCTAATTTCTTCCTTGAGCCTGTTTATTTCATTTTCCCTGACAACCAGCTTCTCTCTTTTTGATTCAATCTGAAGGTTTAAATCATATTCTACGTTTTTAAAGCCTTCTCTTATTCTTCTTTCTTTTTCCGCCGCCTTTTCTCGTGCATAGTTGATTTTCCGCTCAAACTCTTCATCTTTCTTTTTTATTTCGTAATGATACCTGTTTGCCTCATTATTAAAATCCTCTTTATATTCCCGGTTCTTTCTCTCTAATTCTTTATATCGCGTCCGGTAGTTTTTGAGCGCCGATTCCAAATCCCCGTTTCTTTTTTTCTCCCCTTGAAGCTTTTCCTCCAGCCGCTCAATATTGATTTCAAGAATTTGCCTTACACGGGAAGACTCCGAACTTTTCTCCTCTTCCATGAGTTTAATCTCTTTTACTTTATGGAGATATTTTTCTTTTTCCGAAACCTGTTTTTCTCTTAAATCATCAATTTTTTTCCTGTAATGCTTTCTTACTGATTCTATTTCTTCAGCCGCCCTCTGTTTTTCTTCCTCCACTTTATCCTTTTTACTGCTTAAGTCTTTTGAGCGATTTATGTATTCTTCCTGGAGTTCCTTCATCTTTTCAGAGGCCTCTTTTTTCAATAACCTTTTTTCCTGTTTGTAATTGTTTATCTCTTCCTGCCAGTTTTCTTTCTCCTCGGAAAGTTTATTTCTCAGCCACTGAAGTTCCGATTCAGCCATTGAGCTTTTTAATTTAAGGTCGTATATCCGGTCTTCATATTCATAACTTATTTCTTTTCTTATTTCCGCCTTTTTTCTTTCAACATCGATTTTACTGCGGTTAAGCTCTTTCTCCAAGGCAAAAAGCTCATCTTTTAATTCTCTCTCCCTCTCCTTCAACTCCTCCTCTCTGTTTTTGTGCTCTTTTACAATTTCTTTTTCTCTTCTCTTAAAACCCTCCCTCATGTTTTCTATACGGCGATTATGCTCTTCCTCTTTTTCTTTGCTGTGATTAATCAGGTTCTCCTGTTTTTCTTTCAATGCTGAAAGTTCATCGCAAAGTTTTCTCTTTTCGCGTTCAAAATCTTCCTGCCTTTTTTTTATTTCTCTGTCCCATTCAAACCGGCTTTCCTTTATTTCCTCAGCCAGCTTCTGTTTGGATTTTCTCTCTTCTTCAATACGGTGAGACAGCTCCTGCCTTATCCTGTTTTTTTCTGATTCGGCAAATTGAATACTCGCCTTTAATTCCTGAACCTTTTTTGTTTTTTCATTAAATTTTCTGTGAAGCTCGGCATTTTCACTCTCATGTTCTTTTCTGAGGGCATTCATCTCCTCTTCTTTTTCTCTAATTTTCCTGAAAACACTTATTTTCTCGGAATTGAGCTCTTCCTGCAGAACTGTAAGCGAATTTTTTATATTGTCCCTTTCATTTTGAAGTTCATTCAGCTTTGCCTTATAATCATACTCCAGCTCCTTTTCCCGCCGCGCAGTATTTACCCTGTTCTCCCAGTTAGACTTTTTTTCTTCCTCATATTTGCTCTTTAAGTTTTCCAGCTGCTGCTTTTTTTCCGCCTTTATTTCATTTATCCTGCCGGTTAACTCTACAATTCTGCGGTTTGCTTCTTCTCTTTTTTCTCTCCAGACATCGTATATTTCATCTTCGCGGGCTTTCATGGAGCGCCGGGTATTTTCAAGTTCCTGCTCTTTCAAATTAAGCTTATCGGACCAAATTTCCTTCTGTTCCTTTAAGCGGTTTTCCAGTTCAGCCGCATTCTGCTCAAGTTCCCTTTCACGCTCTTTAAGGGCACTGATTTCTTTCTCATAATGCCGGCTCAAATCCTGCCGGCGTTTCTCATTCTCCTGTTCAAGGTTCTTAATCTTTTCATCCTTTTCCTTTAACTGGCTGTACTTCTGCCTTCTTTCTTCTTCCATCCTGTCAGAAAGCTCCTTTAAGGAATTTTCCAACCCGGCATTAACAGACTCAAGCTTATGCTCTTTTCGCTGATATTCATCCTTTAAAGCCAGTATATCCTGCTGCGACTTTGACCTAATTTTATTTATTTCAGTCTGTTTTTTGGCTACAAGCCACTCCCAGTGCTCCTTTTTCTGCTGGAGCTGATGTGAAATTTCATTCGTTTCATTATCCAGACGTTCTCTCAGTTTCCTTATTCTGTTTTCCTTAGACTCTTTTTCCTGCCTGATTATTTCATTCTGCTGACGAAGCTCCAGAAATCTTTCATTCCACAGGGCTTCTTTCTCTATCAGGTTTTTCTTTAATGAGCCTATCTCATCCCTTCTCGCTTCGAGTTTCTGCAGGAGGGTTGCAATATTTTTGTCTTTTTCATAAACGAGTGAATTTTTTTCCCTTATATTCTCGTTTAGTTTTTCAACAAGTTCGTTCTTCTCCTTTTTCCATCTCTCTTTTGAAGAAGCCAGCCGCTCCTTGAGGTCCTCTTCAATCCGGGACAACTCAGCCCTCTTAGCCTCAAGCATATTGTCCCGCTGGTCCTTTATTTTTTCTATTTCAGTTTTAAGTGAATCAATTTCTTGCTGCTTGTCATAAAGGCGCTTTCTGAAATCATCCAGCAGTTTTTCTTTTTCTCTTGTGACCCGGTGAAGCTCGCTCTCTGTTTTTTGAAGTTCACTTTGCAGGCGGGAATATTTTTCCCTGCTTTCCTCGGCTTCTTCTTCCCTTTCAAGATGCAGCCTTGCTGCTTTTACGTCATACTCATTTATCAGCTCCTGCGTTTTACGCTGCCATTTCTCGTTTTCTTCCTGCCTTGCCTGCCGGGTTTTCTCCAGCTCTTCTTTTAAATTCTGAATATCCTGCTTTAGCTTTCTGCTTTCATCTCTGTATCTGAGCTCTCCCTGCTCTTTCTCCCGCTTGAGTTCCTTTATATGCCGGTCTTTCTTATTTTCCAGCGATATTAATTTTTCGTTCAGGTTTTCTATGCTCTGATCTTTTCTTTCTATCTTTTCTTTTAAATCCTGTTCTTTAAGAAGTGTCCTGGAATATAAAACTTCGTTTTCCTCATGCTCTCTTCTTAACTCCGTCTCGAGTCTATCTTTAACTTCACTGTATTCTTTTTCCAGCTGGCCCTTCTGGCGCTCTTTTTCAGCTATAATGCTTCTTAACTTACCTAACTTTTCATTATTCCGTTCCCTGAGAGCATTTATTTCAGCTTCATGTATTTCTTCCCGCCTCTTTAGCTGATTTTCCTTTTCATTTAGCTTCCTCTCCAAATCGTCGGTCTTCTCCTCAAGTTTTTCTTTTTTTTCAAGCAGCTCTTCCTGACGCCTTCTGCTCTTCTCTTCTATTTCCGCTTTTTCTTTTTCGTAAAAAACCTTGATATTCTCCAGTTCATTTTTATTTTTACGATTCTGATGAACAAGAGTGTCTTTTAAATCAACCGACCGGGTTTTGTATTTATGACAGAGAGCCTCGAGATCATTTTTTTCCCTTTCCAGCTCCGCCGTTCTTCTGTCATAGTCCGCTTTTTTTTCCTTCAGCTTAAGGCTGAATTCTTCAGATATTTCCTGCTTTGCGCGAAGCAGATCCTCAACCCTCTTTTCTTTTAAAGATATTTTGCGTTCGTATTCCTCTTCCATCTTTTTCATCCGGGATTCGTTTTCGCGCTTCAAATGCGCCAACTTATTCTTTAAAGAGGCTATCTCGTTTATCAGGGTTGCCTTGCGGGTGTGATACTCCTGCTTTATACTATAATTCTCTTTTTCTTTAAGGCGTATCTTCTCTGCGCATTCCTTTTCCTGTTCCTGAAGTTTTTCTATAAGCAGCTCTATTTTTCTTTTCAGTTCTTTTTCTCTATTCATTTTTTTCTAAATGTCACTGTTTTTTAATCCTGGCTATTTCTTCTTTGAGTCTTTTTTCCTCTTCTTTCCACTTTTTCTCAAGTTCCTTCAATTCTTTTCGTATTCTTTTTTTTTCATTCTTTGGGACATCGCGGTGTTCTCTTTCCTTTTCCTCAAGCTCCCTGCTGTATGACTCCTTCTTCTTTTCCAGTTTTTCCTTAACCGTTTTTATCAGGTTCTTCAGATTGGATTCTCTTTCTTTTCCCTCTTCTTCATACTTGCGGTTTTTTTCTTCTTCCTTCGAAGTATTTATACTCTCAGTTTTACTTTCATTACCAGCATCCTCATGCTTTAATGATCCGGGGTTTTCCAGCCCCAACCTGAATTTATCAATATTCTCTTCAAGTCTGCTCCTTATCTGGGCAAGTTCCTGTTTTTTCTCTTTTTTTTCTTCTTTCATTCTTCGGCTGCTCAAGGAAAGCTCCTTCTTTAATCTTGAATTCTCTTCCTTCATGTTCTTTATATCATTTTCAAGTTTCGAAACAGTCGTCTGAAACTTATCTTCCATTATAGAAATTTCGTTCTCATACTTGTTTTTCTGAGTAACCAGCTGTGACTCTTTTTCTGAAAACTTAGACTTTAAATCTAAATTCTCCTCCTCCAACTTCTTAAGCATATCCGAGTGCTCCTTGAGCTGCCGCCGCATATCTTTTTTTATCTGTTTTATTTCATCTTTATGCTCTTTCTTCTCTTTTTCAAGCGCTTTTTTATTATTATCAAGTTCTTCATGAAGTTTTTCTATATCTTCTTCTTTTCTTGGCATCTCCGTATTAAGAATGCCTTCAACCCTGTTGAGCTGCTTCTGCAATTCGTTTTTTTCATTAAGCCACTCTCTTTCCCTGGAAGATACCTCCTCCATAAAATTTCGTTCCTTCTTTTCTTTTTCTTCCATCAGCTCTCTGTATTCTCTTTCTTTTTCCTTGAGCATTTCATTCCACTTTTTCCTGTCCTCTTCAAGCTGAAGCTGCAGTTTGGAATTTGAGTTTTTTAATTCCTCAAGTCTTTCTTCAAGCGCTTTTCTTATATTCCCCGAATCTTCCCTGAGCGCCTTTATCTGCTCATCCTTATTTCTTATTTTTTCTTCCCATACCTTCCGCTGAGCCGCAACCCTTTCTTCAAATTCTCTTAATAAACTTTCCAGTTCCTCTCTCACCTTGTCTACCTCCCAGGTTTTCTTACTGAGCTTTTCCTTCAGCTGCTGAACACTCTTATTTAATCTTTTCTCCCTGTTTTCAAATTCATTTTTAAGGTGCTCTGCTTCATTTCTTAAGGAAGATATAGTCTCATCTTTTTTTCTCTTTAACTTTTCAATCTCAGCATTTTTCTCTTCCCTTAACTCCCCTGTTTGAGTAAAAGCCTCTTTAAGCTTCGATTTAAGCTCTTTAACCTCAGCTTCCCTCTCCTGCTGAATCTTATTTATTTCATTTTCGGAATTATTTTTTATTTTCCTAATATTTCCGACAAGGTCAACTTTTTCCGCTTCATGATCGTTTTTTAGGCGGGTTATTTCTTCATCTTTTTCAGCAGCAATTTCGTTATTTTTCACCTTTAATGAATTGATATCGTTTTTTAAGTTTTCAATCAGAAAAAGATTTTCTTTGTTCTCATTTAAATATTCCTTTTCTTTCTCTGCCAGGCTGTTTTTCAGGCTTTCAATCAGGGATCTTTTTTCCGACATTTTATTTTCATATCTCTCATCTGCTTTTCTCAAGTTTGCCAGGAGCTCTTCCTTCTCAGATTCAAATTTTCTTCTGAGACTTTCCTTTATATTTTTTTCTTCCGATAGAAGTTTCTCAAGTTCAGAAACTTTTCCGGTATATCTTTCCCTCTGGTTATCTACGGATTGCTCCAGAGAAGAGATTTCCTTATGCAATCTTTCTTGCTCAACCCTGTAATTCTTCTCTTTTTCCGCTATCTCGGTTTTCATATCAGACAGCTTTTCTTTAGCTAAATCCCTAGACTGCTGAACCCTTGAGATTTCTCTTCTTAACGATTCTACATTATTATGGTTTTTTCTTTCCGCTTCTCTTAAAATGCGTTCAAGCTCTTTTATCCTAAGCTGTTTTTCCGCTGTCTTTTCCGTCCATAGTCTGTTTTCCTGCCTTCTTTTGGCCGTCTCAACCGAAAGCTGATTTTTTATTTCATAATTCCGGGATTCAAGCTCATCTATACGTGAATTTTTTTCATTATTTTCTTTCTCATATTTATCCCTCAAACCGCTTATTTCAGTCTCAAAAGACTGCCTTAAATCTTTTTTCTCTTCATTAATATTTGAAAGATCATTTTCCAGCTGTATGATGCGGCCGTTTTTTTCCTCTATCAGAGACCTCATGTTTTCCTCAGTCCTTTTATGCGCGTTAATTTCACCGGAAATCTTTTCCTCATACCAGCCGGACTGCTCATCATTATGCTGTTTCAGTTTTTCATACTCTTTCTCAACCCTGTTTAGTTCTTCCCTGGCCTGATTTAATTCGTTAACAAAAGCGGCGGATTCCTTTTCCTTTTCTTTTTGCAGAAGACCAATTTTTTCTTCCTTTTGCAGAACTTCCCTCTCAAGTCTATTCTTTTCTTCCTCGTATTTCCTTTCCTTTTCAATCTGCGCCCTGCGTTCCTCCTGCCTTGCCGCGCTCTCTGCAGCATATCGGTTCTTAATCTCGGCTAATTTGGATTCCAGTTCTTTTATCTGTTTTGATTTTTCCTCTTCCTCAACCTCATATTCATCCTTTAAATTTTTTATCTCTTCCTTGTATAAACGCTCCGCCTGCTCATTTTCAGCTTTAGCCTCGGCAAGTTCGGCCTCAAGGTTATTCACCTGCCTTTCCTTTTCTTCAATAAGATTCTTTAAATGAGATTCTTCCGCTTTAGCCGCCTCTTTCTCTGACGTGAGTTTCTTCTGATGCTCCTTGAGCCTATTTTCGCTTTCACTCTTTAACAAATCATAGTCTTTTTGAGACCGGCTAAGCTCCCGGTTCAGATTTTCCAGCCTTTCATACAGCGTTTGAATTCTGCGGTCTTTCTGAGCGCGAAGCTTTTTGAGCTGTTTATCTTTTTCCCCTATTTCTGATTTATAGCGCACTCTTTCCCTTTCCGCTTTTGTTTTTACAAGGGATATTTCCTCTTTCAGTTTATCTATCTCTTCCCGGCTGCGGCCTATCTGAAATTTCAGTTCCGCCTCTGAACTTTCCTTTTTATTTACTAACTCGTTAACCTCTATTTTTCGATCCCGCTCCCTGTCAAGAATGTTATTCTGTAATGTTTCAATCTCTGACTCCAGGTTTCCTATCTTCTGTTCATACTCCTGGATTTCAGCGCTGTGTTTTTCTTTTAAATCTTCTAAATCGGATTCCGCGCTTTTATCTGCAGCCCTTATTTTTTCCTCAAGAACCGCATTGGATTCCTTTAATTTTCTTTCTTTATTTTCCTTTTCCGCAATCAGCCTCTCATAATTATCGGCAATCTCATCTTTTTCTTTCTTCAGTCTTTCAATTTCATCAGCATACCTTTCCCGAACTGATTCAATCTCCGCCTGGAGGGAATCCCTGTCCCGCCTGAGTTGTGATTTAGTAATGCCGAGCTGTTTTTGAAGGTCGATAACCTTGCGCTCTTTTTCATGTAAATCTCTTCGAAGCTTTTCCAGGCGCGCATCGCTCCGGCGCTTTAAATTGTTCTTTTCTTCCTCAAAAACGGCATTCTGGCTGGCTTTCTCATCTTTCAACCTGCTTATTTCCTGCTGATACCGGGCGTTAAGGGAGGACTGGCTGGCCTCAAGCGAATTTATTTCTTCCTGTTTTTTAGAAAGGCGCTCGGCCCATCTCTGCCTTTCTTCTTCGAATGTATTATCTTTTGAGGTCTCTTTTCTTAGGCGTTCTTCAAGTGAGTTTCTTATTTCTTCAAGATCGTTCTTTTTTAACTGATATTCAGATCTTAGCTGAGCCTGGCGCAGGTTCATCTGGGCCTTAAATGTGTTTATTTCCCTCTGTTTTTTTGAGAGCTTTTTTTCCCAGCTTTCACGCTCTCTGGAGATATTTTCTTTAAGGTTTTCCATTTCTTTCTGAAGAGCCCTTTTGTCGCTGTCAATTTCTTTTATGGATTTTTCCCGGGATATGTCCTTATTTTTTGGGGGGGCTTCTTCGCCGGTTTCGTCCAACTCATTCCCGGAGGGTTCTTCATTTTGGCCGGACATGCTTTCAATCTCGCCGGAGAGCTGCCTTATTTCAGCATTTATCTTTGCAGCAGCTGATTTTATTTTTTTTACTTTTTCTCTCTCTTCTTCCGGGTTCAATTTATCCAGCACCTCCAGAAGTCTCTTGCGGGCATCTTTTTTAGCCGATACTAATATTTTTTTATCTTTTAATTCATTTTCCATATGAATAAAAAGAACCGCGGAAAAGAAAACATAAAGTTGAAACGTTTATTGACAATAATGGCGGGGTGGACGAGACTCGAACTCGCGACCTCTGGCTTGACAGGCCAGCGTTCTGACCAAACTGAACTACCACCCCGCACAAATCTTTATCTGAAAATCACTATTATTCAGCCTGATAAATTTTTTCTTCATCTTATATTTATGGTAAATGCTTTTTATTGTCAGCTGATTTTTCATATTTATCGATTTATTGACATATTATAAATCTAAACTGATTATACATAAAAATGCTGAAATGTAAAATTTTCGAACAATTTTATCAGAGATAAAGATTACCTCAAACATTTACTTTAAAAGGAGGCTAAAACCCGCTACCCTATCAGAGCCCGCAGAATTTTTGACCCTCCCGCATTTTAGCCGCTGATTACGAAAAGATATCGCTCATTCAGCTAAAACTTCATTTTCACGCCTGCGCTTACTTCCCTGCCGGGAAGGGGGAACCCCTCCCGCCTTTTGTACCTGGTGTCTGATATGTTATCAATGGCTGCAAAAATTTCAGCATTAGCAATCTGCTGTGAAACACGGAAATCAAGGAGAGTATGTTCATCTATAGATCCTCCTTCCCATTTTGCTTTATCATTCCATGATATCCCGGCATTTACCTTAAGCCCGAACTTAAAATCGCAGCCCAGGCCTGCATTGATTTTGTTGGGTACGGTGTATTGAAGCGTTTTATAATCCGAATCCCCTTCGCTTTTCCCTTTACTGTCAAGATACCTGTAGGCAACGTTTAGAGTTATTCCCGGAAAGATACTCGCCTTAAGTTCTGCCTCTATTCCCCGGTTTCGGGCTTTCTCCACATTGACCGGCCGCCACTTTTCATAATCCGGTTCATCGCTAACATTTACCCACTCAATCATATCATCAATATCGCTGCGGAAAAAAGTTATTCTTCCTAAGGCAATCCCTAATTCTTTCTCTAAACCGACATCATAACCCCAGGCGGTTTCAGGTTCGACTTCCCTGTTTCCTTTTGAATCCCCGGCAGGGCCCCACTCGCTTGCAGGCCAGCTGGATTCAGGGTAATAAAGGTCGTTGAAAGTGGGAGCCCGGAAAGCTCGGCCGGCATTACCTGATACTTTAATTTTATCCGAAAGGTTATACACAACGGAAAGCCGGGGGTTGAAGGCGCCGCCCCATACAGAATGGTGGTCATACCTTCCCCCGAAAGTTGCCTGAAGATTTGTAAAATTCATTCTTTTTTGAAGGTAGATAGCTGCATTCAGCATATTCTCGTCAATTTCCTTTACGCCTCCCTCCTTGTCGGTTTTTATGAAATTATCGTGTTCCACTTCCAGGCCTAACAGAACATCCTCTGAAACTAAAGCCTGAATATTTCCTCCGTAGCTTTGAGTTTGCATAAGGTCTTCAGTCATCCGGGACGGAGCCCTGTCGGTGATATCTATAAACGAACCATATAGCCGCGATTTTAATTCAATAGAGTTAAAGAGAGCGTTTACACTCTCAATCTGCAGGTATCTTTTGAGTGTATCCATGGAGGCTTCCGGCGTAGAGGAAGCCCTTTCTCTTTCCCCGTCGTAATTCTCAACATCTGTGTAGTTCGGCCCCGGAACCCCGCTTTCGCTTTTATGATAGGAAAAACGTAGATTTAAATCTCCGTAACCATTAATTTTTCTACCGGCGTTAATCATAAAATCATTCCCGCGGTAGGCGCTGTTTTCCCTGAATCCGTCCGAACTTTCCTCTGAAACAAAAGTATAAATGCTGTTTTCTCCATAGCTGAAAGAATGATTAAGGGAATATTTCCGGGAATTAAAAGAACCCGCCCTTGCGGCTAAAGCAGTTTTCGGTAAATCGTTTTTACCCGAACGGGTTATTATGTTTATAACCCCGCCGAGGGCATCAGCTCCCCATACAGCGGAGAACGGGCCTCTTGCTATCTCAATTTGTTCAATATGATCTGCAGCTATTTTATCAAGGTCAGCCTCTCCCAATGCTACGTCATTTACAGGCTGTCCGTCCACCATAACAAGAACCTGGTTTGCCGTTGCTCCGCCGCTTCTTATCCTTGCGGAGCTTTCCGAACCCCTGGTCCCTCTTATGCCCACGCTTACATAAGCCCCTCTCTTTTTTAGAGCTTCGGCTGCAGTTAGGGCTCCCGATTCTTCAATATCATGACGGTTTATTACGCTTACATTCGTGGCAAGCTCAGCCAAGGAGCTTCCATAACGTGACGGCGTAACCACAACCGTTCCCAAATCACCGATATAATCAGAGGTAAAACCCCTTACCGCTACAAATACCATTAAAAAAACCGCCAACAATTCACACTTTCTCATTTCTCCTCCCTCGAAGATACTTTTACCGGACGGCAGTAGACCGGGCTGACTGCTTTACAGCAGCATTACCGTTGCGGGGCAGCAGGAAGAATCTCACTCCCATTTCCTCTGACCGACCTTACTTTAAGGCAATATATATGTTTTGCCTTTTACTTTTTCAACCCTTACATCCACACCATATAACTTCTTTAAGAAATCTCCTGAAACAATTGTATCGGGATTTTCCGGCTTCCCGTGCAGTTTACCGTTTTTCACCGCCGCCGCTTTTTCACAGCAGGCAGAGACGAGGTTGAGATCGTGGAAAACAGCAACCACCGTAACGCCCGAAAGATTTATTTCCCTGAGAATATCAAAAATGTGTCTCTGGTGATATATATCAAGATGGCTTGCAGGTTCGTCCAGAAGCATAACTTTCGGCTCCTGGCATATAGCCCTTGCCAGCATAACCTTCTGCCTTTCTCCTGATGAAAGACTTCCTACAGGACGGTCCTTTAGATCTGTTATCTCAACTTTTTCCATAGCAGCTAAAGCCTTCTCAGAATCATCCTTACCCCAGGAAGAAAACCGGCTGTGATAAGGATTCCTTCCCATCAAAACAGTTTCAAAAACAGTAAAAGGGAAATTCAAAGGAGATTCAGCAGGCAAATAAGAAAAAACTTGAGCCTTTCTCTTTATTTCCATATCTTTTATACACTCCTCACCCGCATATACATCTCCCTCTTGAGGCTGCAGAATACCGCAGATAAGCTTCAGCAGGGTTGACTTTCCGCTTCCATTGGGACCAATAATTCCAAAAAAGCATCCTTTCGGAATCTCCAGGGATATACCAGACATAACAAAATTGTCTTTATAACCGCCTCTTAAATTTTTAACAGTTAATTTCATTTTATCCTTTTATAAGAAGATAGAGGAAAAACGGGGCTCCGAAAAAAGCTGTAATTATTCCCGCAGGTATCTCCATAGGTGCAAAAAGCCCTCGCGCCAGGGCATCCGTAAAGACCAAAAACCCCCCTCCAAAAACCGCCGAAAGAAGTATCAGTCTGCGATGTGTGGCTCCCAGAATAAATCTTACCACGTGGGGAACTATAAGCCCCACAAAACCTACGACCCCGGCTACAGCCACACTGCCGGAAACCATAAGAGCCGAAACAGCAAAGAGAACCTTCCTTGTTTTCGATATTTCCACCCCCAAAGATACCGCAACATCATCCCCCTGGGTCATAACATCAAGCTCCCTCGCATAAAGAAGTGAAAAAACAATCCCTGCGGTTATAAGCACTGCGGAAAAGAAAAGAGCCCGCTGTGAAACAAACTGAAAACTGCCTGTTTGAAAGAAAAGAATCCTGAAAACCGTATCACGGTTAAAAACCATTATCATAAAAGTAACGGCAGAGACCAGAGAGCTCATAACAACACCCGCTAGAACCAGAGATTCCGGGGTTTTCCGTTTAGAATAAGAAGCCATTTTAAAAACAATTCCCGTGACAATAAGTCCGCCCGCAAATCCCGCCGGTGTCTCCAGAACAGTCAATCCCGTAACAGCTGCCAGCGCCACTCCCAAACCCGCCCCTGCCGATGTTCCCGCAACATAAGGCGCTGCAAGAGGATTCTTCAATATTGCCTGCAACAGCGCGCCGCTGGCGCCCAAACCCGCTCCGGCGACAAAGGCAGCCGCCACCCTGGGAACCCTTATATTCCACATTATATAACTGCTGCCCGGCCCCCATCCCGCAGCTCCCGTAAAAAGCGCAAATAAAACTGCAACAGCCGAGAAGAGAAAAAAAAGCAAAATTGAAATTTTCTTATCCATATAATTCAAAAAGAGTGTATTATCTCCGCCATCTTCCTTATCCCCTCTGAGACTCTGGGCCCCGGCCTGACAATACTCTCTTTTTCTTCAACGTAATATATATCCCCTTTTTCTGCCGCATCCACCTCCCTGCCGAAGACCCTCTTCATTCTCTCTTTTCTTCCCCGGCCAGCTTCAGAGAGTATCAGGATAACTTCCGGGTTTTTCTCAACTATAAACTCTTCTCCGGACAACACATAACTCCTATCAAACCCGGCAGAAACATTAACACCGCCAGCTTTTTTAATCACATCGTTGAGAAAAGAATTTTTTCCCGGGCTCATGACAGGGGAAGCTGATATCTCCACATAAACCTTTTTTTTATCTCTGTTTTTTAGCTTTTTTCCTATACCGGCAATCTCTTTTTTAATTTCCGAAACAAGCCTTTCTCCTTCATCCGGATTTCCCGTAATTTCCGAAATTTTTAAGATATTGTCATATATTTCCTGAATTGACCGGGATTCCGCCTCAACGACGTTATAGCCCATATCCGTAAGCCTGGCAGCAAGTTTCTCCTGGGGCTCTCCGGCAGTGAATATTGTTTCCGGGTTAAGGTAAGCTATCATTTCAATTGAGGGATTGACCATATCTCCTACAGATTCTTTTTCTGAAACCCCATCTGGATAGTCGCAGTAATCCGTTACCCCCACAAGCTTATCATCTGCGTTAAGGCGAAACAGGATTTCAGTAACGGCTGGCGACAGAGATATATACCCCTCAGGCGAATCTGAAGAAATATCTGACGAACAGGCGGAAATGAATATTAATATTATTGCTAAGTACTTTTGCATAAAAAAAACCGCATAGAATAATATGCGGCATTAAAAGGCTTATTTTTTCACCTTCACTTCCCTCGAAGCCGCTTTATAAACTGACAGGTATTCGGGCTGTTTACCGTTGCGGGGCAGCGTCCGTCTGTACGGAACTTCCCCTGTCAGCCATTTCTATAGTACTTTTTAATAAACCACTGTCAAATTAACTTTTAAAACCCGAGCGCAACCCGGAATAATGCTTTTTACTATTTCTTTAACGGGCGCCTTGTTCCCTTAGTAATTCTGCAACCTCATTGTAACCTTCCTGTTCGGCATACATTAAAGGCGTCATCCCTGTTTTGCATCTTGCATTTACATCAGCCCCCGACTCGATAAGAAATCTTGCTGTTTCAGGGTAGCCCCTCCAGGACGCATATATCAGGGGCGTAAGACCATGTTTGTTTTCTGCATTAATATCAGCCCCCGACTCTATCAACACCCTTGCTGTTTCTGAGTAACCCCGCTGCTCGCATATATCAAAGCCGTATTTGCTTCTCTATCCCTCAAATATAAATAAGCTCCAACTCTTATCCTTAATGAACTAAGAAACCCCACCTCGTCTTCCTTAATTGCTTCTTCAATTTCCCTCACACGACCGATTTCTCCAGCGCACCCCAAAGCAGAAAAAATAAGTATAACCGCTGTAAAATAAACACCCGATTTTTTCATTATTATATCTCCCTGACGATACTAAATTCTTTAAAGCTGCTACAATACATAAATTTCATTTTTTTCAGGCGGAGGCCTCTCCGGATTTAACCAGAGACAGCTGTGTCAGCAGGGGCCCGAATATCTCACAGACGATTGTTGTCGCTATTATAATTGAAAGGACCGCCTCACCGCCCTGGGGAAATGCATCTCTTATAATCATCCCCATTCCAAGGGCCACTCCGGCCTGCGGAGCAAGCGCCAGCCCTAAATACTTTTTATGAATCCTCGGACAGCCCAACAGCCTGCATCCGGCTGACACCCCGGCAATCTTTCCAATAATTCTTGCCAGAACATAGACTCCGATAACCAGCCCCATGCTCGTAACTATTTCAAACTCAAACCCTGCGCCTGAAAGAACGAAAAACATAATATACAGGGGTTTATCAATTTCGCCCACTGCTTTAAAAAACTTAAAACTTTCCCTGTTAATATTTACCAGGGTCGCCGACATTGCCATACTGGAAAACAGAACCGACAGACCGGTGACAACCGCCAGGCCGCAGTTTAAAAGTATAAACCCCAGTGTGTACACAAGAAGCTCAGAAGGGTGCTTTATGTACCTGGAGAAAAATGAGAAAAACCACCCGGAAATAATCCCGAGAATTACGGCTCCGGTCAGCTCATATAATCCGTGCAAAAGACCATCAGCGACACCGCCGCCGCCCCTCATTACAGCAAAAATCAAAGCAAATATAATAACCCCCCAAACGTCAGAAAAAGCCACCACCCCCAAAAGCGTATCAGTAAATCTCCCGCGGGCTTTCATCTCCCTTACGGCCATCACCACCGCCGCCGGAGCGGTTGCCGCAGCCAGTGAAGCAAGCATAAAGGACTTAAAGCCGCTTCCGGTGATAATATATACAGCCCCTGCCGTGAATAAGAAGGCACCGACGCTCTGAAGCAAAGATACATAAAATACCTCTTTGCCGACCTCCTGAAACCGCTCCCTGGAGAAATTCCTTCCCAGGCTGAAGGATATTATACTTAATACAAAGGTGGATATAATACCGCCGGCATCAATTATTTCATTCGAGACCATGTCAAGCAGCAGGGGGCCGATTATAATCCCCAGCAGAAGATAAGAGGTAACCGTGGGAAGACGCGCCCTGTGCAGAATGCCGGATAATAACAGCGCAAACAAAAATATTATCCCCAGCGAGAGAAGGGGATGAAGATTCATTCCACAACCCCTTTTTGCCTCAATATCGCATATATGATATCAAATAGCCCCAGTACCCCATAAAGAACCGAATCTTCATTTAAAACCATTAAAAAACCGACGCTGTGTTTTCTCATAATTGAATAAGCCTTTACTATTGAATCCTCGGGAGAGACGGAAAAATAATCTGTAGACATTATTTCGTCTGCGACAACAAGAATCCCCATTTCCGGAGTAATAAACTCAATATCAAGGCGCGAGTGAGGTATTGAATCCAGATATGGAACTGTTTCCAGAAGTTTATTTATATGGGAGGACTGCGGCTGAAAAACCGAGGTTATATCCTCAAGTGTGATTTTTCCCACAAGCCGGTTATCTTTGTTAACCACAGGAAGAATACTATATTCTTTTTCCTTTAATAGCCTTATAATATCTTTTAGGGGCGTACCTCGCTTAACAGCATGCGACTTTCCCTCAATACAGTCTTTTACCTTAATCATTTCATTATGCATTTGTTCTTTTTTTCCTTATCCGCTTTTAATTTTTTCAGATTTTTCACGTATCTATAATCAAGTGAGACGCTCCCGACCGGATTTTCCTCTTTTTCCTTTCCGTGAGAATCGGAACCTCCCGTCACAACAAGCCCCAGCTCACAAGCTATTTCTTTTAATCTTTTTGACTGGGAAGAATCCTGTTCGGGATGATAAACCTCTATCCCGCAAAGCCCCAGTCTTTTCATTTTCTTTAAGAAAGCCTTATGCCTACCGCCGAATACCGGATGGGCAATAACACTCACTCCCCCCACCCGGTGTATCATACTGAGGGCCTCCTGCGGCGTTATCCGGAGCTTTTTTACAAACGCCGGCTTGCCTTCTTCAAGGTACTTTCCAAAACCTTCCGAAATTGTATTAGCGAATCCTTTTTCAACCAGATATCTGGCAAAATGAATCCTGCTCAGCGAACCCTCGCTGGCCCTGGAAAAAAGTTCTTCTTTGTTAATGTCAATGCCAATACCACTGAACTTTTTTATTATTTCTCTTCCCCTTCTTCGACGGGCCTTCTGAAATACATCCAGTTTTTCCTGGAACCAGGAATTCTCCCAGTTTATATAAAAACCCAGCATATGAATCTGTTCCCCATTATATTCACAGGAAAGTTCTATTCCCGGTATTACTTCTATCCCCTGCTTTGCCCCGGCTTTCAGCGCATCTTCTATACCATCGGTTATATCATGGTCAGTAATGGCTATTGCCGACAGTCCTTTATTAACAGCCTCGCAAACCACCTCCTCGGGCGTACATGTTCCGTCTGAATTTGTTGTATGAATATGAAGGTCTGCCTTACACACCATCTTTCTAATCTTTCTTTTTTTTCTGCTCTTTTATCATCCGCCTTATTTCACTGCCCACATCTTCCTTAATCTCCGCCAGGTTCTCAAAAGAATCCATGGCCCTCTCCCTTACCGCCTCATCCACATCATCTATTAAATTACGCAGGACGGGAACCATTTCAGGGGTGGCAAGCTCGCCCACAGCCCACGCCGCCGAAATTCTCATCCACTTATCGGAGCTTTCCGCCATATTTTTCAGGGTGGAGACTGCAAGCTCGGGGTTGTAATTATGGATTGCCACACAGGCATTTGCTCTCACCCTGTTATTGGGATCGCTCAAATAGGGTTTCAGCATTTTTTGCGCTACATCAGGGTCAGTTACCGTCTTCGGAATCATCTCAACACCGTCGGCCCTGGCCCTGACATGGGGATTTACATCGGTAATAACCTTTCTGCCCCCGGGGCCTTTGAGTTCAACCTTTTCCGTCTCCTCCGAAGAAAGGGCTTTTGCCTGCTGCTGCAGTAGTCCCAGAAGCCTCTCCTGCTGCTGCTGAAAATGCATTTTCAGGCTATCTTTAATCTCCTCAATATCCTGCTGAGCCTTTCCCGAAGCCGACATTGAGATCTCCTTTACAACATTTTTCTGCCCTTCAATCATCTTATTTATGCTTCGCGCCACCCTCTCTTCAAGCTGCTCGGATTCCTCCTCAGATTCATCAAGCCTGTTTGATATTCTTTCCTGCAATTCCTGTATCTGATACACTCCTCCGTATGATGAAGAATATATCTTTTTAAGCATTATTATGCCGAAAACTCCAAGAAGAATAAAGCTTAATCCAAATACTATGCTTGCAATACTCATAAACCTTACATTTCTTGCAGACTGCTCTTCCACTGAGGCGATCTTCTCATTTGCCCTGGCTATATCTTCCTGGCTCTTCTCGATAGTTTCTTCCAGGGAGTCTCTTCCGCCGATCAGATTCTGTATCTGGCCCGATAAATTTCTTATGCTGTTTCGCTGGCTATTAACCGCCTCCCTTAAACTGCTTATTTCAGTATCCTGTCTTACAGGGGGAGAGGGGCTTTCAGTATCCGGAGCGCCTCTTTCCTCTTCCAGGCGGTTTAAATATTCCTGCGCCTTCTCATCGGCAGCCTCTCTCCGGGAGGCCTTTTTAAAATATTCTTCAGCCTTCTCATACTCTCCGGCGTCATATTTTTCCCTTCCTTTTTCAATAAGGGAGTTGTAAAGCAGCCGATCTGCCCTTTCATCATACCCCCGGTCCAATACCCTCTCAAAATTTGTAATGGCCTCCTCAAAATCACCCCGAAGATACCATTTTACCGCCCTGTCCATAAGCTCAGAATCCTCACCGTATAGCGAACAAAAGGCTAAAATGAGAAAAACTGCAGCTGCAATTGTTTTTTTAATCACTTAATCTAAGTACCTCCTGAATACGTTCATAAAGCGCTCTTACAACCCTGGAATCCGGATTGATTTTCAAGGCTTCAATCAGCTCTTCTTCCGATTTTAAATAATCTCCTTCTTCAAGAAAAGTGCGGGCCCTGAGAAGATGTTCAATATAATCCAGGTCTTCGAAATTAGGTGCAAGCAGTTTTGCGTTTTCCAGCTCGATCTTTGCCTGTTCAATGCGCCCCTGGTGAAAAAACCTGAGTATTCTGTCTTTAATCTCTTTTGCCCGCCCCAGCTTCTCCTCCCGTTTTTTATCAACCCATTCCTGTATATCTTCCATAAGTTTCTGTATTCTTTCTTCTTCCTTAAATCTGCTTACATACTCGCTTGCCTTACTTTCCGCCTCGGCAATTCTACCCAGATTGAAAAGCCTTACAGCCTGAAGGTAAGCCATCTCTCTTTCAACATACTCTTCTTTTTCTCTGAGTTTTTTTTCCTTTCTTGAAGGGGTGAGGCCGAATTTGTATGTATACTGGAAAAAATGAAGTCCCCTGTCCTCTTCATCCATATATGCATAATCAAAATTCATATCACCTGAAACTATTCCGACTCCCGCGCTCCACTTTTCTTCCCTGAAACCTCCCCTTACCGCCAAAGCAGGATCCAGCATTATTTCAATTCCGTAGGCTATATCAGGGCTTGATTCCTTAAAACTCTCTTCAAAATCGTCTATATACATATCGGCCGTAAGTGAAACATAGTCTTTGTAAAAAAAACTTAACCCCCCTCTATAGCTGCGCTCCAATACATCTTTCTTACCCAAATCCTCATACTCAAACTCCGGGTTTGTCAGATTATAACCGACAAAGCCCGCATTAAACCAGCTTAAAGGAGCTATATGCATACCCGCATCCAAAGAGAAGTCCTGCCCCTGGTCGCCTGCACTGGTATCCAGCAGAGCCTTACCGCTTAAGCCGAGGTTTAAAAAATTTAAAGGGCTGTAAGAAAGACCGAACCTGTAAATTTCCGTATGGTTGGAAGAGTCCCTGCTGCGAAATTCCGCGGCGCCGCCCAGGCTGCCAGATGGTGAAAAGGGATAATTGTATTCAATATAACCAAGGTGTGTGTTTCCACTTATATTGCCGTAAAAAAGGCTGACTCTGCCATGAGGCTCATACGCGGTAACTGCAGGATTAACGGCCAGAGCCGAAGAGCATTCACCCATAGCCGCCCCGGAAGCCCCCATGGCCTTTACTCTGGCGCTCGGGTTAAGAAAGTCATCTACTTTGTAGCGGGAAGACGCTGAAGCTTCATAAAAACCCCCTCCCGCTGCGGCCAGACATATAAAAACTAACAATGTTTTTAAACTAAGCATCATCTATGTCCTTTTCAGAAGAGTAAATATCAGCAAGTTTCTTGTACTCCGATGCGCGTTTTTTTATAACCTTCTCAAGGGATGGGGTTATATCCTTAACCTTTTTTGCCGGGACCCCCGCATAAACACCCCCTGGCTCCAGAGTTTTTCCCTCCTGAACAACCGCGCCGGCCGCCACGACAGAAAATTCACCTACGCTGCTTCCGTCAAGCAGCACTGCTCCCATACCTATAAGACAATTTCTCTCCACTTTGCAACCGTGAATTACAGCCCTGTGTCCGACAGTAACATTTTCTTTAATAATTGCGGGCATTGAATAATTTGTGTGAATAACAACACCGTCCTGAATATTCGTGTTTTCTCCTACGAAGATTTTTTCCACATCCCCTCTAAGCACAGTATTGAACCACAATGAAGACCCTTTCATCATAACAACCTCTCCGATGATTGAAACACCAGGCGCTATATACGCCGCCTGTGATATATCGGGCTTCTTTCCCTTAAATGTTTTTATGATACTCATTTAATTTATAAATACTTTAAATTCTTCCACATATTATCATAATAAAAACAGATGAATCAGAATATAGCAAAAAACCGCGCCGAAAATAGGTGTCGCAACCCATCCGGCAAAGATACTTCTAAGTGATTTAAAATTCACCATATTGACTCCCTTAATCAACCCCACACCGGTCACAGCCCCCACCATCGCCTGGGACGTGGATACCGGGACTCCTATCATTTTGCAAAAATGAACAGTCAGCCCTGTCCCTATTATGCTTATAAATGCAGAAAAAGGATCCAGAACCGTGATCTTTCTTCCGATAGTACCCATTACCTTTTTTGAGTAGGTTATCACCCCTAGAGTCATTCCTGCCCCCCCTGCTGCCGCAGCAAAATAAGCCGCCCGGGAGGTGCCGGGGTCGCCGAATACACCGCTCATAAAAAACGGAGCCGTACATACAGCCGCATGCGAAGCTCCTAAAGCATAAGCTCCGTAAGCCCCCCCCATCACAAGCAAAACCTGAAAAATTCTGTTGTAAATTATAATGTTAGCGTGCATTAAATAATTTACAACCGGAGCCAGCAATCTGTATAGAATAAAGACAACTATTATAGTTGCAAACGGGTTTATAACCCATACAATAAACATCCTGAAAAAAGATTCCCACTGAGCGGACGCTGCCCCCTGAAGAGCTATGCCGACCCCCATTATGCTCCCTATTGAAGCCTGGGAAGTGGAAGCGGGTATTGACAAATATGTAAGAACTGTGATAGCAAAGGCGGCTGAAAATGAAGAGATAAAAGCAAGATTCACAGAACCGGGAGCGCTTACTACAAACTCTTTTCCCGCAATACCACCCACATTTTCCATCAAGGCAGGGCCTTCAATTACAGCGCCGGCAAGAACAAATACGGCTGCCAGTATTACTGCCGAGCGATACTTTATTACATGAGCCGCCACCGCCGGACCAAAAATGTTAGCGGTGTCATTAGCGCCTACGCCCCATCCGAGATAAACGCCGGCCAAAAACCTTAACTGCGAAAGAAAGTTAATATACATAAGTAATTTTTAAAGTTTTATTAATACTTATAACATACTAACACAATAGATTATATTAAAACAAGGTGGATCAAAGATACGGATTAACGGGAACAGCTTCAATCAGCTTTTTAGTGTATTCTTCTTCGGGTGATTTTATTATCTTAACAACATCCCCTCTTTCAACTATA
Source organism: Elusimicrobiota bacterium (assembly GCA_003553445.1). Taxonomy (GTDB): domain Bacteria; phylum CG03; class SLGR01; order SLGR01; family SLGR01; genus PWEK01. The sequence continues at coordinate 52,595 of PWEK01000095.1, forward strand.
CTGCCCTCTTTCATTACAATAACATCTTTTGATATCATGCCGACAGCCTCTATGTCATGAGCTATAAACATAATTGCAAGGCGGTTTTTTTTATTAATCTCCTTGAGAAGGTTCAGAATCTGCGCCTGGATGGAGATATCCAGGGCGGAAACCGGCTCATCACAGACAAGTACGGCCGGATTCAAAGCCAGGGCTCTTGCTATTGCAATCCGCTGCCTCTGTCCACCCGAAAACTGATGAGGATAAGCGTCAGGGTTTACCTTGTTCATTCCAACCTTATCAAGCAGTGCAACCACCTCTTCTTTTCTTACCGAAGCCATTCTTTTAAATCCCCCATAGGCAAGCGCCTCCCTTAAAGTATATCCCACCTTCAGTTTCGGATTTAAGGAATTAAAAGGGTTCTGAAAAACCATCTGTGCAGGATGAGATTTTCCCGACGGCTTTACATTCCAGGTGAGCTCACCGCTGCTTAAGTCTTCCAGTCCGCATATTATTTTTGCAAGAGTTGATTTACCGCTGCCGGACTCTCCCACAACCCCAAGCAAATCGCCCCGGCGCATCTTAATATCAATACCCCTTAGGGCATCCGTAGTTGATTGTCTTGAACCAAGAAAACCTTCCCGGACATACTTTTTTCTTATACCTCTCCCTTCGAATAGTAAATCTTTGTTACCTAAAGACATCTTACGTAATGCCCCCCTGCAACCTCTTTCAAGAGAATCTCATTTCTGAAACACTCTTCTCTTGCAAATCTGCAGCGCGGATAGAAACTGCATCCTTCAGTCACATCTACCGGATCCGGCACACTTCCCGGAATTGGAACAATTTTTCTTTTAGGCTCTGACAGATCAGGCAGGGCCCTCATTAAGGCAGCTGTATAAGGATGCTTAGGATCCTTAAATATCTCAGATGCCGGGGCTTCTTCAACAACCTTTCCCGCATATAAAATAAATATCCTGTCCGCAAACCCCGCAACAAGGTTTATATTATGCGTAATAAACACCATTGCCAGTTCATACTTTTCTTTAATTCTCAGCAGATTATTAATGACTTTTCTCTGTATCGTTACATCAAGGTTGCTTGTCGGCTCATCTGCTATAAGGACAGCAGGGTTATTTACCAGGGCGCAGACCAGGCATACCCTCTGAAGCATACCGCCGGATAACTGATGGGGAAATGCCTTGAGAGTGTCAGAGCCAAGGCCGACTTCTTCAAGAAGCCTGCTTATAGTTTCTGAAGCATCTTTTTTTCTGTTGTGAAGGGCATATGCTTCCCTGAGCTGACGTCCTATCCTCATCACCGGATTTAATGTGTTATACGGATCCTGCATTATAAGGGAAATATACCTGCCCCTTATTTTATTTTTTTCTTTTTCGGTTAACTCCAGCAGGTTTAATTTCTTATCTCCGGCCGGATTCACATCCACCCTCCCCGAGACCTCAGCTTCAGAGCTGTCAATGAGCCCCATCAAAGAAAGCGCAAAAGTGGATTTGCCGCACCCGGATTCTCCTACAACTCCTACGCATTCTCCTTTATGCAGGTTAAGGTTAACCCCCCTGAGGGCCTTCACACGCAGGTTTTCCCGAATATATGTTGCCTTAAGGTTTTTTGCTGTAAGCAGGAAACTCATTTTTTTTGCTTCATCCTCGGATCAAGAACATCCCTGAGACCTTCCCCGAAAAGATTAAAAGAAAAAACCGTTATCAGGATGGCAAAAGAAGGAAAAAAGATAAGCCACCAGGCCCTCTGCCCCATATACTCTCTTCCTGCCGTCAGAATATTTCCCCAGGAGGGATCAGGGGGCTGAACCCCCAGTCCCAGAAATGACAGTATGGATTCAGTTAATACCGCGGTGCCTATTCCAAGCGTTGCAGTTATAAGCACGGGAGCTATCACATTAGGAAGAAGATGTATAAAAAGTATTCTCATCCTTGACAACCCCATTAGTTTGGCCGCCTGAACAAACTCCCTCTCCCGCACGGCCAGTGTCTCTCCCCTGACATACCTTGCAAGCCCCGGCCAGGAGGTTATACCGATAACAATCATAACATTCATTATATTCGGTTCAAGAAAGGTGATTACCATCAATATAAGAAATATAGAGGGAAAACAGAGCATTATATCAACTATTCTCATAATAATCCTGTCTATAATTCCCCCATATAAACCGGCGATAAGCCCCAGGGGAACACCGATTATAAGCGAAATCCCCACCGCCACGAAACCGACTGTCATTGAAACCCTGCTTCCAACTATTATGCGGGAAAAAACATCCCTCCCGAGTTCATCGGTACCCATCAAATGCTGTGAAGAAGGAGGCGCAAGCCGCAGAGAAAGATTTTGCTCCATC
>PWEK01000097.1 GCA_003553445.1 Elusimicrobiota bacterium
GAACATCGAGCTGAAAGTATGCTCGGCGGTCACCTCTGCAGTGCGCTGTGCCTGATCTCGTAGAAGGTTCTCGTAGATGAACAGACTCACCGCAGCGGTCCCTGAGAGGTACCCAGAGCGACCAGGATCACGACCAAGGCCAACAAGGCCCGTAGACTCAACCTCTTGCGGAATCGGCGAAGCGTTTTCAGCACGTTCACTCCCAGACCAGAAGCAGCGGCACCGTGAGCTGCTCTCCTTTACCTCTCTGTGGACATCCAGCTATCAGGCCAGCGCAGCCGCTGGACACTGATGGCGCGCCAGATCCCGACCGCTGGGCTCAGTCCCCAGGCGCCCTGACGCGCGGCACACAGAACCTTCTCTGGAAAAATGCGTGCGCCGGCCAGCTCAAAAACCAGTGAGCCACTTCGCAGCTCCGCCCGACGCCACCCTCCAAAACGCCCCATCCTACCAGCACTTTGGGGTTCCTCCGAGCCGGAGGCTAAGTGATCCAATCACCCGCAGTGCGCCCTCTTCTCAACGCCGAAATTGCGCGACCCTCCTGTCCTAACCTCAACCCGATTCATGTATCGCCCGCCGGATCATTTTCAATGATCTGAATTCCCGCGGCTTCCAACGCTTCCACAACGCGGCAAACGGCGAGGTTCCGTGGCGTGCCTTTTCCTTGTTCAAGGCGCGCAAGCGCCACCGTTGAGATCCCAACGCAGTTTGCCAAACATTGTTTCGATCACCCCAGAGTCAACCTCTCTGATCACACTTTGGACATCGCCTGGAACCTCTGCGCTCTCTTTTTCTTGCCAGATCGAAAAACTCGGATTACTTTAAATAGACGGGCACATCAAATCGAAACAAGGCGAAATCGTGAGCGGATACCTCTGATACGCAGCCCCTCTCGCCGGCGTGATTTCGGCCATGACCACAGGAGCAGGATCTGGATGAACACTTACAACCTCCGAACCGCCGACCAGGGCCGCCTGCGCATCACCCTGGATCGTTTCTTCGGCGAGCTACTTGCCCTTCATATGGGCTTTGAACCTGAAACGCCGGAAGGCTACATGGCCGTTTACGTCTGGCTCCAACGGGAACTCCAATCGTATCCAACAGGTTCTGCCTACGAGGCTCGCCAGCGCCTGCATGCGCGAGTCCTGCAGACCATCATCAACCCGCAGCTGCAGCACTGCCTCGAGAGCTGGCTTGATGAGCTGGCCCCGGACAACTTGCCCCCGCCGCGCTCTTTCCGGGCCCTGCATGGCACAAGCTTTATGGCCGCCGGGCGCGCTTAAGCGCTTCTCAACCAACAGTAGAACACACAGTGCAGAAAACGGAGGTGGCCATGAAACCAAGGATCATCCGCAGGGGACTTCTCGATGAACTCTCCTTTGAGCGGCTTCAACGAACGATCGGCCCGCTGCTCCTGGCCGAAACTTATGCTCGGCGCGGCATTCGCGAGGCCAAACAACTCGAGTACGACATCAATAAGCTGCCGAGCCCTGAGGGCCTCCCGGGGCTGATCCCGGCAGCGCAGCGGCTGTTCCTGGCTCTCAACAATGGCGAGCGGGTCGCGCTCATCGCGGACTGCGCCCCGGGCGCCGCCTACTCCTTGGCCGTAGCCTATCGCGGACTCCGGGATATGGGGATGGATGTCCGTTACTACCTGCAGAGCTCAAAGCGCGAGCGGTTCGGTCTGAGCCGGCAGATGGTCGACCAGGCTTTCGAGGATCACGCACCGCATCTGATCGTCGCCATCGACCACGGCACCGGCTCCAGCGAAGGCGTGGCGCATGCCAATGGCCTGGGCGCCGAGGTCATCATCTCGGACTACCACCACCCCAGCGGAACGAGGCCAGATGCCGTGGCTATCGTCAATCCTGCCCTGCCCGAGAACACGTTCCCGGCCCAGCACCTGTGCGGCGCCGCCGTTGCCTACTCCATCGTTTCCGCCCTCCGCGCGCTCGCTCATCACCGCGAGCACCCGGCCGGAGACTACGAGGCGCGCTGGCTGCTCGATATCGTAGCCACAGCAACGATCGCCGCGAAGATGCCGTTGGACCCATGCAACCGGCATCTGGCCGGCAGCGGCTTGAGGATCATCGGAGCCGGGTTCGCCTGCCCCGGCCTTCAAGCCCTTTTTGACGTTGCCCAGCGCCCGATGTTCTCGGCGGGCTCTGCGGATCTGAGTGAGGAGATCCACCCTCGCATCAGCGCCGGATTCCACCATGGCGATCTTCACCTTGTGATCGACTGCCTCCTGAGCGAGGACGAGGAACTGGCCAAGACGCTGGCCCGGGACCTCGATGACAGCTATGCACGCGCTACGGCCCTCGAGCAGAGCATGCTTGAGGAAGCCATGGAGCAGCTGGACGACCCCACACGGCTCTCGGCTACCGTCTATGCCGAGCACTGGCCGGAGTCGATGATGAGCACCCTGGCCGGGCGGCTTGCCGAGAGACTCCATCGGCCGGTGATCGCGCTTACCTCGGTTGGAGGCTGGCTCCAAGGCGCTGCGTACTCCATGAGTCCGTTCGACCTTTGCGATGCCTTCGATACGCTCCAGCGCCAGGGCAGCCGTGTACTGATTGATCACCGGCAACTGCGCAACCACGTGGAGCTGACCGCCGACCACTGGAATCGGCCACGGCTGGCCGACCGCTTTGAGGAGGCCGTTGCCGAGCAGGTGGGTGGCAAAGTCCCCGTACCGGTCATTTATTCCGACAGCGACCCGGGCCTTGACGGCCTCTCGCTCGACCTGGCTCTGGCTGTCGAGGCCGGCGGCCCATGGGGTGATGGGTTTGAAGAGCCGACTTTCGACTCCCGCTTTCTCGTGGTCAATCAGCGCTCCGCCGGGGCCGCAGACGAGCATACGCTCTACACCTTGATCCCGGCCGGCACGCCCGAGCCCACAAAGCATCAGGTCGAGGCCATCCACCGTTATTGCCCGCGAAGCATGGCCGCCCCCCAGGTCGGCCAGACCGTGCGGATGGTCTATCGGCTTCGTGTTGCCCGGCACGAGGGTGGGAAGCGGCTTCAACTGCAGGTCCTTGCCATGGGCTCCATTGAGGAGGTCACCGAGGTTGCGTAACGGCATGCCCCGCCCAGGGCAAGGGCTTGTGGGACCGCGACCCCTGGGTTCACTGCCGGCGGACTCGACAGGATGTCCGAGCAGCCTCTGGCGCCACGGCCGGCGCCGGATTCAGGCGCCCTCCGCGGATCACCATGTGATCCCAGAAGGTGCAGAACTCTCCGTAGCTGAGCTCAGCGCACGATGCACCATCGGGGCGCGGGATTTCCGTTCTGGCCACCTCAACGAAGAACGATCCATGCGCACGCGCCGCTTCATCCTGCTCTGTGAGCAGATGGCTGGAGTGGGGTGTAAGCAACCGGAGCTGCCCGGCGCGAACAGCCCGAGTGAGCCGTGCAAAAAGTGAGCGCTTCTCAGCGGCGAAGCTCCATGGGCCCACCTTTCGGGATGGCCGGTTCGCAGCCCCGTTCGCGAAAGAATTCGCAACCTCGTTCGCGAAAGTGTTCGCGGCAAAACCGAAGCTTTTCGCAACCCCGTTCGCGCGGCGCGCGAAATCGTTCGCGATCACCTAGTGCGAGCTGGCGAGGTCGGTGTTCGAGGGGCATGTGTGCATGGTATCTGTCTCGTCCATCAGTGACGTTATTCATCGCCTGCTGATGGAATCGGGAAGCATCGAAAACACCAGGATTTTTTAAGATCAACTATGAACCTTCCATAACTCAGATGGTGACAGGAGGTGAAGGAAAACCATTAAAAACAATTCGGCGTGCAATATATCGCTAGCCCTCTTCGGACTTCCCTTGATTTTTTCTCGACTCTAGCAGATACTTTTTCATGTAAACATTTTCCACTTCTCAAACAAACGGGAGCAACCTGTGAGCAAGCAAAATCGCAAGCGCGGCATCGGCCTGTCTATTGACACCACGGAACCAGGTTATGCTTTGGTTCGCATGCTTTTTGATGAGGCGAGCACTCGTGGCGATGACCATGCCGTTCTCGCA
>PWEK01000029.1 GCA_003553445.1 Elusimicrobiota bacterium
CTCTCATTGAATCTTTAAACAACGATACGGAAGCAGACGCAATATTACTGCAGCTGCCGCTTCCTGACGGTATATGTAAAGAGAAAATAACAGGCTGTATATCTTCTGCAAAAGATGTAGATGGCCAAACCCCGGAAAATCTGGGGAGGCTCTTATCATCTAAAGGGGGAATATACCCTGCAACAGCAAGAGCCGTTTTGAAAATAATCAGAGAAAATGGAGTAAGTATAACCGGTAAAAGGGCGGTTGTAATCGGAAGGAGCACAACCGTAGGCCTGCCGGCATCTCTCCTCCTCATAAAAGAAAATGCGACTGTGACAATATGTCATTCAAAATCACAGCCGTTGAAGGACTATACTCTTGACGCCGATATACTTGTTGCTTCAGCGGGAAAACCCCGCCTTATTAAAAGGGAACATGTAAAAGAAGGCGCGTATGTAATTGATGTTGGAACAAATGAAGTTGACGGGGTTATGGTAGGGGACGTTGACTTTGAAAATGTTATAAAAAAGGCCTCCGTGTCGCCCGTGAAAGGCGGTGTGGGTGCAATAACGCTGGCTTGTCTGCTGGAAAACACACTTGAGCTGTACAAAAAAAACATATAAGGTCTCTGAAATCAATTCATTTTCCCGGCAGATTCTTGAAAGGGAAATTGGTTCTGTATGGGTAGAAGGCGAAATATCAAATTTCAAGCATCACTCATCAGGCCATATGTATTTTACGCTTAAAGATGAAAAGGCCTCTTTGGATGCTGTAATGTACCGTAAGTTTAATTATGGGCTGGATCTTGAGCCCGAGAGGGGAATGAAGGTTTTAGTCAGGGGGACGATCAGCATATATGTAAGGGGCGGTCGGTACCAGATTCTTGTGTGGGAAATGGAAGAAAGCGGTAAGGGCGAGCTGGAAAAGAAATTTTTAGAGCTTAAGGAAAGACTTAAAAAAGAAGGCCTGTTTGAACAGAGTCATAAGAAGCCGGTACCTTCTGTTCCTTCGCTTGCGGGTGTGGTGACCTCTCCCACCGGAGCTGCAATAAGAGACATACTTAATGTGATCAAACGCAGGTTTGCGGGCATAAAGGTTGTGCTTTTCCCCTGCAGAGTTCAGGGCGAAACCGCTGGCGATGAGATAGTAAACGGGATTGAAACACTAAACAGGCTGTACCCTGAAATGGACGTTATGATTGTTGGCAGGGGAGGCGGTTCAATTGAAGATCTCTGGCCTTTTAATGAAGAAAAAGTGGCAAGAGCTATTTTTTCCTCAAAAATCCCGGTGGTATCGGCGGTAGGACACGAAGTGGACTTCACAATCTCAGATTTTGTAAGCGACCTCAGGGCTCCAACCCCTTCAGCAGCTGCCGAAATGATAACGAAAGAAAGAAAAACGCTTTTTCAAAAAATTGACCGCCTGGATAAGATTATGAAAAGTTCGGTTAAAAACACGATTTCATCACTGCAGGGAAGGATTAGAGCAGTCTCTAAAATTGAGGTTTTCAAGTACCCTTTAAGAATTGTTGATTACTTTCAGCAGCACATTGATTATGTGTGGGATAATCTGGCTACGGCTGTAAGGCATAAAGTTGAAATTTCCAGACATCAAGCGGAGGGGCTATACCTGAAGATTGAATCGTTGTCTCCGGAAAAAACAATGCAGAGGGGTTTTTCGGTTACAACTAAAAACGGAAAAATCATAACAGATGTTAAGAACCTTAAGGAAGATGATAGGATTGAAACCAGGTTTTATAAAGGCCAGGCTTCAAGCCAGATTAAAAAAATAAAAAAAGGAGAAAAAGTTTGAATAAAGAAAAACTAAAACCGGAAAAAGTGAGTTTTGAAGATGCCCTTAAAAAGCTTGAAGAGATAGCATCTGAGCTTTCGGAAGGTGAGTTGCCGCTTGAAGAATCAATAAGGCTCTTTGAAAAAGGAATGGAACTTAAAAGATTCTGCAGAAAGAGACTCGATGAATCCAGAAGAAAAATAAGTATTTTAGTAAAAGATTCAGAGGAGTACAGGGAGGAAGACTTCAAAGATGACAGTCCGGAAAAACCTTAAAACAGGCTTTAAAGAAAAATTTCAAAAAGAAAGAGCCCTGGCTGACGAAATAATAAGAAAACAAATCCGAAAAAGAGAAAGTGAATACTACGGGCCGTTATACAAGGCAATGCGGTATTCCCTTTTTACCGGAGGCAAAAGGGTACGGCCCGTTATTGTAAAACTATGCGCCCGGCTGGGTAGCCCCCGGGAGGGAAAGCTTGAAGCTGCAATGACGGCGATAGAGTATATCCATACATACTCTCTGATTCATGATGATCTGCCATCCATGGATGATGACAACATGCGAAGGGGTAAACCTTCAGTGCATGTTAAATTTGGAGAAGCTATGGCAATTCTGGCGGGAGACGCTCTTTTAACCGAAGCATTTAGGGTTGCGGCCTCTTCCGGAGACTGCAGGATAAGTCTCGTTTTGGCTGAAAACGCGGGCGCGGCCGGAATGGTGGCGGGGCAGGCCGCGGATATTTATGGTGATGAAAAAGAAGACTTCATAAATGATTTAAAAACTGCAAAACTTTTTAAGGCTTCTGCTGTTATAGGGGGTATTGCCGGCGGACTGAATAGAAAAAGACTTGACAAACTTGCTTTATATGGTGAAAATCTTGGTAAGGCATTTCAGTTGCGGGATGACATTCTTGATGAAGAAGCATCCCCGGAGGCATTTTTAAAGGCAAAAGAATATATAAAAGAGGCAAAACGCGCCTTAAAAAAAGAAGGGGAAGGCAGCGAAATATTATTTGGTATGGCAAATTTTATGATTAATAGAAACAGGTAGGTGAAAATTTTATGATTGAAAGAATAAACGGCCCGGAAGACTTGAAAAAGCTAAAAACCGAAGAGCTTAATGTTCTGGCACAGGAAATCCGCGATTACATAATAAGGACAACATCTAAAACCGGGGGTCATCTGGCTCCGAGTTTAGGGGTGGTTGAGCTTTCCATTGCTCTGCATTATATGTATAACTCGCCGGGAGACAAGATAATTTGGGATGTTGGGCATCAGTCATATGCTCATAAAATAATTACGGGAAGAAAAAAAGAATTCAGCGCCTTGAGAACGCGCGGCGGCATAAGCGGGTTTCCCAAAAGGTCAGAGAGCCCTCATGATTGTTTTGGCACAGGTCATTCTTCTACATCTATTTCTGCCGCTTTGGGGTTTGCCTGCGCCCGGGACCTGAAAGAAGAAGACTACGATATAGTTGCAGTAATCGGAGACGGTTCAATGACAGGAGGAATGGCATTTGAGGGTTTGAATAACGCTGGTCATCTCAAAAAGGATATGCTTGTAATTTTAAATGACAACAAGATGTTTATATCAGGGAAGGTGGGGGCCCTGGGAGAGTACCTTACGAGAATTATGACATTTGAACCCTTTCAGAAAATGGAAAACAGGGTTGGGAAAATACTCAACAAGTATCCAAGGGGAAAGCATTTAATGAGAATTGCAAAGAGGTCAAAGGTTATACTTACCCCGGGAATGCTTTTTGAGGAAATCGGGTTTGACTACTTTGGTCCAGTGGACGGTCATGATATAAACAAAATGCTTGATACACTCGGAAAAATAAGAAAAATAAAGGGCCCGAAACTCCTGCATGTTTTGACAAAGAAAGGAAAAGGATACAAACCTGCGGAGGAAAATCCTGAGTCTTTTCACGGCACCTCTCCCTTTGATTTGAAAACAGGCAACTCAACTAAAAATGAAGGGAGCTTAAATTACCAGGACGTTTTCGAAAAGGCAATAACTGAACTTGCTGAAGAGGATAAGGATGTGGTGGCCATTACGGCGGCGATGAAAAGCGGAACAGGTTTAAACAATTTCTCAAGGTGTTTTCCTGAGAGATTTTTTGATGTGGGTATAGCAGAGCAGCACGCTGTGACCTTCGCTTCTGGACTTGCGGCCAGAAGAATGCTGCCGGTTGTGGCTGTTTACTCCACTTTTCTGCAGCGGGCCTACGA
>PWEK01000066.1 GCA_003553445.1 Elusimicrobiota bacterium
GGTAGAACGGGTTGCTCGGATATCCACTCTTTCCCCCAAGTATTCAAAGGGAACAGAATAAAATTTGCGCTGATAGGCGATATGACAATTTGGTTGCACCTTGGCGTTTCCCCATTGAGCCAGCTCGTAGGGGGTTTTGGGAAGGGGGAGCATAAAATCTTTTTCTTCGGCAAGATAGGAGGACCAACGGCTTTCGCTTTTCCCGGTCAGGGGTGCTTCATTTACTTTTTCCAAACCAGAACGAATGAGATCCTGTAGATCTGCAAAGCTGAGAATCTGCGTGTTCCTCAGTCTGGCCAGAATCTTTCTGGAAGCAATGAGAACGCTGTTTTCAGCCGAAGATCGATCTTTGGGTTTACGGACTCTGGCAGGAAGGATAACGGTTCCGTAATAGCCCGCCATCTCTTGGTACGTCCTATTTAGATCCGGCTCATAGAAATTTGGACGCCGGACCCCGGCCTTAAGATTGTCCGGGACCAAGGTCTTAGAAACTCCGCCGAAGTACTGGAAGGCATGAACATGCCCCTCAATCCAGGAAGGCAATTTTTCATCCTGAAAGGGTTCTGCGTATATTAGCTGGCTGCAGGGCAGGACTGAAACAAACAGAGAATCTTCTGCCATTTTACCAATCTCAGGGTCATAATACGCTATTTTGCTACCAGCCCAGTCCACCTCTAAAGAGAGAGCTGGCTTGTGCTCAAGGCGGATGGTGGCTTTATGAACCCTGGCAAACTTATGGTAATAAAGCCGGAACTGGGTCTCCATATAGAACCGTTCTCCGCTGCCTTGGCACTCCTCCACATATTCTTCCCAGAGCAGTTTCAATGTGACGTGTGGTTTGGCCAGTTCCCTGTGGACTTTTTCAAAATCCGGCATTTTGAATGTCTCATCACGGGTATGACTATCTGGCTTTACCAATGCTTTTGAGAATGAAGCGTTGCTGAGCCCATTCAAGTCTTCCAGTGTAAGCCACCCCTGGGCTTCAGCATGCCGTATAAGCAACGATACGGTATTCCTGGATACTTTATGGGTGGCCGCCGCTTGTCGTTGACTGAGGCCGCTGTAAACGGCCCGAACAATAGTAAGATAATCTGTCATTGCATTACCCCCTGCAAAATGTATTCTGCTTTTTTAGCAGTAAATCCATCTTACATGGAGTAGTGGATTATTCCTTTAGTGGCTCTCAAGTCCGCGCCAGGTGGCTCTGAAACTCCGCGTTGGGTGGCTCTCTGACAGCGCGCCAGTGGCCCTAAGACTCCGCGGCGGTGGCTCTGAACCGCCGTGTTTCGCACCAGGTAAAAGGTTTTAACAAGGATAATAGACCTGATAATAATCAGGTTGTCTATGGGAAAATTGTGAATGAGCATGGCATACCTGTAGCCAGTTCTGTTATGAGCGGGAATACTTCCGATAAAGTCTGGAATGAAAAAGCTTTAGATTTTGTGGCTGATGTATTTGAAAAACAAATGCCGCATTGTATATTCATCGCGGATTCAAAGCTCATCAATAAGAACTTATTTCAAACCATGATGAACCCCCAAAAAAGGATCCAATTTATCTCCCGTTGTCCTGCCAACTTCAGCAATAAACTTGCAGAAGAGGCAACTCAAAAAGCCTATGATGAAGGGAACTGGGAAGATATAGGGGTTATTAGTGAAAGGAAGGGTGCTGCTGAGTATAAGGTGCAGGAGTTCTCAGAAGAGGTTTTCGGGTCCACAGTTCGCCTTCTTGTGTATCAGACCAGTGAGGGAATAAAACGATTTGAGAAGAAAAAGGAAAAGCAACTACATGAGCTGGAAAAAGATATTTCCGAAGTTGAAAAAAACAATTTGCCTGCGAAGCCGATGCTCGAAAAGAACTGGAACGTTTTCAAAAGGCTCACAAGAAAAGCATTTTTACCTATTCTGCCTCCATGGTGACTGAAGAGGTGAAAAAGAGGCCCCGAGGAAATCCCGGGAAGAATCCTAAACCACCTCGGATCATCACCACCTGGCATCTGAAAATTCAAGTAACTGGTGCCCATGAAACACACATGCATAAATTTCAAAGGAAGGAAGAAAGCTTTGTCCTGATAACTAACACAGACCCCAAAAATCTCAGTCCTGTTCAGGTACTGGAAAACTACAAAAATCAAAGCAAGGTGGAAATTCAGTTCCGGTTATTGAAAGACCCCTTCTACCATTTTTCTCGAAACACCTCAAAGGATCAGGGCCCTGGTAATGATCCTTGGGTGGCATTACTTGTCAGAGCTCTGGTTCAGTATAAGGTGAGGAAAGGATTTAAAGAGTGCACCAAACCATTGCCCAAGGTAGGCTGGAACGGGGCGAAATTAAAGGAGAATATCACTACATTCTTCATAATTGTAGCTTTCAAAAACCATGAATTTATTCGGGAAGGGCCAGGGGAGTACAGTTACTCCTTCTCCAATGATTTTAAAGAAAAACAGATTACCACTCTTCTTGAACTCATGGATTTGACAGTGGAAGATCTCTTAAACTAATCCCGCAAAAACTTTTTTAAACCGGATCTCGTAAAGGTGTATTAATGATGTACAGGTTTCTGGTTAATACAAAAAGGATAGGCTGACAAACCTGATTATTGAATAATCATCCGAAAAGGATTAGAAAAGCATTCGAAAACCAGAGAAAAAGGTTCCAAAAATTATTCAGGGTAGAAATTCCTGGACTTTTTGCTCAGGGGTCCGGAATGTGAATTAGAATAGTTATTGATCAGGGAAACAGCTCTTTCTTTTCCTTTATAAACTTTTAATAAAAAACTATTGCTCCCCGGTTTTGCAGTTCCTCAATATCCCTTAAGGTGGAACTTCCGGGACTAACATCCAGCCCATTATATTCCATAAAAAGCATCAATCCTGGCCCCAGGCGAGGATTTTTTAGTAAGGGGTTGATGCAGGAAATATTATTGTGGGTCAGGTAAAGGTATTTTAAATCATCCAGATTTCCAAGAGGGCTGATATCGGAGATACTATTCCAGCTCAGATCCAGGAGCTCTAATTTGGTTAAACTGTTCAGAGGAGAAATATCCCCAATTTCATTATATGCCAGAGTTAGTTGTTCCAGTTTGACGAGGGAAGAAAGGTGTGAAATGTCTTCCAGATCACTCCACCGGAGGGCCAGAAACTTGAGGTTTTCCAAATATCTGATTGTTTCTAACCCCTGGGGATCAGTCATGGAAAGTTCCAGGGATTCCAGGTTGGTAAGTGCCTGCAGGGGAGAGATATCCGGTATTGGGTAATGGCCCAGGAAGAGATAATTTAACTCCTTCATATTGGCCAAGGGAGAAATATCCTCTACTTCATGATAGGGGAGGGAGAGGGCTTTAAGGTTAATCAGGGGAGCAAGAACATCGAAATGGGTAAACGGGTAACCATTGTAATAGAGTTCCTCCAGAGAAGTCAGGGACGAGAGAAAAGAATGGTCCTGTACTTCAGTAAAGGGGATCCTGAGAAATTTAAGGTTATTCAAGGCCTCTAATTTCTGCATATCAGCCCCTTGAGGAATTGAAAGGTGGAGTTCGGTCAGGGAAGTGAGATTTTGCAGGGGGCTTAGATCTTTATCCTCATTGTAGAGCAGGGAAAGGGTCTCTAAGTTAGTTAACGAGTTCAAAAAAGAAAGATCATCCAGGTAATAAGAATCGAGATATAGGGTTCTTAAATTGGGCAAATGGGCAAGGGGGGTAAAATCCTCGAGGTTGTAGCTATAGATATAGAGGTAATTTAAAGAGGTAAATGCCTCCAGTCCCTGAAGGGAGCTGACGGGACCATTGCTGATTATCAATTTTTCCAGCTTTTGAGCATCTCGGGGAAAAATAGGGTCATGGGGATTATCCAGGGCCTGACGGATAATACCTGACAGGACCGGATCTTCAAAATAGAGGGGATATTCTTCAGGCGCAAAATCATCCTTTAATGAATCAACCAGGGCAATATTATCCAGAACACGGGGAGGAATACTCGCCTGATTGCCCCGGCGAAC
>PWEK01000086.1 GCA_003553445.1 Elusimicrobiota bacterium
CCGAGAACCAGATTCCGCTTATGACAACTCTGCCTGCCGCTATGGCGCTCATAGAGAAACCCGGGCACTACGCTTTTCGCTGAATACTAAAAAAAAAATTGAAACATTCCAGCGGCGCCAGGTGTCTAAATAGTTGAAATGTTATTTAGGTATAATTAAATATGAGATTAACTTATTCTTATTTATTAAAGAGGGTACTTGCGCTGGCTCTGGTTTCAGTTATTTTCCCGTTATTCGTTAACGCCGCTGAATACCTTAAATGGAGTGATGTAAAAGAAGAAGTTCTTGAGAACAATTTCTCCATAGTCAGGGAAAGGAAATCCCTCCAGGCGGCGGAGCTTGAGCACAGAAAAAGCTATTCAAGTTTTTACCCGGATTTTTCAGCCGGGGCTTCCTATGTGGATTCTTATCCCTCCCGGGATGATAATTTCAACTACAGCATATCCGGGGATATTGACTTTTTCCCGGGATTGAGGATTACCGATGAGATAAAACTGAGCGAGACCCAGCTTGAGATTCAGAAAATCAGGTATCAAAAAGAGGTCGCTGATTCGGTTGCCGCCTCCCGCAGCGCCTTTGCCGAGCTTCTGACCGCCCAGGAGAATATCACACTTTTAAAGCATATACTCAGCAGAAGAGAAGAAAACCTGGAGCTGGTGGAACTCAGGTATGAAGCGGGGAGAGAGAACAAGGGGGCATACCTGAGGTCGCGGGCTGATGTTATGCAGGCGGAGCATGATATTGAAAGAGCGCGCCGCGATATTGAGGTTAAAAAAAGAAATCTTTTGACCCTCATGGGACGCGGGGATTACAGGGATATTACAGCGAAAGGCTCTCTGGATTTTCCCGATTATGTGGAGTTACGCCTGGATGAAGTAGCGCTTAAAAATCCCGATTACGCTTTAGCTTATTATCAGCTCCGGGCCGCTGAATATAGGCTGAGTATGCAGAGAAAGAGTTTATACCCGGATATAAACTTAAGCGCCGGGGTTTCATGGTCAGGCAGCACCTGGCCTCCCGATGACTCGCGCCGGATCGGGGTTACACTTTCTTACCCTTTTTTTTCGGGCGGAAGAAATATTATAGACAGAAAGACCTCGGATATAAACAGGGAAATCTCTCTTCTGCGGCTTGAGGAGACCGGGCAGAATGTCTTCTCGTCACTTCTGGGCGCATACAACAGGTTTAAGAATTCTGTGGAAAATATAAAGGTAAGGGAAAAGTACATGGAAGCCCTTGAGGTGAGGGTCGATGTTGCTGCACAGCAGTACAGGAACGGACTTATATCTTTTAACGAATGGGACTCCGTAGAAAATGAATATATCACGGCCCGCAACCGGATTCAGGAAGCCGAACATTCGGCTTTCATTGCGTGGTCCGAATTTATAAGAGCGGCGGGAAAGACAGAATCATTTTTGGAGTAAAAAAAATGAAAAAATATATTTTTACGGCTTTAGTTATTCTTTCGGCATTAATATTATACTTTAATTTAAGAGACGGGGAGAAGAACCCGGATTACAGGACAGTGGAACCTGAAATTGCTGATATAGAAGTGACGGTTTCTGCAGCAGGCGAGGTAAGGCCCAGAAACCGCCTTGAAATAAAACCTCCTGTTTCAGGAAGGCTTGAAGAGGTTCTTGTTTCTGAAGGGGATGCGATAGGTAAGGGAGAGGTAATCGCATGGATGAGTTCTGCCGAGCGCGCGGCCCTGCTGGATACCGCCCGTTCGAGGGGAGAGGAGGAGCTTGAAAGGTGGGAGGAAATATACAGGCCTACTCCTATAATAGCCCCTCTTTCCGGATTCATAATAAGGCGGGACATCCAGCCCGGGCAGTCGGTGGGAAGCCAGGATGCCGTTTTGGTAATGGCCGATGACCTAATAGTGCAGGCTCGGGTTGATGAAACTGATATGGGTAAACTGGAAAGGGGCCAGCGGGCGGCGGTTACGCTGGATGCATTTCCACAGCGTGAAATAATTGGAGAAATAGAACATATCGCTTATGAATCCGAGGTTATAAATAATGTTACGGTCTACAAAGTCGATATAATTCCAATGGAGGAAATTGGTATCCTCCGCTCCGGTATGAGCGCAACCGCTGATATTATTTTAGATAAAAAGGAAGATGCGCTTACTTTAGACAGTTTTGCGGTTACCAGGAGTCAGGGGAGCGCCTTTGTTACGGTAAAGGGGCCCGGCGGAAAGCCTGAGACGAGGGAGGTGAAAACCGGCCTCAGGAGTACTGAAAGAATTGAAATTGTATCCGGCCTTTCTGAGGATGAGACAGTGATTGTTATGCCCCCATCGCAGGAAAACAATGAACGCGGCAGCAGAAGGTTTGGCCTTCCGGGGATGAACTGACTCAATTGATTAAATTACGCAACATTTCAAAAACCTACCGCTTGGGGGAATTTGAGGTCAAAGCATTGAAAAACATTTCGCTGGAGATAGAACCCGGTGAATTTGTCGCTATAACAGGCCCTTCCGGCGGAGGAAAATCCACCCTTCTTCATATAATGGGACTTCTTGATATCCCGGATACGGGAAGATATATACTTTCAGGACATGATGTTTCAAACCTTTCCGGGGATCTTCTTGCAGCGTACAGAAACGAGTACATAGGCTTTGTTTTTCAGATGTTCAACCTGCTTCCCAGGGTCAGCGCTTATGATAATGTGGAGCTCCCCCTTCTTTATACGCCTAAGAATAAACGGAAGAATTACCCTTTGCCCGGAAAGCTTCTGGAGAAGACCGGGCTGGGAGACAGAATGGAACACCACCCCAATGAGCTTTCGGGTGGCCAGCAGCAGAGAGTGGCGATAGCCCGGGCTGTTTTAAAGAACCCTGATTTAATACTGGCGGATGAGCCTACCGGAAACCTGGATACGGCTACTGCCAAAGATATCATGGAGATACTGGAGGATTTAAACCGTTCTGGAAAAACCCTGGTTATGGTTACACATGAAGAGGAGCTGGCAGCCCGCGCGGAAAGAATTATACGGCTTAGAGACGGAGAGATAATAGAGGATAAAAAAGTTAAAAAAAGAAACAAAGCAGGGAAAGAGAACCTTCCTCATTCAAAGCATGAAGTAAAAAAACACAGGTTTAACTTTTACCAGACACGGAGTTATTTCGCGCAGGCAATAAAGTCCCTTGTTTCCAACAAGGTCCGCTCCTTTCTTTCGATACTCGGTGTGATGATAGGTGTGACTGCCGTTATTGCGATGCTTGCCCTGGGCACGGGAGCGAGGGAGGATGTTCAGCAGAGGCTTGCCCATATGGGGGCAAATGTGCTTTCCGTGAGCCAGGACCGCCGTTTCGGAAGAAGCGCTGCAGCGGAATCGGGAATCAGCCTCAGGCTTGAGCAGGCAGATGCCGAGGCATTAAAAAGGAGCTCTCTTTTAATCAGGGCTTCCGGAGTCGTTTCAGGAAACGTGCGGGCTGTCTATATGAACAGGAATATGGATACAGACCTCTACGGTGTTATGCCTGATTACGAACATATGAGGGATGTCACCCCCCTTGAGGGGCGATTCTTTTCTCATGATGAGGTCATGGAACGCTCCAGGGTGGCTGTGTTGGGGCACAGTGTGGCGAATGAGCTTTTTCCCGGGGAGGTTCCGCTCGGGCAGACAATCAGAATAAACCGGATAAATTTTAATGTAATAGGGGTTCTCCCGGAAAAGGGAACCGGGGGCCGCAGGGATCCCGACGAGATGATACTCGTTCCGCTTAATACGGCAATGTACAGGGTTCTGGGGAAAAGAAATGTGGATTATATAGATGTGGAAGCTGTCGAGGGCGCCATGCCCCTGGTGGAAAAAGAGATAAGGGATATTATAACCACGAGACACAGGATACCCGGAAGGATGGAGGAGATAGTAAGAATAAGAAACTGGGCCGAGATGCAGGATGCCATTGCGGATACTGCCAGGACTTTTTCATGGCTTCTGGGCTCGATAGCCTTCATAAGCCTTCTTGTAGGGGGTATAGGCATAATGAATATAATGCTCGTTGCCGTTACAGAAAGAACCCGTGAGGTTGGCTTGAGAAAGGCCGTGGGGGCTAACAGGCGGGATATCCTTTCGCAGTTTCTCATAGAGGCCGTTGCAATATGCTTTACCGGCGGCCTGATGGGCATAGCCCTTGGCTGGGGGATATCTTCAGCCCTGGCCGAATATGCAGGGTGGTCCACGAGGATTGCTGCTTCTTCTGTTTTTCTCGCGGTGGGTTTTTCGGTGGGGATAGGTGTTTTCTTCGGGCTCTGGCCGGCAAAAAAGGCTGCAAACCTTAACCCGATCGACGCCCTCCGCTACGAATAACCCGATGTCGGGGTTATACTTTTATACTTTTGGGATTGATTCTGCTCTTATCCCGCTTATAAAAAACCATATGCCGAAGAGGATGAGAAATACTCCGCATATGAAAATAAGAATGGTCTGTTTTTTGCCTCCCGCAAGGTTCTTTCCCCTGCTTACTGAGTAGGATACAAGAGTATACCATCCGAAATCCGCTAGTATGTGTCCTAGGAAAAAAGCCGCAATTCCCAGGATGCCGTGCTGAAGGGCTTTTAATAGGTATCCCATGCCTATGGTAAGCCACCAGATTGTCCAGTAGGGATTTGATACGCTCACTACAATTCCGCTCAGGAACGGGCTCGGAAGATGTTCGGTTTTATCCGGGATGTTATCATGGTTTCTGTTTTTGCTTCGGAGCATCAGCCCACCCAGGATTATCATAAGAAAACCGCCGGATATGAAAATAATTCTTATTACAGTTTCCGTAAAAATAAAACGGCTTAAACCGAAGATTAAAAGTACAAGCAGCCCGAGTTCTAAAATCATGTGCCCCAGTATTATAAGCGGCCCTGCCGCTGCCCCTCTTTTGACTGAGTAAGCAATGGTGGCGGCAAGCAGCGTGCCGGGCGCAAGCGCGCCCGAAAGAGCTACTACAAAGGATCCGGTAAATATTAAAATAAGTTCCATGGTTTCTGGCTGCAATTAATGCAATTTTATGAAATTTAAAATTCAGGTGCAACAAAGGCATTTATACTAATATTAAATACCCTGTGTCAATTTTGACTTGAAAAGATGGGTAAATAACAGTAGAATTATTATTCATAAGTAGAAAGGGTTAGAGAGAAAGGAAAATTTGAAAACTTCGATAGATGAAATACCGTTTGTTGTTCTCGATGTTGAGACAACTGGTTTTTTCCCCCATATAGGAGATAGAATGACCGAAATAGCGGTTATGAAAATAAAAGGGGGAAAAGAAAAGGAGAGGTTTCACACTCTGATAAATCCCCTGAGGGAAATCCCGGCAAATATTACTGAAATAACCGGGATCAGTTCTTCGATGGTTTCTGATGCGCCCGAATTTACGGAAATTGCCGGCCGGCTTTGTAATATTTTTAAGGATTCGGTGATTGTTTGTCACAATGCGGCTTTTGATTTGAGGTTTATTGTTCCGCCTATGAGCAATATTTGCGGCAGGCTGGATAACCCGGTTGTGGACACACTGCTTTTAGCAAGAAAGCAGTTTGAATTTCCAAACAATTCTCTTTCTAATATTTCCCGATATCTTGGCTTTTCCACAGAGAATGCGCACAGGGCTATGGGGGATGTGGAAATGACATCTTCAGTTTTGAATTATTTTCTTGATAGCTTAAAAAAGAATAAAAATGTCTGCTCGGTTGAAGATCTGCTAGAACTTCAGGGAGGAAGCATTCAGGTTCCTTATGCGGAAGAAGGGTCGATATCCCCTGTTTTAAAGAAAGCTATAAAGAACAGCCGAAATATAAAAATCAAGTATATTTCCAAATACGGGTTTGAATCTGTAAGAGAAGTGGAACCCATTGAAATAACATCCTATAAAAAACTCAATTATCTTGTGTCTTTTTGTTTTAAAGCCAGCAGTATACGGGTTTTCAGAATAGACAGAATAAAAGACATAAGAGAAATTTAAAAGAAATGAAGACAAAAGAAAAAACTTCCGAATTCAACTGCCTCGAATGCGGTGACTGCTGCAGAACGCCCGGGTATGTTTATATAAACCCGGATGAATTAAAAAAAATATCGGAATTTCTAAAAATGAGCATCCCGCGGTTTAAAAAGGATTATGTTGTAAGGGAAGGGGAAAGAATCAGGTTTTCTGAAGGTTACAGTGACCCCTGTCTCTTTCTGGAAAAAGGAAGGTGTTCAATATATCCGGTAAGGCCGAAACAGTGCACAAGCTTTCCCTTCTGGCTGGAATATATAAAAAAAGGAGCTGACAGGGGTTATCTTAAAAGGTTATGCGGCGGTTACAGGATGTATGAAGAATCGGTTTTTTGCAGGAATAAGTAAAATTATGGAGGAAATTTAATGAAGAAAGCATTATTTGTTTTAGCAACGGCGGTATTTTTTTTGGGTTTTGGCGAAAACAGGGAGCCGGGCAGGTATGCGGTAATTGATATATCTCATGACGGAGAATCACTGGGAGAGGTTGTAGTTCATCTGTATTGCGAAAAAACCCCGGAGACGGTAGAGAATTTTGTCGGCCTGGCTGAAGGAACTAAAGAGTATACGGATCCTGAGACAGGGGAGAAAACTACTTCCAGATTTTATGACGGATTAATTTTTCACCGTGTAATGAGCGAATTTATGATACAGGGCGGCGATCCGCTTGGTACCGGAATGGGCGGCCCCGGCTACCAGTTTGATTGTGAAATAGTAGAAGGCCTTAATTTTGACCGACCTGGCCTTATGGCAATGGCAAATACCGGTCCGAATACAAACGGAAGCCAGTTTTTCATAACGGTTAATGAAACCCCGTGGCTCAATGGGAGCCATACAATATTCGGAGAGGTTGTTGAAGGGATGGATATTGTATATGGTATTTCCGAGATGCCCACAGATCCCAATAACCGCCCGATAGACAAAGTGGTGATGGAAGAGGTTAATATTAAAACGGTTGAATGAACATTAAGAGGGAGGTTAGTTCTATGAAAAACATAATAGTTGAAAAACTTTCACAGGAGGAGCTCAAAAACAGGGGTGTTTATGATTGGCCAGTATGGGAAAAAGAAGCTTCGGAATTTCCATGGAGTTATGACAGCAAGGAGCAGTGTTATTTACTTGAGGGAAAGGTTAAGGTGGTGCCTGATGGCGGTGAACCCGTGGAATTCGGCGAAGGTGATTTTGTAACATTTCCGGCGGGGTTAAACTGCAGGTGGAAAATATATCGCGATGTTAGAAAACACTATAAGCTAGGATGAACTTTTTCTGAGAGATTTAAGAAGTTCTATATTCTTTTTATCCATTTTTTCAGCATCGGGGGTTTCTATTATGAAAACCTTATCCCGCCAGGGTTTGAGGTTTATGATTTCCTTAAAAGTTTCAATTTTAATGGCTCCGCTGAATATATGGGCATGCCTGTCCCGGCGGGAGGAAAATTCGGTTTTTGAGTTGTTTATATGAATAACCTCTGTTTTTCCAGCTATAGGAAGCATATCCCTCGCTGATAAACCCGCCTGAAATGCGTGCGCGGTATCAAAACAAAATCCTGTTTCCGATTTAATAGTGTCATTAAGAAGAAGAAGGTTCTCGGGTAAGGCCCCTATTGAGTTTCCACCGCCCGCTGTGTTTTCAATAAGCAGCTTTACCCCGGGCCGGGTTTTTTCTATAGCGGTCGTTACTGCGAAGGCAGCCCTTTTTATCCCTTCTTTGAGGTTCTGCGAATTTCCCGGGTGCAGTATAAGGTAATCCGCTTTAAGTTTATCCGCTCTAATAAACTCGGTTTTAAGTGCTGAGATTGATTTATCATAGACTTTCCCTGTACCCGCAATATTTATTAAGTAAGGGGCGTGCACGGCAAGCGGTGACACCCCCTCTTTTTCCCTCATGTTTATAAACTCCCGTACTTTTTCCGGGTTCAGCCGTTTCCGGGACCATCCCCTCGGGTTTCCGGAGAAAATCTGCATAGAGTTTCCCCCGGCCTCTATAAGATGCCTTACTGCATTTTTATATCCTTTCGATACCGGACAGTGCGCTCCAATTTTCATAGAATGTTATTATACATTTTTTTATCTTTTTTTCAGTCTTTGAAAAGTTTTGACAAAAGCTCAATTATGTATAAGATATTATACTTATGAAACGTTTTCCGGTTAAAAAAGCATTATCTGAATTGACTAAACCCGAGCATTCTGTACTGGTTGTATCGGGCAGAAAAAAAGAGAAAGTCAATATTATGGTTGCAGGGTGGGTTATGAGAACATCTTTTAATCCCCCGTTGCTTGCTGTATCTGTAGGACATACAAGATATACACATGAACTGATGAAGAAGTATGATGAGTTCGTTTTGGCTTACCCCTCTGCCGCCCAGCGGGATATTGTTGAATACTGCGGGGGTTGTTCAGGCAGGGACAGAAATAAGATAGAGGAGAAAAACATAGAAACAGAAAATGCCGCAAAAGTTAATCTCCTGAATATAAAAGGATGCAGGGTTAATTTCGAGTGCAGAAAAAAGGCAGAGTTTAAAACAGGCGACCATACAATATTTACAGGAGAGGTGGTAAACGCAGTAGGCGATTCAGAAAAGAACCCTCTTATGAACACAGGGAATTATACATACAGGGAGATAAATTTATGAATGGATATCGGGATATTTCACCCGGAGTGGGATACAGGCTTGTAAATCACGGGCCGGTGGTTCTGGTTTCCACCTGTTCAGATGAAGAAAGATTCAACCTGGCTCCGGTGGCCTGGAACTGCCCTGTAAGCAAAACTCCTCCAAAGGTTTTGATTGCAGTTGGGAAAAAGCATGTTACAGCCGGAAATATAAAAAAGACAGGCGAATTCGCTTTATGCGTTCCGGGAAAAAATCAGATATCATTGGTGAAAAATACCGGGACTGTTTCAGCAAAAGAGATTGACAAGTTTGAAAAATTCTCCATCAAATATGAAATGGCTGAGAAAATAAATGCAAGGATACCTAAAGGATGCGTGGGCTATATGGAATGCCGGCTGACTGAAGAATATGATGCCGGGCATGTGTATCTTTTTGTAGGGCAAATTATTTCTGCAGGGGCAGTTGAAGAAGGTTTTTCCGATAGGGTTCTTGTAGAAAAAGAAGAGGGAAAAACCCTTCATCATCTGGGCAATAAAGTTTTTGCGATCCCGGGAGAGATTAGCAAGGGGGAATGACCGAAATTAAGTCTTCAAGTGCTGTTTGCATTAGTTTATCTAAAAGTTTATAATTAAAGTCTAAATTATGAGAAATATACCTAAAAGATATGAACCCGATAAATATGAGGAAAAATGGGCCTCGCGCTGGACAAAAGATAAAACCTTCAAATCCGTACCTGATAAACGCCGTCCGTACTCTATTGTAATTCCTCCGCCTAACGTAACGGGTGTACTCCATATGGGGCACGCGCTCAATAATGTTATCCAGGATATAGTTATAAGATACCATAAGATTATCGGGCGCAACGTTATGTGGATGCCCGGAACCGATCACGGGGGCATTGCTACCCAGAATGTTGTAGAAAAGATGCTTCTTGAGGAAGGCAAAACCCGTCATGACCTGGGACGGGAAAAATTCCTTGAGAGAATGTGGAAGTGGAAGGATGAGTCCGGGGGAAAAATAATAAAACAGCTTAAAAGGCTGGGTTGCGGTTGCGACTGGGACCGCATAAGATTTACTATGGATGAAAAGTGCAGCGATGCTGTAAAAGAGGCATTTATTAAACTTTTCAACAAGGGTTTAATATACCGCGGTGAGTATATGATTAACTGGTGTCCCCGGTGTTCCACGGCCCTTTCTGATATTGAAGTTGAGTATGAGGAGCGTGATACCAAGCTGTGGCATATAAAATATCCGGTTAAGGGAACCGGGGAGGGGTATGTGGTAGTCGCTACTACCAGGCCCGAGACAATGCTGGGAGATACGGCAGTTGCGGTAAACCCCAATGATGAACGCTATAAGAAATTAATTGGTAAAAAAGCGCTGCTTCCCGTTGTAAACAGAGAAATTGAGATAATATCAGATGATATGGTTGACACCGAGTTCGGAACCGGAGCTGTCAAGGTAACTCCGGGACATGACCCGAATGACTTTGACATGGGAAATAGACACGGCCTTGATATAATTAAAGTAATAGATGAAGACGCAAAAATGACGAAGGAGGCTGGACGGTATGCCAACATGGACAGATATGAATGCCGTAAAGAGCTTGTAAAGCATCTGAAAAAAGAGAACTTTATTTCAGAAATAGAAGATTATAGGCATTCGGTAGGAAGTTGCTACAGGTGTCAAACTGTTATTGAGCCCATTCTTTCAAAGCAGTGGTTTCTGAAGATGAGGTCCCTGGCTGATAAGGCCCTTGAGGTTTCCAGAAAAAAAGAAATAGAATTTGTTCCTGAAAGCTGGGAAAAGCCGTACATAAATTGGCTGGAAAATATACATGACTGGTGTATTTCCAGGCAGATATGGTGGGGGCACAGGATTCCGGTTTATTATTGTGAAAGCGAGGATTGTCCGCCGGTTGCCGACTATAAAAAACCCCAGGTATGTCCACACTGCAAAAACGGACAGATGAAGCAGGATGAGGATGTTCTTGATACATGGTTTTCTTCGGGGCTGTGGCCTTTTTCCACACTGGGCTGGCCTTCCGAAAATGAAGACATTGAATATTACTATCCCACAGATGTTCTCGTTACCGGACATGAAATTCTTTATCTCTGGGTTGCCCGTATGGTTATGATGGGGCTTGAGATGATGGACAAGAAGCCTTTCAGGTATGTGAACATTCACGGAATGATCAGGGATGAAAAAGGCAATAAGATGAGCAAGTCAAAGGGGAATGTGATAGACCCTATAGATATCATTGATAAATACGGCACCGACGCGCTCAGGTTCTCCCTGGCCAAGTCCGCTGTGCCCGGCCGGGATATCCATCTTTCGGAGGAAGACTTTAAGGGAAGCAGAAATTTCTGCAATAAATTATGGAATGCGACTCGACTGATACTCAGTAATATTGAAATTGATAACCTTGAAGGTCTGAAAAAAGAAGATATGGAACTGGCAGATAAATGGATATTGTATGAATTAGAAAGATTCATCCGGCAGATAAAGGAAAGTTATGAGAACTTCAATAATGCCCGGGCCACCAGGCTTATATATGAATTTAGCTGGAACTATTTCTGTGACTGGTATCTTGAAATAGTTAAACTGCGTTTTTACGGCGACAGGCCCGGAAAAAAAACAGCGGAGAAAACAGTTCTGAAGGTTTTACTGAAGATTCTAAATATAATACATCCGGTGATGCCCTTCATTTCTTCTCAATTATGGGAATACATTTCCCAGGAAGTGAACCTTGAAACTTCCAACCCGCTTGAATTCAACGGTTTTGAAAAAATGGATATAGATATTAAAAAATCTGAAGGTGAGAGGATGAGGGTGCTTATAGAAATAGTATCCGGCATAAGAAACATAAGAGGAGAAGCCGGACTGGCTCCTTCGGTTAAGATGAAAGCAACCGTTAAGGCTTCGGGGGAAAAGAAAAAACTCATTGAAGAATATGAAGATTATGTTAAAACACTTGCAGTTCTGGAAAGTCTCAATGTAGATTCTAAAGCGGAAAGAAAGGGTTCTGATTCAGTGGCTGTAGCGTCCGGCATGACTGTTTTTGTTTCACTTCCTGAAGAGCTGAGAAAGCAGGAGATAAACCGGCTTGAGAAAAAGATTGAAAAGATTCAAGGAAAGGCAATAAATGCAAACAAAAAGCTGAGCAACAGGGAATTTGTTGAAAAAGCTCCCGATGAAGTGGTAAACCGGGCAAGGAAAAGGGCCGGCAGATTGAGCGAAGAGCTTGATAAGCTGCGCAAAAGCCTAAAGGAGAAGAAATAATGAAGACCCTGTTGCTGATTGCCCTCTTTTTTCAGACCTTCAGCGCCTATGCAACATATAATATGGAAACCAGGTGGTGCAGTGAAGACGGCTGCCTGAGTTATATAGGAAACTACGGCACTCCCCTTGGAGAGACCATCCGCATGAATGATGAAAGAGAGAAAGCTTATCACATATTCAATATATTAAGAGAATCCGGCGAAGATTTTGACCATGAAATAAGTGTATTTACGGGGGAACAGCTTGATATTGAAAGCATTGTAGAAGATAAACAGATAGAGTTTGAAACAAAAGAAAAATTCAACCCGGTATTTGACGGTGAATACCTGTACTTTCAAAAGTGGGAAAACGGAAAACTGAATCTTTACCGTGATGAGAACAAATTATATTCAAGTGAAGAATTCTTTAAGTTTCTTGGAAAAGAAAACGGCCACCTGCTTATCAGAGATAGAGGCAGGATAAAATTACACCATGGTGAAGAATTAAATGCCCTGGAATCATTAAAGGAATATTCGGTTTCTTTTCTTAGATGGATAGATGAGGGCAGGGTTCTCTGCTATGCTGAAAGAGACATGGATGGAAGACGGCATTTAATCTTGGCGTCAGTGCATGAAGATGAGCTTCTTGATTCGTATTCAGTCCCCGATGGCACCTTTCTGGATGCCGCGGTTTCTTCCAATCTGCAGCATTTATATTATTACTCAGGGACATCGCAAAGTTACGTTTTACATAAATATCACACGGATACGGAAAGCTGGGAAATACACAAAGAGTTTTCAGAACCCGTAAGGCTCCTGGGCGTTAGAGGAGAAGAGGTTGTCTGGTGGGATCCAAAGTCAGAAGAAGTAAAGATAAACGCAGTGGGGGAACTTAAAATTAATGAACATGAGAACCTGAAACTTTTTCCCGCCGGAGAGTATAAATCAGGAGAGCACGGCGCGCGCCTTATGCAGGTTGAACCGGATAAGCTGCTTGTTCTTTTTTATCCTACCAGAGACAAAGATTTCCTTAAGGAAAAAGGACTCGGCAGGATTGAAAAATTCAGGGGAAATAACCGGACGTGGCTTTTGCCTGAAAATTACATGTCTTCTTTTCAGGCTCTGCCTGAAAAAATGGGGCATGCATTTTTATCGCTTGAAGATATGAAAATTTATTATGACAAAGAGGATAAAGCTTTAAGGAATATTTTCAGCTTAAAAATAAGACCGACAGCATCCAGGTATGTGGTTTTATTAATCCTGGGCGGGGTTCTTTTGCTTTTAATACTATCCGAGCTTTTCAGAAAAACAAAGGATTTTGTAAAATGAATTCAGAAGGAATACCCCGCGAAGGCGGCAGAGATTATACTGAGAAAAGGAAAACAGAAATTGTCCCTTATTATTTAGAGACAAACCCTTTTTCGGTACTGATATCGACAGGTAAAACTAAAGTAGTATGTGCGGCAACTACAGGAAACTGGATGCCGCCCCATGTAAGAAACCTGAATAAAGGGTGGGTCGGAGCAACATATTCAATGCTTCCATCTTCCTGCCCCGAAAGAATCAGAAGGGAACGCAAAGGGGCAAAAGGAAGAACAAAAGAGATTGAGAGAATGATTGCCAGGTCATTAAGATCGGTTTGCGAGCTGGATTTCATACCGAACGAGAGCATTATAGTGGATTGTGACGTTATCCAGGCAGACGGCGGAACAAGAACCGCTTCAGTGACAGGGGCCTTCACGGCTCTTTATATGCTCATGAAAGATCTGCAGCTTAATAATAAAGCAACGAAATTTCCGATAACAGATTTTCTTGCGGGAATAAGCGCCGGCCTTGTTCATGGCAAGATAGCCCTGGACTTGGACAGCAGTGAAGATAAGATAGCACAGGTTGATATGAATATGGTTATGACCGGTTCCGGAAGAATTTCAGAGATACAGGCAACCGGTGAAGAAGCTACTTTCAGGAAGGAGCAGTTTCATGACATGGTCAATCTGGCTGAAAAAGGAATAATGGAATTGATAGAGGAACAGAAAAAAATTCTTTCTGTAAAGTAAATTGGAAAAGATAATAATTGCGACCGGAAACAAAGATAAATTTTCAGAGATAAAAGAAATCTGGAAAAATATAGATATTGATATTTCATGGCTTGGCCAGTATCCGGAAATGGAGTCAGTTGAAGAGACGGCATCCACACTTAAAGGAAATGCTCTTTTGAAAGCAAAATACTCATATGAAAGGCTCGGGTATCCATCGGTTGCGGATGACACGGGACTTTTTGTAGAATACTTAAACGGTTCTCCGGGAGTATACTCATCCAGGTATGCCGGAGAGGAAGCAACTTACGAGGATAATGTAGACAAGCTTCTTCTGGAACTCAAAGGAGTTCCGCATGAAAAAAGGAAAGCCGAGTTCAGATGTGCGGTTTGTCTTTACAAAGGGGATGAGCCGGTATTTACCGAAGGGGTGGTGCCCGGGTTTATAACTGAAAAAAGAAAAGGTAACGAGGGTTTCGGTTACGATCCGGTTTTTCAACTTGCCAGCTCCGGAAAAACATTTGCCACGATGAGTCCCGAAGAGAAAAACTCAATAAGTCACAGATATATATCTTTTAAAAAAATGGGAACCATCATAAAAAACTTCAAAAAAGTCGGGAAGTAGCGTAGTTTGGTTTAACGCGCGTGCTTTGGGAGCACGAGATCGGGGGTTCGAATCCCTCCTTCCCGACCATTCTTTAAATACTCTTTGCCATTTGTTAAAAAGAAGAAATGAATTCCGAACTGCAGCATTAAAATTTAAATCCCTGGTATTTGCCGGTTTATTTTCATATCAACCTGCCGCTTGTTAAAAGACTACTCTGACACTATGCCGTTACGCATAGGACAAACACGAAAAACACTGTCACGCCAAGAAACGTTTGCCGCAGATCGACCGGGCTTGTAGCTGCTCCACCCAAGCGGGGTAAAAGGGTTTTCGTCTTTGTATATTGGAAAGATTTTAAAAGGGTTTAGAAGCGCTTCTTCAAGCTGGGGTGAGTGCGAGAGATCTGCTTCATCAATAGGCCTTACGCGTCTCGTCGTGGTTTTCATCTCTCTGGCTCTTTCTGGCGTGAGTAAGGTGGCATGCAGCCATGCCACTACTGCTTTTTCCTTTTCTTCAACCGCAGACAGACGGTCCCTGCTCTCTTCGATTAGCGCACTCCAAGGCGCAGGCATATCTTCTTCCGGTCCCTCCCAAAATCGGACCGGTTCCCCGCTCAAGGCTACAACAACCTGAAAGTAACCGGGATGATCATGAGTAATAACCTGCGGTTCGTCCGAATCTTCTGTCTCTTTTTCTGTGCCGGGGTCCCGCTCGGGCCAATGATTTGAGAAAACGTCTTGTACGTGTTCAAAGTCCATCCTACCTTCGCGCAAGTCCCGAACTATTTGAGAATCTCCCCGCTCAATGTACTGAACATCCCCACTGGTATCAAATAAGAAAGACTTGACGGTACGTCCTCTCGTGTGTTGCCAGGCGTTAAATGGTTTGTGTTCCGCGATATATATGTAATTGCCTCCAGACTCATTTGCAGCGGAGCTACCGTTTATTTTAAGAAGGACACCTAAACTGCCAAGAGCTAGTGTAAGGATGACTGCTGCAATAATGATTTTTTTAGTTTTCATAAAACTATCCCCTTTTACTCCAATTATTAATCATTAATGACAATAATTGCAAACCAGAGTCTTTTTAATTTCTCTGCTACAACTTATATAGCTGACTTTTGTGTGTTCCGATTCAAAATCATATTCATATTCAAATTGTGTAAAGTCACAAGCAGTACAATATAGTTTAATTTTTTGATCTTTTTTGAATCCATATTTTCCTCCCATATTTTACTTCTAAAAAATTAAATTACATATATCCTCTGAACTATATTCACAAAAAAACTATAAAAAGAAACAGAGTGAAAAGATATAAGCAAAAGGTAGCGGAGCGCATCTAGTATTTAACAGGCAGTCCGGGTTTATAAGGTTAAAACTTTGTTTAGTGCCCCCGACCACTTTTACAAAAATTTTACGCCTCTGAAATGAAGCATATCAAAAAAAGTGCCATAAAGAAAAAGAGAATTCCAGAAATGCCCTGTATTGTAAGTTTATAAAGGAGGGCTTTTGCTGTGGATGGGAAAAATCCAACTATTCTTGACATAATTATAAATTGGCAGTAACATTAGATAATAATATGGAACAGGATGAAATATGGAGATAATACTTTTAATTGTAGTTATAGTTACGATAATAGAGCTTATTATCGGAAGCGCATGGCTGAAGTTTTACTTTACTTCAGGTATTCCCATATTCAAGCGGTCAATACGTCTTTCCGAATCGCCCGGACTGTTTGAAGAAGCATTGAACGATAAGTTTAAAAAAGGAATGTTCATCCCACTTCGTTTTAAGAAAATAGCTGAAGGGCAGGTTGCATTTCGCGAAATCATACTCGATGGTATGTCTTATTTCAAAATTGGCTATCTTCCAGTGATGCATGGCCTGATTCGTTATAATGACATGAGCGGAGAACTTCATGTCATAGGTTTTGCCAATTGGTACAACTTTCTGGTTTTAATTGTCTTTATTGTATTTTCATCTGTTCTCTATGTTTTATTAAGTATGAGTATATTTTTTCCCATTATTGCATTTGCATTGATTTACTTCATTCAAGCCAAAAGATTTAACAATGTTTACAAGACACTGTTAGCAGAAAACAATATACAAAACAGTAGCTAAATCTAAACTAAAATGGACTAAAAAAGCAGAAAATATGTTTGAAAAATCAGCCAGAGGATAAAAAATGTCATATATAACAATTCAAGTAAGGGTTAAGCCTCGGTCTCGGGTGTCTGATCTCAAAAAGGCGGAAGACGGAACCTGGGTTGCTAAGCTAAAATCCCCGCCGGTGGACGGAAAAGCGAATAAAGAACTGGTAGGTCTGCTGGCAGAGAAATTTAACTGCCGGAAGTCTTCAGTACAGATTAAATCCGGCGCATCCGGTAGAATTAAGCTTGTAAGGCTTGTAAAGAAATCATGAATGCGTTAATCGGATGGTTTTTA